>JANNKM010000167.1:0-9796 GCA_031396305.1 Rhizobacter sp.
GTCGTGAATACGAACTACAAGCTGTGGCACGACACGAACAGCGAGTTCTATCACGACTACATGCACTACTTCAATCGCATCACCGGGATGATCCAGCCCGGCTACTTCGATCGCAAGTACACCGGCTATCCGAACGGGCACGCCACCGTCGGCTCGATGTCGGTCAAGTACGACGCCTACGACGGCAAGAAGGCGCGCGGCGTCGGCTGGCCCGGCTTGGCGCCCGGCGGCTGGGTGCTGATCGACATCTTCCCGGGCATGACCTACAACCTGCGCACCTCGGTGCTGCGCATGGACACCGCGATTCCGCTGGGGCCCAACAAGGTCGTGATCGAATTCCGCGGCCTAGGTCTGAAGAGCGACACGCCCGAACAACGCGCCGAGCGCATTCGCGATCACAACCAGATCTGGGGTCCGTTCGGCCGCAACCTGCACGAAGACCTGCTCGGCGTGCACGGCCAGGGCTTGGCGATGCGCGAGCGCACCGACAGCAAGTGGGTGCTGCACGGGCGCGAGGAAAACATGACGATTCACGACGAAGGCGGCATGCGCCACTTCTACGCCGAGTGGAGCAAACGCATGGGGCGCAAGGCCTACGACCCTTTCGAGGCCGGCGCATCGACGCACGAATCGTCGGTGGCGGCTTGAGGCGGGCCGGGTGCCCCACCCTGTGCCTGGCCTGAGAACCGCATCGCCATCCTGAACCGAACGAGGACGCCCGTGGACGACCGACACGCCATCTCCGAACTCATCTGCAATTCCTGCACGACGCTGGACGACAAGCAGTTCAGCGCCTACCTCGAACTCTGCGATCCGGCCTTCAACTACAAGATCACCGCCTACAGCCCGGAGATTCGCAAGGACATGATCTGGCTCGAGCAAGACAAGGCCGGCATGCAAAGCCTTTTCGCCAACCTGCCCAAGCACAACAGCGACCAGTCGCCGCTGACGCGCCATGTCAGCGTCTACACCGTCCGGCAAGACGCTGCCGCCGGGCAGGCGCAGGTGGTCAGCGCGTTGCAGGTGTTCAAAACCTCGCTCGACGGTGGCACGACCGAGTTGTTCGCGGTGGGCAAGCTGCACGACCTGGTGCGCCTGGGCGACGCCGGCCCGAAGCTGCTGGCGCGTGAGGTCAGGTTGCAGACGCGAATGCTGGGCTTCGGGTACCACATTCCGTTCTGACGCATCGCTTCGACCCGCGCCATGAAAGTCCAGCTCAACGCCAGAAACCGCGCGCATCACTTCGATGCCGCGCCGGCCGAGAAGATTCTCTACGCGGGTCTTGGCCAGGCGATCGGTTTGCCCTACGAATGCGGCAGCGGCACCTGTGGCACATGCAAAGCAAGGCTGCTGTCGGGTGAGATCGACGACGGCTGGCCGCAGGCGCCGGGGCGCAAGTACCTCAAGGCCGCGAATGAGTTCCTGATGTGCCAGTGCGCGGCGCGGGGCGATGTGTCGGTCGAGGTCGCCAGCTTCGTCGAGAACTTCGATCCCGCCGTGTGCGTGCCGGCCGCCGTGCGGGGCCGCATCCGTGCCAGCCGGATGCTGACGCACGACGTGATGGACCTGCACATCGACCTCGACGTACCGATGGATTTCGACGCCGGCCAGTTCGTGCTGATCCGGGTGCCGGGAATCGATGGCTACCGCGGTTGGTCGATGGTCAACTTCGAGCGCAATGCAAGGTCGCTGCGGTTCGTCGTCAAGAAAAAGCCGGGTGGAGCGCTGTCGGACTGGCTGTTCTCGCAGTCGCGCGACGGCGCGCAGGTCGAGGTTTTCGGGCCGCTCGGCACTGCCACCTTCTATCCATCGATTGCCATGAACATCGTGTGCATTGCCGGTGGCAGTGGCATCGCCGGCATGATGTCGATCCTGGCGCGCGCGGCCGGTGAGAACTATTTCGCGCAGCACAGCGGCGACGTGTTTTTCGGCGTTCGCTCGATGCACGACGCCTTCTACCTCGACGAGTTCGTGCGCCTGCGCGAGCAATGCGGCGCCAAGCTGCGGGTCACGGTCGCGCTGTCCGATGGCGAAGCCTCGGCCACCGACCTAGCCGGATTTCCTTCGCTCGAATTCGATACTGGCTTCGTGCACCTGGTGGCCGAACGGCGCATGCAGGGCCGCTATCAAGGCGTTCGCGCCTACGTGGCCGGGCCACCGCCCGCGGTGGATGCCAGCGTGCGCATGTTGCTGATGTCGCGCGTGTCCACCGCCAACATCCGCTACGACAAGTTCAGCTGACGCCCTGGGCATGAAGCGCATTCACATCTGCAAGTCGAGCGACATTCCAGCCAACGGAATGAAGAGCTACGACACCGCACTGGGCGTTAAGGTTCTGATCGCCAACAGCGGCGACGCCTTCTACGGCTACCAGGGTCTGTGCCCGCACCAAGATGTGTGCCTGGACGAAGGAATCTTCGACGGCTCGACGCTCACCTGTCACCAGCACCTGTGGCAGTGGGATATCACCACCGGCGACGCCCTGGGCCAGGCCGAGGCGCCGCTGGAACGCTTCGAGATCGAGCACGAAGGCGGCGACATCTTCGTGCTCCAGTCGAGCGCGCTGAAGGTGTCGGAATTGTTCAAGGGCGCCTCGGACGCGGTGATCGCGCGCCTGGACGCGCTGGCGCGCCGCGAAGAATACGCCAGCCCGAGTGTCCTCTACAACCTGGGCGACCCGTGCGACGACCTCTACATTCTGGAGTCGGGCCGCGTCGAGTTCGCGATCGGGCGCGAAGACCGCACCAGCCTGGCCGGATTCATGCTGCGCAAGGGCGAAGTCTTCGGCTGGGCCGCGTTGCTCGAAGACCAGCCGCGGCGCATCGCGAAGGCCGCCTGTGTCGAGAAATCCACACTGCTCAGGTTGAACGGCGAAGCGGTTCTGGGCGTGCTGCACGACGACCCGGTTTCGGGCTACCTGGTGATGCGCCAGCTCTCGATGTTGATCACGCGGCACCTGCGCAGGCAGGGCGAGAAATGAACCGTATCGAATGGTCCGGCAGTTCCGTGCTCGCATCGCGAGCCACCCACCTTCAAGCAAGGAGACAAGCATGACGTCCTGGACAACCAAGCGAGTACGAAACGCCGCCGTGGGCATTTCGACGGCCTGTGGTCTCGGCTTCGGCGCCGTTTCGACGGCGTTCGCCGCCGACCTCGACTACGGCAAGCCGGGCGACCCGGTTCAGTTGGTGATCGGCTACCAGCCTTACTACACCCAGTCGTGGTCTGGCGTGGTGATGCGTGGCAAGAAGTTCTACGAGAAGCACTTGCCCAAGGGCTCCACGGTCGATTTCTCGATCGGGTTGCAAGGCGCGGTGATCGTCAACGCGATGCTCGCCGGCAAACAGCACATCGGCTACATGGGCGACATGCCGGCGATCGTCTCGACCACCAAGGAGTCGGTCGCCGACATCCGCATTGTCGCGACCCTGGGCATCGGCTATGACCAATGCAACGTGCTGCTGGCGAGCAACGACTCACCCAAGTTCAACAGCGGCAAGGAAGGCCTGAAGTGGTTGGAGGGCAAGCGCGTCGGCATCCCGCTGGGCAGTTGCGCCGACCGCTTTGCGAAGGAGGCGTTCAAGAAAGAGGGCGTCACTCCGGCGGCGATCATGAACCAGAACATCGAGGTCATCACCAGCGGCTTTCGGGCCGGCAAGCTCGACGCGGCGGTGATTTGGGAGCCCACGGCGTCGCGCCTGGTCGAGGAAGGCCTCGCCAAGCGTATCGCCAGCGGCGCAACGGTCGACGAAAAGGACGGTGGCTTCCTGGCGATGCGTGCGGACCTGATCAAGCAGCGGCCCGATGTCGCGAAGGCCTGGTTGAACGCGGAGCTCGACGCCCAGTTGTTCCTGGCCGATCCGAAGAACGCGATGGACGTCGCCGCGATGGCGACGCAGCAGGCCACCGGATTCACCGAGAAAGTGCTTTGGCACTCGCTCTATGGGCAATACCCGGCCGCGGTGGGCGGCGTGCCCGTGCGCATGCAACTGCCCTTCACGCTCACGCCCGACGTGGTGAAGCAGATCAATGAATCCGCGACCTTCCTGTTCTCGATCAAAAGCATCAATGTCGAGAAGCTGCGCGGCGAAGCGCTGATGGGCGACATGGCGCAGCAGGTGCTCAAGGACCGCGGCTTGACCTCGCCGATCGGCCAGGTCAAGTCGATGCCCGCCGCCGAGTACGGCAAGAAGTAACTCGACTCGAACCACCCCACACTGTTCGGCGCGGCCGCGATGCCGCCGGCGGTGCCCGAGTTCGGCCCCATTGCCCAGGAGGATGCATGGATCAGATTGGTGCGGTGCTCAAGCGAGCCATGCCGTTCCAGACGGTGCCGCCGGAGATGTTGCAAAAGATCGTGAAGCTGTCGACGCTGCGCTCGTATGCGCGCGGCGACATGATCTACGACTTCGACGAAGAGGCCGACGACGTCTACATCGTCGCCTCGGGCCGCGTGAACCATGCATTGCGCGGCGAGATCGACGGCGAGATCCTCGAAAAGGTGATGCGCCCCGGCGACGTGTTCGGCTGGGCTGCCGTGCTGACCGGCCGGCGCGCGCGCTTGGCGCGCACCACCTGCCTCGAGCGCACCGAGGTCCTGCGCATCAACGGCGAGGCGCTGATGGCGCTGATCAAGCAGTCTCCCGCGAGTGGCGATGTCGTCATGAGTCGCTTCGCGACGATGATCACGCGGGAGTTCTCGGCTTCGTCCGCGGTGGCTTCGCGCGTGCCGCATTTCAGCGTCACCGATGCCGCGGTGGCGGTGGGCAGTGTGGGGGGTGACGGCTGGGCACGCATGGCATACCGCGTGTCGCAGTGGCTCAAGAGCCCGAAGCCCTACATGATGCTGGCGGGCTACGCGATCGTTCTCGGTCTGTGGTACTTCACGGTCCAGGTCTGGAAGCTGCCGCGCTTCGTCGACATGCCCGGGCTCACGACGGTGTTCACCGAAATGTTCAGCCGCGACCCGATGTACGGGCTTTCTGTCTTTACACCGCAGTACTACGACCACATCCTCGCGAGCGTGCGACGTGTCTCGATCGCCTTCTTGCTCGCCACCGCGCTGGGTGTGCCGCTGGGTCTGTTCCTGGGATGGTCGAAGACTTTTCGCGAGTACGTGTTCCCGCTGTTCGAGACGCTGCGGCCGATTCCGATCCTGGCCTGGGTGCCGCTGGCGATCCTGATGTTCTCGGGAACCGAAACGCCGGTGATCTTCCTGACCTTCCTGGCGTCTTTCTTTGCCACTGCTCTGAACACGATGCTGGGCGTCGAGTCGATCGACGAATCTTACAGCCGCGCCGCCTACTGCCTGGGCGCGAACAAATGGCAGGTGTTCCGCGAGGTGATCGTACCGGGATCGATGCCCTACATCTTCACCGGGCTGCAGATCTCGGTCGGCGTCGCCTGGTTCTCGCTGGTGGCGGGGGAGATGGTCTCGGGCGGGGGAGATGGTCTCGGGCGAATTCGGTCTGGGCTACGTGATCAACACCTCGTACACGATGGTGCAGTACCCGACGATCGTGATCGGCATGATCACGCTCGGTGCGGTGGGCTACATCACCAGCGCCATGGTGCGCATGGCGGGCGACATGATGATGCAGTGGCGCGTGCGCGAACTCGCGTTGGGAGGACGCTGAGATGAGCGCCACTCCAGGCGGGCCGCAGGTCGGCAGCGCACGAGCGGCCACGCAGGGCGCGATCCGCATCGACGACGTCGTCAAGATCTACGACCCCGATGGCGCCGCCGTGATGGCGGTCGACCACTGCACCTTGGACATTCCGGCGGGGCAGATCTGCATGATCGTCGGCCCCTCGGGCTGCGGCAAGACCACGCTGCTCAACGCAATCGCCGGATTTCACAGCATCACGTCGGGCAGCATCACGATGGACGGTGAGCTGCTGTGTGGCCCCGGCAAGCCACAGGCCGAACCCGGCTCGGACCGCATCGTGGTGTTCCAGAACGGTGCCTTGTTTCCGTGGAAGACGAATCTCGAGAACGTCGCCTTCGGCCCGCTGATGCAGGGCAAGCTGCGCAAGAAGGAGATCCACGAAAAAGCGCGCGGCATGATGGCCGACGCCGGCCTGAACGGCACCGAGAACAACTACCCCGGCGAAGTGTCTTCGGGCTTGCGCCGGCGCGTGGAGATCGTGCGCGCGCTGATGAACGACCCCAAGGTGTTGCTGTTCGACGAGCCCTATCGCGCACTCGACTCGTTGACGAAGTCGGTGATGCACGAAGCGCTGCTTGAGATCTACTACAAGAATAAGGTCACGATCTTCTTCATCACGCATGACCTGGAAGAGGCGATCTTCCTCGGCCATCGACTCGTGATCATGACGTCGCGGCCGTGCCGGCCGAAGAAGATCCTCGACGTCGATATTCCTCATCCGCGCGACTACAGCGTTCTGACCAGCCCGCGATTCCGTGAACTCATGGAACAGACGAGCTCGATCGTGCACGAGGAGGCGAAAAAATCCTTCGCCGCCGGCGAGAAAGAGGGTTGATCCATGCGCCAAGGCCTGTCTCGACTGCGCAAGAAACTCGTGAGTCGCGCCACGTTGCGCGCGGTCGTTGCGCTGACCACTTTCGTGCTGCTTTGGGAGTTGGGTTCGCGCTCGCCAGAATGGATGGGCTCGGCGCTGCCCTGGATCGGCAAGATCCCGGCGCCCAGCGGCGTGCTCAAGGCTTGGGGCGGCCTGCTGAACAACGCCGGCTACTGGGAAAGCTGGTATCTCAGCCTGGTGCGGGTGCTTGCCGGCTTCAGCGCGGCGATGCTGCTGGGCATTCCCCTGGGCCTGATGATGGCGGTGAGCAAGGCGGTGCACGGCGTGGTCTTCCCCAGCTTCGAGTTGCTGCGGCCGATTCCGCCGCTGGCCTGGGTGCCGGCGTCGATCATCTTCTGGCCCACGGCGGAAATGTCGATCGCTTTCGTGACCTTCCTGGGCGCCTTCTTCACGATCGTGATCAACGTCGTCGGCGGCGCCAAATCGATCGATGTGCGCTATTTCCAGGCGGCGCAAGCCATGGGGGCTTCGCAATGGGACATCTTCCGCCGCGTGGTGTTGCCCGCCACGCTGCCCTCGATCGTCGTGGGATCGGCGGTGGGCATGGGTATTACCTGGGAAGTGGTGGTGGCGGCGGAGATGATCTCCGGTGGCGGCAAGAGCGCCGAGGGCGGCGGCCTGGGCTTCTTCATCTGGAACTCCTACGTGGGCGGCTCGTATGAGCAGATCGTCATCGGCATGATCAGCATCGGCATCGCGGGCTTCGCCTGCAGCGAGGCACTGCGTACCCTCGGCGGCCTGGTGACGCCCTGGTTGAAACAGCGTTGAGGAAGTCGCGATGAATGACCAAAAGCCCGCAGGCGGCACGCTCGGTGAAATCCGGGTCGACAAAATCACCAAGGCCTACGGGTCCGGGCCTTTCGCCAAGACCGTGGTGCAAGACTGCTCGTTCACGATCGAGCGCAACAAGCTCACGGTGATGATCGGCCCGTCCGGGTGCGGCAAGAGCACGTTGATCCGCCTGCTGGCCGGCTTCGAGAGGCCCGACAGCGGCAGCGTTCAGATCGATGGTCGCCCGATCACTGGACCCGGCAAGGACCGTCTCGTGGTGTTCCAGGAGAGTGCGCTGTTCCCATGGATGACGACGCTGGACAACATTCTCTACGGTCCTCGCGCGCGAGGTGAGCGCACCGCGCAAACCCGGTCGAGGGCGGATTTCCTGCTTGACAAGGTCGGCCTGAGGGCGTTCAGCAAGAAGTACCCGACGCAGCTCTCCGGGGGCATGCAGCGGCGCGCCGAGTTGGCACGCGCCATGATCAACGATCCGGACGTGATGATCCTGGACGAACCTTTTCGCGGCCTGGACGCAATGTCCAAGGAGCTGATGTGGGAGTACTACTCGGCCCTGTACGAGGAGTCGCACCGCACCAACTTCTTCGTCACCACCGACATCGACGAAGCGATCTTCCTCGCCGACCGCCTGATCGTGATGACGAACATTCCCACCCGGGTCCGGGCCACGCTCGAGGTCGACATCCCGCGGCCGCGCCGGCTCGCCGACACCTTGCACAACGAGCGCGCCAATCAAATCAAGATGCAGGCGCTGTCGCTGCTGCATGAAGAGGCGATGAAATCGTTTTCGGGCGGCAGCCGCGCCGCAACCGACTTCATCGAGGCGTATGCGAAGCGCACCGCCAAGGCGCCCGAAGCCGCGCCTCCAGTTTGACCCCCGCCCAGGCGCATTGCCGCTGTGAAGTCTGCTCGGACTCAGCGCATCGCTTCCACAAGCCCACGTCGAAAAAAGGAACACCCCATGGCCAGTAAAAAAGTGATCGATATGCGCAGTCGCCCGTCGTTCTTGCACGACTTCTATGGCAAGACCCCGGGCACGCCGGAGTTCGAGGTCGTGAAGTGGCTGAACGGGCGCGTGGGTTCGAAGAACGTCGAGCACTTCACCGGGTCCAGGGATGTGGAGGCGTTTGTGAAGGAGATCAAGGACACGCGCATCACGGCCAGCGTGGTCGTCGGTCGCGACACGCCGGGCATCAAGCACTCGAACGACGAGATTCACGACCTCGTCAAGCGGCACAAGGAGTTGGTGGGAGTTGGCTCCATCGATCCGCACCGCTGGGGCATCAAGGCGGCGGTGCAGGAGGTGGAACGCGCGGTCAAGCAGCTTGGCCTGAAAGCCATTAACGTCGAACCCGGATTCGGCAACCCACCCCGAAACGCCGACGATCCGGCGCTGTTTCCGATCTACGACACCTGCGACCAGCTCGGCGTACCGGTGACCATCATGTCGGGGCCCACCGCGCCGAGCCTTGACATGGTCAACCCGACGGCGGTGGGGCACGTGGCACGCGCGTTTCCGAACCTGTCGATCATCTGCTACCACGGCTTCTACCCGTTCGTGAACGAGATCATCGGCGTCGCGTTCCGTTGGACCAACGTGTTCATCGTTCCCGACATGTATATCTTCGCGCCCGGCGGCGGCCTGTATGTCGAGGCCGCGAACGGCTGCCTGCGGCATCAGGTCCTGTTCGGCAGTTCGTATCCGTTTCGCGCGATGGCGCAGTCGATCAACGAGTACCGATCGGAGCTGGGCTTGAAGGACGACGTGATCGACGACGTGATGTATGGCAACGCGCAGCGGGTGCTGAAGCTCGCGCTGTGACGACCTGAGCAAGCTGCAACGTGGATCTGCTCGTCCGCCCGGCGTCGAGCGCCGACCTGTTGCAGGTCGTGGCGCTGTGCCGCCAACTCGACCTGCCAGGCGAGGCGGGCTTGAGCATCGAGGAGGCGGGTGCCCGATTCGAAGCTCTGGTCGCTCGGGAGCAGCACCGAATCTATGTTGCCGAACTGCACGGCCAAGTGGTGGGAACTTTTGCGCTGACGTTTGTGGGGGGTCTGGCACATTCGGCGCGCGACTCCTGCATCGTCGAGGACGTTGTGGTTGCGCCGCAGCAGCGCGGCCGCGGCATCGGCTCGCAGATGATGAGATTTGCAATGCACGAGTGCACCCGGCGACACTGCTACAAACTGGTGCTGTCGAGCCACCTGGACCGTGAACCTGCACACCGTTTCTACGATGGCCTTGGTTTTCGCAAGCACGGTTTCAGCTTCCTGATCGAATGAGTGACCTGGTACTGCGACCCAGAAGTTTCGAAACATGAAAGCGCGTCTTCAGCCCGATGGCGTCGTTGCAAATCCTCGCAATAACTTCGGGTATCGCTGGGGTTTGCGCCGAGCGCTCGGGCCGGATCCATCGCGTTGCTGTTGTTGCGTGACTTCT
>JANNKM010000172.1:0-26505 GCA_031396305.1 Rhizobacter sp.
AACAAGGAGAACACCGATGACGACGATGTACACAACCGACCATGAATGGATCAACATCGAAGACCATGAGGCCGCGACCGTGGGCATCACGCACCATGCGCAGGACGCCCTGGGTGACGTGGTCTTCGTCGATCTGCCCGCGGTCGGCAAGACCTTCAAGCGCGGCGAAGTGGCAGGCGTCGTGGAGTCCGTGAAGGCCGCCGCCGACCTCTACATGCCCGTCAGCGGTGAAGTGGTCGAAGTCAACGAAGCGCTTCGCGCCGACCCGTCTCTGGCCAACTCCGACCCCCTGGGCCACGGTTGGTTCTTCAAGGTCCACATCAGCAACATGGCCGAATTCGAACAACTCATGGACGGTGCCGGGTACGACGCGCTGCTCAAGACGGTCTGAGGCAAGAGCACGTCCACCCCCCGCAACGTCGAATCCTGCCTAGCCTGCACAGCACTCAGATGCCAACCATCGATTTCTCATCCGTCGAAAGCCCGACCGAATTTCAAGCACGTCACATCGGCATCGACGCAGAGGATGAACGCCGCATGTTGTCGGTGATCGGCGCCGCGTCAAGACAGGCCTTGATCGATGCCGTGATCCCGCGCAGCATCGCACGAAGCACGACGATGGACCTTCCAGCGCCGGCAGGCGAGGCTGCTGCCTTAGCTGAGTTGCGGACCATTGCGCAGCGCAACCGGGTACTCAAGAGTTGTATTGGCCAGGGTTACCACGGCACCCACACACCTGGCGTCATTTTGCGCAACGTTCTCGAAACTCCGGCCTGGTACACCGCCTACACGCCATATCAAGCGGAGATCTCGCAAGGCAGGCTCGAAGCCCTGGTGAACTTCCAGACCATGGTCTGTGATCTGACGGGGTTGGCCATTTCAGGCGCGTCAATGCTGGATGAAGCCACCGCCGCCGCTGAAGCGATGACGCTCGCGCTGCGCGTGGGCAAGTCTGACTCCAGGCGCTTCTTCATCGCCGACGATGTGCTGCCGCAAACGATCGAAGTCGTGCAGACTCGGGCCAAACCGTTAGGCATCACAGTGCAGATCGGTCCGGCAGAACAGGCGGCACGGGCCGGCGCGTTTGCGGCGCTGTTCCAGTATCCCGGGGTCACGGGAGAAGTGCGCGATCTGCGCCCGCTGATCGAAGGCGTGCATCAGGTCAATGGGTTGGCGATCGTGGCGGCCGATCTGCTGGCCTTGACGCTGCTGATACCGCCCGGCGAAATGGGTGCCGACATTGCGGTGGGCACGACGCAGCGCTTCGGCATGCCGATGGGCAATGGCGGCCCGCACGCCGCATATCTGGCGACCAAGGATGAATTCAAGCGCTCCCTGCCCGGACGACTGGTTGGCGTCAGCGTCGAGGTTCATGGCGCACCCGCGTATCGCCTCGCGCTGCAGACCCGCGAGCAGCACATCCGCCGCGAAAAGGCCACGAGCAACATCTGCACCGCGCAGGTGCTACCTGCCGTCGTTGCCAGCATGTACGCCGTCTATCACGGTGGCGAAGGCCTGCGCCAAATCGCGCGCCGGGTCGCTGCGTATGCGGCCGTGCTGGCGCGCGGACTGCGCATGTCGGCCGTTGAGTTGCACGATGTCAGCAGTTTCGACACGCTTCACGTCAAGACCGGCAACCGCACCGACCGGGCCCTGCAAGCGGCACTGCACGCCGGCTACAACCTGCGCAAGGTGTCGTCAACGAGTCTGAGCATCACGTTGGACGAGACGACGACTCGCGACGATGTCGATGCCCTGTGCCACGCGCTGGGCTCGGTGCCTCCGGGTCAGGTGGGCGCGACGTCGCGCAGCACGAAGGCCTGGTGGCACGGCAGCGACGCCGGAGTCCAGCCCCTCTTCCCGAAGTCGTTGGCACGTACCAGCGCCTTCCTTGAGCATCCGGTATTTCATCGTCATCGCAGCGAGACCGAAATGCTGCGCTACCTGCGCAGACTTGCCGACAAAGACCTGGCGTTGGACCGCAGCATGATTCCGCTGGGCTCTTGCACGATGAAGCTCAACGCGACGAGTGAAATGATCCCGGTCACCTGGCCAGAGTTTGCGAACGTGCATCCGTTCGCACCGGCCGATCAACAGGCCGGCTACGCGCTGCTGCGCCAGCAGCTCGAGGCCTGGTTGTGTCAGGCCACCGGCTACCGCGGTGTCAGTCTGCAGCCGAACGCCGGCTCGCAAGGCGAACTGGCGGGGCTGCTTGCAATCACCGCGTGGCACGAATCGCGCGGCGACTCGCAGCGCAACATCTGCCTGATCCCGGAATCCGCCCACGGCACGAACCCGGCGAGCGCGCAGATGGCAGGTCTTCAGGTCATCGTGACACGCTGCGACGAGTCCGGCAATGTGGACCTCGCCGACCTGGCTGCGAAGTGCGAACAGTACAGCGCGCGCGTGGCTGCGGTGATGATCACGTATCCGTCCACTTACGGCGTCTTCGACACGCAGGTCAAGGAGCTGTGCACGCTGGTGCATCGCCACGGCGGCCGGGTTTACGTTGACGGGGCCAACATGAATGCCTTGGTCGGCATCGCCGCGCCGGGGGAGTTTGGGGGCGACGTGAGCCACCTCAATCTGCACAAGACCTTCTGCATACCGCATGGCGGCGGCGGGCCTGGCGTCGGCCCGGTCTGCGTCGTCGAAGACCTACTGCCATTTCTGCCTGGGCACCGCAGTTCCGGCACCGACAGCGAACGCCGCGTGGGTGCGATCTCGGCAGCGCCACTGGGCAACGCGGCCGTGCTGCCCATCAGCTGGATGTACATGCGAATGATGGGCGCACCAGGCCTGCGCAACGCCACTGAGGCGGCCATCCTGTCGGCGAACTACATCGCGGCGCGTCTGGCCGATCACTACGAAGTCCACTACAGCAGCAACCTCGACGGCATCAAAGGCGGTGGCGTCGCGCACGAATGCATCCTCGACCTGCGGCCGCTGAAGGACGCGACCGGCGTGGGCGCCGAAGATGTTGCGAAGCGCCTCATCGACTACGGTTTTCATGCACCGACGTTGAGCTTTCCGGTGCCCGGTACCTTGATGGTCGAGCCCACCGAAAGCGAGTCGCTGTACGAGCTGGATCGGTTCTGCGAAGCAATGATCGCGATCCGCGCTGAGATTGCCCGAATCGCCGCGGGGCAATGGCCGCGCGATGACAACCCTTTGAAGAACGCGCCGCACACGGCGCAAACCTTGCTCGCCGATGCTTGGGCGCATGCCTACACCAGGGAGGAGGCCGCGTACCCGCTGCCGGCACTGCGCCAGTCGAAGTACTGGTCCCCCGTGGGCCGCGTCGACAACGTCTGGGGCGACCGAAACCTGTCGTGCACCTGCCCGCCGCTGAGCGCCTACCAGGACTGAACCGCGCCCGCTACTTCTGGCTCAGTTTCTGGCCGCCCTCAGCTTGCTCGAGACGGCTCAAGTGATGCAAGAACGTTGATGCGTCCTGGTAGCCTATGACACGCGCGGAACTCAGCTCTTCACCGCCGGGCCGGAAGAACAGCAACGCGGGCGGGCCGAACAGGCCGAAGCGCCGCATCAGCGCCTTGTCGTCCGCCGAGTTGGCCGTGACGTCGACTCGCACCAGCGTCATTTCACTCAGGCGCCGTCGAACCGCGTCGTCGGTGAACGTGAACGCCTCCATCTCCTTGCATGAGACGCACCAATCGGCGTACAGGTCGAGCATGACCCATTTGTTCGATCCCTTCAGCGCAGCGTTCAGGCCGTCCAGGTTCGCGACCGGCTGAAACGCCAAGCCCGGGTTCTGCGAGGCGATCGGCGATGCTAGTCCTGCGCGCGCGGCCGACAAGTGCGCCAACGGCTGCAAAACCTCGCGCCCGCCGGAGGCCACTCCAACCAGTTGCAACGCCGCCAAGACGGCCAGGGCAATCCCGGCGCTTTTTGTCATTGCACGGCGCGGTGTCATCGAGTGTTCGAGCCGCTCGAAGGCACCCAGGTAGACCGCACAAGCCAGCAACAGCGCTGCCACGGCAAGCATTGCCGCCCAGGGCGGCAGGACCGGAGACACGATCCAGAGCGCGACGCCGAGCAGCATGATTCCGAATGCATGCTTAACGCGCTCCATCCACTCGCCCGCGCGCGGCAGCACCGAACCGGCCGAAAGGCCTACCAACAATAGGGGCATGCTCATGCCGATCGCCATGGCAAACAACGCGACGCCGCCTAGCACCACGTCGCGCGTCTGACTGATGTAGACCAGAGCTCCGGCCAGCGGTGCGGCGACACACGGCGAGACGATCACCGCCGACAGGCCGCCCATCGCAAATACGCCTGCATGGCGGCCACCCTGCAGGCGACCCGACCATTGAGCCAGGCGTGATTGCGCAACAGCAGGCATTTGCAGCTGGTAGACCCCGAACATTGACAGGGACAGCACGACCAGCAGCAGCGCGAACGCGCCGAGAACCCAGGCGTTTTGCAGTGCAGCCGCGAGTCCCTCGCCCAGTAACCCGGCAGCCATGCCGAATCCGGTATAGACGACGGCCATGCCCAGCGAATAGGCCAGCGCCAAACGCAGCCCGCGCCCTCGTGTCGGCGCATCCGTCTGTCCGACGATGATCGACGAAAGAATCGGCACCATCGGCAGCACGCAGGGCGTCAGGGACAGCAGCAAGCCCGCCAGCAGGAAGGCCCCGGCAACCCAGAGCAAGTTCTTCGATTCGAGAGCCGCCGTGAAGCCGCCGCGCTCATCCGTATCGCTCTTGACCGCCTCGACGCCCTTGGAAACACCGGTCGCCGACCAGCTCGCGGCCTGCGCCTCGCTCAGCAGCGACAGTCGCATCGGCGCACCGCCTTGACCCGGATCAACCCCAAACACACGCTGCTGGGGCGGATAACACAGGCCCTTGTCGGCGCATCCCTGATTGCCGACCAGCAGCTTGAAGGGCACAGACGCCGTCTCGGCCAGTGAAAGCGTCAGCGTGACGCTGTCGCGAAAGGTCTCGACGTCCTTCTGGAAGGTCTCGTCGTACTTGACCTTTCCCTTGGGCACCTGGAGCGAACCCGGCTTGACCACCGGTGGAAGCGCTTCGACGCTGAACTTGTCGCCGTACAGGTAGTAGCCGGGCGCGATATCGAACCGAATCTCGATGCGTTGCCCATCCTGCGAACGGCCCGACAGCCTGAACGCAACTTCAGGGTCGAGAAATTCATCGGCAGCCTGCACCAATCCGAAGCACGACAGCCACGCTGCCGCAGCAGCGCAAGAAAAGAATCGCTTCATCATTTTCGACATTTGAGCCTTCGGGGTTCAGGTGGCCGGCACGCAGAACAAGTGAAAGCGTACACCGTCGCCCGCTTTGCCGCCTTGCGACGCCGCCAATCAGAGTCGATCGACCGTGCGGCAGTTCCACGCGGATGCGATTTTCAGGGCGACAGGGGAGTGGCACCGACCCGGCAACCTAGGGCAGGGCGTGCCCGCCCCCACGTTCATAGGATGGTGCGCGCTGCATCGAATACTTAGACTGGGCTTAATCGATCCAATCCAACGAGACGATCGCTTGATTGAATCGACGCACCACCACACAGCCGGCTGTGTGCCAAAAAAAGTTACGGGAGAGATGAGATGAGCATGAGAGACGACAGCCGGCCTTCCGGGAAGGCGCGGCGCAATCTATTGAAGATCGGAGCCGCGGCCACCGCCTCCACGGCATTGCCGACCGAGTTCGGCTTCACGTCGGCATTGGCGAAGGATCCGCCGCGCGGACCGTCGACGTCTGCATTCAGCGTGGCTTTACCCGTCTACGGTGCGAAAACGCCGGAAACGCTGAGTCCGCCTCCCACACCCTACGCCGATACGGCGAACGGCGAATGCGGCCGGGAGACGCACCAAGGTTGGTCCAATTGGCCGGCGCAAAAGACCTACAAGCTCCGGGTCAGGCAAGGAATGCATTCCTTCCACCCCAACCTGCCGACCCAACCGATCTGGGGTTATGACGGCATCTTGCCCGGCCCGACATTCGTGTCGCGCTACGGTGAACCTTCAATCGTTCGTATCCAGAACGAGCTGCCGCCCGATACGTCGGGATTCGGTTCGCCGGAGATATCGACCCACTTGCACAATCTGCATTGCGGATCCGAAAGCGATGGCTTCACCGCGGACTACTACAGCGCCACGACGGCTGGCCCGACCATGACCGCCCCGGGCAGCTACAAGGATCACCACTACCCGAACTGCTGCGCAAACTACGATCGCTTCGATTCAACCAACGGCGACCCCCGGGAAGCCTTGGGTACGTTGTGGTATCACGATCACCGTATGGACTTCACAGCCGGGAACTGTTATCGCGGCCTGGTCGGCTTCCACCTGATGTTTGACCACATCGATTCGGGCGACGAGAATGACACCAACCGAGCCGCCTTGCGCCTGCCGAGCGGCGTCGGCGCCTACGATATCCCGCTTGCCCTTCACGATATGCTGTTCGACTCAGGCGGCTACCTGACGTACGACCAGTTCAACACGAAGGGGCACCTGGGCAACAAGTTCTGCGTGAACGGCAAGGTCCAGCCCTTTTTCAAGGTCAAGCCGCGCAAGTACCGCTTTCGTCTGCTCGACGCCAGCCTGGCGCGTTTCTACGAGCTGTACCTCGTCAAAGGCGGCGTCAACCAGACGTTCGACTACATCGCCAACGATGGCAACTTGCTGCCCGCGCCGCTGCGGTTGATGAACAAGGTGGCACTCGGCCCGGCCGAGCGCGGCGACATCGTCGTCGATTTTTCCAAACACGCGGGCGCGCAGGTGTTCCTCGTCAATCGCCTGATTCAAAAGGACGGGCGAGGCCCGGAAGACGCGCTCACGAACGTGCGCAATGCCAGCGGTGATCTGATCGCCAACGGGACGCAACTCATTCGCTTCGATGTCAGCACGACAGCCGTGCCTGACCCCAGCCGCGTTCCCGACGCTCTGCGCCAGTTGCCGCCCATCAACCTTTCGGAAGTGGTGAGGACACGCAACTTCAGGTTCGACAAGGAAAACGACATCTGGACCGTGAACGGCAAGATCTTCGATCCGGAGGTGGTCACCGCCACGGTGAAACGCGGTACCACGGAAATCTGGAGCCTCGAGGGCAATGGCGGTTGGCATCACCCGGTGCACATCCACCTGGTCGAGGGGCGGATCCTGTCGCGCAACGGAGTCGCGCCGCCGATTCACGAAAGCGGCCGCAAGGACGTCTATGTGCTCAAGCCGGGCGAAAAGGTACGCGTGCTGCTTCGATTCAGCGACTTCACCGGCAAGTACATGATGCATTGCCACAACCTCACGCACGAGGATCACGCCATGATGATCCGCTTCGACGTGGTGGCCTGAGCCACGAGGAGGCATCGTGTCGGGAGAGAAACGATGAATGCAAAAGGACATCTGTTGTCGATCCTTGGTGCAGCGACCGTCACCTCGATGGTTGCCGCGACCGAACGCGTGGATCGGTCTCGCCCCGGCCCGCGCGCGAACTATTTTCCGAACACGCTGGTGCACACGCACGACGGCCGCAAGCTGCGCTTCTACGACGACCTGATCAAGGGCAAAGTTGTCGCGATCAACATGATGTACACGTCATGCACCGGAATCTGCCCGGGCAATACGGCGAACCTGAAACTCGTTCAGGAAAGGCTGTCGGACCAGCTGGGCAAACACGTCTTCATGTATTCGCTGACGCTGCGCCCTGATGTCGACACACCGCAGGCGCTGGCGGAGTACGTCGCTCGCTACGCGATCCCCAAGGGCTGGACCTTCCTCACCGGCAAGCCCGCGGAAATGGATGTGATCCGGCGCAAGCTCGGTTTTTTCAACGATGACCCCGCGATCGACGCCGACTTGAACAACCACACCGGCATGGTGCGCATCGGCAACGAGGCGCTGGACCGCTGGGCGATGAGCCCGGCGCTGGGCTCGCCCAAGCAGATCGCGCGCTCGATTCTCGAGCTGCGTACCTGACGCGCCATGGGGCGCCCCAGTGCGCCGCTTCACCGCGCCGATGATTCTGCTGGCGCAAGCACAATCGGCGCATGTCGCAACTTTTCGAACTGCACCCGGAAAATCCCCAGCCACGCCTGATTCGACAGGCCGCGCAGATTCTGCACGGTGGTGGCATTGCCGCCATCCCCACCGATTCAAGTTACGCCCTTGTGTGCCACCTCGATGACAAGAACGCGGCCGAGAACCTGCGCCGAATTCGGGGCGTCGACGACAAGCATCACCTGACGTTGTTGTGCCGTGACCTGAGCGAACTTGCCACCTACGCGCGCGTCGACAACCGGCAGTTCCGCCTGCTCAAACTAGGGACGCCGGGACCGTTCACGTTCATCCTCGAGGCGACCAAGGAAGTGCCGCGCCGCCTGTCGCACCCGTCGCGGCGCACCATCGGGCTGCGGGTGCCGGACCACCATGTCACCCAGGCGCTGCTCGCGGCGCTGGGCCAGCCCTTGCTGGCCACCACGCTCATTGCCCCCGGGCAAGTGGAGCCGATGAATGATGCCGCATCGATCCGGCAACGCTTCGAGAAGGTAATCCAGGCCGTGCTGGACGCCGGAGCGTGCTCGATGCAGCCCACCACCGTGGTCGACTTGAGCGCTAGTTCCGCCCTGGTGCTGCGCCGAGGCCGCGGCGACCCCGCCCTGCTGGGCTTGTCGGTTGAACAGGCTGCGCCAGAGTAGAGATCCAACGCCGCCCGCCGACGCGGCGGCGAGCCGCGCGGCTTGAATCAAATCCCGGCAGGAAGAACGCCGCGCTCGATGCAGGCCACTGCGGAGTGGTTGTGGATCGATTCGAAGTTTTCGACGTCAACCCGGTAGCGCCCGATGCGCCGGTCAGCGTTGAGCCGCAGCGCCACGTCGCGCACCATATCCTCGACGAACTTCGGGTTCTCGTAGGCGCGTTCCGTGACCCACTTTTCGTCGCCGCGCTTGAGCAGGGCCCAAATTTCGCTTGACGCGCTGTCTTCGGCGAATCGCACCATTTCTTCGAACCCGATGTCGCCGAGAAGCTCGGCGCAGATCTCGACCTGGGAGCGCTGGTTGTGCGCTCCATATTCGGAGATCTCCTTGGAGCAAGGGCAAAGTGACTTGACCGGCACGCCCACGCCCACCCAGATCGAGGCTGTTCCGTCGCGCTGCTCGGCAACCCACCGCCCCTGGTACTCCAACAAGCTCGGCACACCTGACACCGGCGCGCGCTTGCGCACGAAGAACGGGAAGCGCGCTTCGATCCGCCCTTGAGTCGCGCCGAGCCGCTCCAGCATCGCGCCCAATTCGGCGCGCAGGCTCATCAGGCTCACGGGTTCGTGCAGCGCGTCAAGCCAGGCCACCAGCCGCGACATGTGCGTGCCCTTGCGCTCCGCAGGCAGCGCCACGTCCAGGTCCCACACGGCCACGCTGGTCGTTGCCACACCACCGATGCGCAGTGGAATCGGGTAACGCACCGATCGCACGCCGACACGCTGAATCTCCAGGTGGCGTTCATCGCGCGCGCTTTGCGTGTCGGGAATGTGCGGGTCGGCTTTCAATGGTTCACCACCGAACGCAACACCGCCGCGACACCAAAGCGCTCGACGATGGAACGTTCGATTCCCGCGGCGTCGAGGCCGCAACGCACGAGCAGCTTGGCGGGGTCACCATGTTCGATGAACTCGTCGGGCAGGCCCAGGTTCAGAATCGGCACTGAAACGCCGGCACGTGCGAGCGCTTCAAGCACCGCGCTGCCCGCGCCACCCGCAACGCAGCCTTCTTCGACAGTCACGAGGCAATCATGGGTGCGCGCGAGTTTAACGCAGAGCGCCGCGTCGAGCGGCTTGGCAAAGCGCATGTTGGCCACCGTCGCGTCGAGCACCTCGCCTGCCGCGAGTGCCGGGTACAGCACCGTGCCGAAGGCGAGAATGGCAATGCGCTGGCCGCGGCGACGAATCTCGCCCTGCCCGAACGGCAGTGCCACCATTTCGGCCTGAATGGCAACGCCGACGCCACTGCCACGCGGATAACGCACCGCCACAGGGTGGTCTTGCAGGAACGCCGTGTAAAGCGCCTGGCGGCACTCGTTTTCATCGGCCGGCGTGAGCACGCTCATGTTCGGAACGCAGCGCAGGTAGGCGATGTCATAGGCGCCAGCGTGTGTCGGGCCGTCGGCGCCGACGATGCCCGCGCGATCAAGCGCAAACACGACCGGCAGATTCTGGATCGCCACGTCGTGAATCAACTGGTCGTAGCCGCGCTGCAAGAAAGTGGAATAGATCGCGACGACAGGCTTCAAGCCTTCGCAGGCCAGGCCCGCAGCGAAAGTCACCGCGTGCTGCTCGGCGATGCCCACATCAAAGTACCGGCTCGGAAAGCGCTTCTCGAACTCGACCATTCCCGAGCCCTCGCGCATCGCCGGCGTGATGCCGATGAGTCGTTCGTCCTTTTCCGCCATGTCACAAAGCCACTGGCCGAAGACCTGCGTGAAGCTCGTCTTGGGTGGCTGCGCCGGTTTGAGAAAACCCACCGCCGGATCGAACTTGCCTGACGCCGCGTGGTAACCCACCGGGTCGGCTTCAGCGAGCTTGTAACCATACCCTTTGCGGGTCACAACGTGCAGGAACTGCCGTCCCTTGAGGTCGCGCAGGTTTTCCAGCGTCGGAATCAGCGATTCGAGGTCGTGACCATCGATCGGGCCGACGTAATTGAAGCCCAGTTCCTCGAAGATCGTGCCCGGCACGATCATGCCCTTGGCATGTTCCTCAAGACGGCGCGCCAGTTCGAACAAGGGCGGCGCGTTCTTCAGCACGTTCTTCGCGGTGTCGCGCGCGGCGGCATAAAACTTGCCGCTCATCAGGCGCGCCAGGTAGCGGTTCAACGCGCCGACGGGGGGCGAGATCGACATGTCGTTGTCGTTCAGCACGACGAGCATGTCGACGTTCGATACTCCCGCATTGTTCAGCGCCTCGTAAGCCATGCCGGCAGACATGGCACCGTCGCCGATGATCGCCACCGTCTTGCGGTCCTCACCTTTTTGCTTCGCTGCCAGGGCCATGCCGAGCGCCGCGGAAATTGAAGTCGAGGAGTGAGCGGTGCCAAAGGCGTCGAACTCGCTTTCCGTGCGCAGCGGAAAACCGGAAATGCCACCCAGCTGCCGCAAGGTGGCCATGCGCTCGCGCCGACCGGTCAGTATCTTGTGCGGATAGGTCTGGTGGCCGACGTCCCATACCATGCGGTCGTGCGGCGCGTTGAAAACGTAGTGGAGCGCCACCGTCAGCTCCACCGTCCCCAGGTTGGAGCCCAGGTGCCCGCCCGTTTGCGCCACGCTTTGCAACAGGAACTGACGAACCTCATCGGCCAGTTGGGCCAATTCGGCGCGGGTCAGGCGCTTCAGGTCCGCCGGCGAGTTGATGGTTTGCAGCAGCGAATGTTTCATGAGCATGCCGGCATCCTAACTGTCTCGCTCCACCACTTTGTCCGCCAGCACGCTGAGCCATGCAGCATCCGGCAGCCGGCTGCGCAGCAATGCCGCCTGAGCCTGGTCTCGCAAGTCATCGGCGTGGCGCCGGGCGGCACCCAGGCCGAGGATGGTGACATAGGTGGGCTTGTTGTTGTGGAGGTCCTTGCCGGCCGTCTTGCCCAAGGTGGCGGAAGCCTGCGTCACATCCAGTATGTCGTCGACAACCTGAAACGCCAGCCCCAGTGCTTCACCATAGGCGTCGAGCGCCGCCCACGCTTGGTCGCTCGGATTTCCGCAGGCCGCGCCCATCAGCACGCTCGAACGCAGCAGCGCGCCAGTCTTGCGGTGGTGCATGTCGCGCAACACCGCTTCGTCGAGCTCCAGGCCGATGCTGGCCAGGTCGATGGCCTGGCCGCCCGCCATGCCGGCGTGCCCGGCAGCGCGAGCCAACAGAGCGCACAGGCGTGCCTGCAACGCTGCGGGGACGCCCGAATCCGGCGTCAGCACTTCGAAGGCCAGCGCCTGCATGGCGTCTCCGGCAAGCATCGCCTGCGCCTGACCGAACTGCACATGCACCGTGGGCTTGCCGCGGCGCAGAACGTCGTTGTCCATGCAGGGCATGTCGTCGTGGATCAGAGAATACGCGTGAATCAATTCAACGGCGCAGGCGGCACGCATCGCCGCCTCGCGCAGCCCGGTCACGGCCTGACTCGCCGCAAGCACGAGCAGCGGACGCAGCCGCTTGCCGCCGTCGAGCACCCCGTAGCGCATCGCCCGTCCCAGGCCTGCCGGTGCGTCTGCTGGAACCCACTCGAGCAGCGCACTCTCTACGGCCTGCAACTCCAACTTCATCCACAGCTCGAAGTCGCCCTGG
The DNA here is from genome assembly GCA_031396305.1 of Rhizobacter sp. Lineage (GTDB taxonomy): Bacteria > Pseudomonadota > Gammaproteobacteria > Burkholderiales > Burkholderiaceae_C > JAEMQF01. The sequence goes on from JANNKM010000172.1 coordinate 12,306, forward strand.
TTCATGACCCAGCCCAGGGTTTGAGCCGCCCTTCCTCGAGAACCTTGACTTGCATCTCAACGGCGTCAAGGCGCGAGCGGCAAATTTGCAGCAACTCGGCGCCACGCTGATAAGTCTGAATGAGGCGATCGAGCGGCAACTGCCCGCCTTCCATGGCTGCGACCATGCGCTCAAGCTCTGAAAGCGCATCCTCGTAGCTCGGGTCGGCCCGGGCCGGCGCCGTGGGTGTCGTCGTTTTTGCCATTCGCGTGTCCGTGACGATTGTAGTCAGCGCCACCGGCCCCATGTGCCAGCGCAAACGCGGCGATGCCTCGGCGCGCGAGAGGGTTTGCCAGGGCTGCTCGCGCACCCGGCGCCGCTTAGAATCCGCGGCCCTGCGCGTTGCGCTCCCGTCGTCAGGCCCGCCGGGGCGACGTGGTGGTTTGAGTCTTTCGCTGAGGTTTACTGAACTGATATGTCCGACCTGAGCATCGGCCTTTGCGCGGCGGATCGAATTCACTCGCAACTCAGCGTGTCGAGCTACTTCGACCCTGCCCAGTTCGAGCGCGAGCGCGCGCTGATCCTGAATCGCGCCCCACGCTATGTCGGGCACGAGCTGAGCGTTCCATCGATCGGCGATTTCCACGCCCTGCCGCAAGAAGGCGAGGGCCGCGCGCTGGTGCGCACCTCGCGCGGCGTGGAACTCATCTCCAACGTCTGCCGGCACCGGCAGGCCGTGATGCTGCGTGGCCGGGGCAGTACCGCGAGCACCGGAAATACCATCGTCTGCCCCTTGCACCGCTGGACGTATTCGACGCACGGGCAGTTGATCGCGGCGCCGCATTTTCCGGACGACCCCTGCCTTAACCTGAACAACTATCCGCTGCAACGCTGGAACGGACTGCTGTTCGAGGCGGGCGCGCGCAACGTGGCCAGTGAACTTGCGGGTCTGGGCCCAAAGGCCGACCTGGACTTCAGCGGATACGTGCTTGACCGCGTTCACCTGCATGAGTGCGACTACAACTGGAAGACCTTCATCGAGGTCTCTCTCGAGGACTATCACGTCGGCCCCTTTCACCCTGGCCTCGGCAACTTCGTCGCCTGTGATGATCTGCGCTGGGAAATGGGCGCGCACCACTCGGTGCAGACGGTAGGCATCGCCACGCCGGGGGGCAAGGTGCTGGGTCGCCCGGGCTCCGATGTCTACAGGAAATGGCACGACGTCGTGCTCGGCTACTCCGACGGGCGCACGCCCAACCAAGGCGCGGTCTGGATGACCTACTACCCGACCCTCATGGTCGAGTGGTATCCGCATGTGCTGGTGGTGTCGAGCCTGTACGCTGACGGACCACGCAAGACGCTCAACGTCGTCGAGTTCTTCTACCCTGAGGAAATCAGCGCTTTCGAGCGCGAATTCGTCGAGGCACAGCAAGCGGCGTACATGGAAACCTGTGTTGAGGACGATCAGATCGCCTTGCGCATGGACGCGGGCCGCGCCGCCCTGCTTGCCCGTGGCGACGATGAATACGGCCCGTACCAGAGCCCGATGGAAGACGGCATGCAGCAGTTTCACGAGTGGTACCGGCGCGCCATGGACGGAGCAGCGAAATGAGCGCGTTGTCCACGCCTCTCATCAGCGCCGAATCGCTGGTTGAAGTGCAGCGTTCCGGCCGGAGCGTCGTGCTGATCGACGCGCGGTTCGATCTGGCCAATGTCGACGCTGGCCGCAACGACTGGCGCGCCGGGCATTTGCCGGGCTCCGTCTATTGGCACCTCGATGCCGACCTGTCCGGCGCCAAGACCGGGCGCAATGGCCGGCACCCGCTACCCGGCCGCGCCGAGTTCGCGCGCACGATGGGGCGTGCCGGCATCACGCCAGCAAGTCTTGTGGTCACACTCGATGCTCAGGGCGGCGTCTACGCGGCGCGCGCCTGGTGGCTGTTGCGCTGGATGGGCCACGACGACGTGGCGGTACTCGACGGCGGAATCGCCGCGTGGCGTGCGGCGGGCGGTGCGTTGAGCACGCAGCCTGCGACACCCACCAGCGATGCGCCCTACCCTGAGCGCGCCGCACTCGTCGGTACCCAAGACGCCGCCGGCCTTGCGGCGACGCTCGGCCGTGTTCGCCTGGTCGATGCCCGGGCGCCGGAGCGCTTTCGCGGCGACGTCGAACCCCTGGACGCGCAGGCCGGGCACATTCCGGGCGCGTTGAATCGGTTCTTCAAGGACAACCTCGCTGAGGATGGGCGCTTCAAGCCGCCCGAGCGGTTGCGGATCGACTTCACTGCATTGCTCGGTGGCCAAGGAGCCGAGCAGGTCGTTCACAGCTGCGGCTCGGGCGTGACAGCCTGCCACAACCTGCTTGCGATGGAGCACGCCGGCCTGAAAGGATCGAAGCTTTATCCAGGCTCGTGGAGTGAGTGGTCGTTCGACCCGGCGCGGCCGGTCGCCCGGGGCTGACGGCGCTCGAACCGGCAGGCGCGAGATCGCTTGACGCAGATCAAACGCAGACTTACCTTGGCGGGGAATACTTCAGCCACACCGAAGGAGCCGCTCATGTTCAAACGCATTCTGGTCCCCACCGACGGATCTGACATCACTGACAAGGCCGTGAACACGACCATCACGCTGGCGAAGGCGGTGGGCGCCGCGGTCTACACAATCAGCGTCAAGGAGCCTTTTCCCTACAGCGCGATTTCCGAAATGCAGCCCACGCCGCCACAGGAGTTCTACGACGCTCAGGAGCGCATCGCCGCAGCGCGGGTCAAGACGGTGAGCGACGCCTGTGCCGCAGCGGGCGTGACCTGCCATGGCCACACGGTCGAAGCACTGCATCCGTGGGAAGCGATCATCGACCACGCCGCGCGCATGGACTGCGACCTGCTGGTGATGGCCTCACACGGCCGACGCGGCATGGTCGCGCTGCTGCTGGGCAGCGAGACGCAGAAGGTGCTTACGCATTCAACGATTCCGGTCCTGGTGGTGCGCTGAGCGCGAAGCCGTGCTGAATCAGTGGCCGTGCGCCTGGCTCGTGACCAGCGCAATCAAGCCCAGGCCGGTGCCCAGCCACGCCAGTTGTGACAGGGTCTCGCGCAGCGTCAGCCGATGCTGCAACTGCGGAATCAGGTCGGCCACTGCGACATAGATGAAACTGCTCGCGGCAATCACGAGCAGGTAGGGAAACATTTCCGTCCACGGCCCGACGAGAAAGTAACCCAGTACCCCGCCCAGTACCGAGGCCAGACCCGAAATGGCGTTGTAGGTCAGCGCACGGGCGCGCGACAGGCCGGCGTTGAGCAAGACGATGTAGTCCCCCACCTCCTGCGGGATTTCGTGCGCCACGATCGCCAGCGCGGTCACCACGCCCAGCCGCGTGTCGGCAAGGAATGCCGCGGCGATGATCACGCCGTCGGTGAAGTTGTGAATGCTGTCGCCCACCAGCACGCTCCACCCGCCGCGACCGGCCTGATGCTCGTCGAAACCGTGGTGGTGATGGTGGTCATCGCCCTCGTGGTGATGGCCGTGGCGGTACAGCTCGGCTTTCTCCAGGAGAAAGAAAAAGAGCAAGCCGAGCAGCAGCGTGAGAAACAGGCTGTGACTGCTGGCCTGACCCTCGAAGGCCTCAGGAAGCAGATCGAGCAACGCCGTGCCGAGCAGCACGCCTGTGGACAGGCTCACCAGATGGCGCACCAGCCGACCCAGCACACCCACCGTGAGTGCGGCTGAAATCACCACCGACAGCACGCCACCCGCGACGGTGGCGATCACGATGTAGACCAGAGTCATGTTCGCGGTTCAAGCACGAATCGCCGCGCGCACTGCCGGCTGCGCCTCGCCATCGAAGACGGAAGGTGAATGGCGTCGGCCTGAGGGCGCAGTCACGCGACGCCGTTTGCCTCGAACCAGGCGATGCAACGCTTCCAGCCGTCTTCCGCGGCGTCTTTGCGAAAGCTCGGTCGATAGTCAGCATGAAAGGCGTGCGGAGCATCGGGGTAGACGACAAATTCAGAGCGTTTCGCGGCACCGCTGCCGGCAGCCAACGCAGCTTTCATCTTGTCCACCGTGTCCAGGGGAATCCCGCTGTCCTGCCCGCCATACAAACCCAACACCGGGCCGTGCAGGTTTGCCGCAATGTCCACCGGTTGCTTGGGCGTCAGCGTCGACGCCGCCCCGACAAGGCGGCCGTACCAGGCCACCCCGGCCTTCACTTGCGGGTTGTGGGCGCTGAACAGCCAGGTGATGCGCCCGCCCCAGCAGAAGCCCGTCACGGCGAGTTTGGAGGTATTGCCGCCATTCGCCTTGGCCCAGGCCACAGTGGCGTCAAGGTCGCCCATCACCTGGGCATCGGGCACCTTCGAGATGACCTCGGCGAACAGCTTGGCGATTTCGCCATAACTTTGTGCGTCGCCCTGGCGCACGAACAACTCGGGAGCGATCGCCATATAGCCACGCCTGGCGAAACGCCGCGCCACATCGGCGATGTGCTCGTGCACGCCGAAGACTTCCGAGATCACCAGCACCACCGGCAGACTGCTCTTGCCCGCGGGCATCGCGCGGTAGGCCGGCATCTTGAAGTCGCCCACCATGATCGTGACTTCGCCCACGCTCAGGCCATCGCTGTCGGTGCGAATGGTTTGAGCGGTCACCGGCAGCACGGCCGCGGCAAAGCCGCTGCCCACGCTGGTTTGCACGAAGTCGCGCCGGGTGAATGCGCGTGTCGGGGTCAGGCTGTCCAGTTCGGTGTTCAGCATTGCTCGCAGGCGTCCAGCGTTGGAGACAGGCGCATTCTATGAACAACCTCGTCACGCCCTCTCCGCCAGAAAACCCTGAAGTTTTGCCCCGACAATGGCGGCCATGCCCGATGCCACGAATGCCTCGCTCGACCGCGATTCGCGCTGGCCCGGCCAATTGGTGGGCATCGACATGGGGTCGAACAGCTTTCGTCTGGAGGTCGGCCAGCTGATCCAGGGGCGGTATCGCCGCATCGACTACCTGAAAGAGACGGTTCGGCTCGGCGCCGGCCTCGATGAAAACGGAATGCTGACGCCGCAGGCTGCGCAGTGCGGCCTGGACTGTCTGGCCCGGTTTGCCAGTCGCCTTCAGGGCTTCCTTCCGCGGCAAATACGCGCCGTGGCGACGCAGACACTGCGCGAAGCACGCAACCGAGACGCCTTCCTGGTGCAGGCCCAAGCCGCGCTGGGTCACAAGATCGAAGTGATTTCCGGCCGTGAAGAGGCGCGCCTCATCTACAAAGGCGTCGCGCGCCTGCACACGACAAACGTGCCGCGCCTCGTGGTGGACATCGGCGGGCGTTCCACTGAAATGATCCTTGGCCAGGGGCGCGACGCGCGCCAGGCAGAATCGTTCGGCGTCGGTTGCGTGGGCCTGTCGGTCAACTACTTCCCCGACGGCGCGATGACGGCCGCGGCGTTTCGCGCGGCGCAGGTTGCCGCGGGAGCGCAACTCGAGGAAGGCCTTGAAACCTTTGCGCGCAGTCGCTGGCAAGAGGCGCTCGGATCCTCCGGAACCGTCAGCGCGGTGTCTCAGTTGCTCGCTGCCAGTGGTATCACTGACGGGCGCATCACCCCCGATGGCCTGCGTTGGCTGATCCTGCGCTGCATCGAAGCCGGGAACATCCAGCGTCTGGCGCTGCCCGGTCTGAAAGAAGAACGCCGCTTCGTCATTGCCGGGGGCCTGGCGATTCTGTACACGCTCGCATCGCAATTCGGCGTTGAAGACCTGCGGCCCACCCAGGGCGCGCTGCGCCAGGGCCTGATCTTCGACCTCGACGAGCGCCGACAGGCAGCGTCGTTGCACCAGGTGGGGCACGATGTCCGTGATGCTTCGGCGCGCGACTTGCAGCGCCGCTTCATGGTCGATACGCACCAGGCGCAGCGCGTCACCCGCATTGCCCAGCGCCTGTACAAACGCGCTCAGCCACACGCCGACGTCGAGGCGAATCGCGAATTGCTGTGGGCCTGCGCGTTGCACGAAATGGGCATGATGGTCTCGCATCACGACCACCACCGGCACAGCGCCTACCTGCTGGCGCATGTCGACGCGGCGGGCTTCTCGCAGAGCCAATTGCGGCGCCTGTCGGCCCTCCTGCTGGGGCAACGTGGCGGTCTGCGCAAGGTCGAAACTCCGCTGCTGGAGGAGGCGTTCGCCTGGCAACTGCTCTGCCTGCGGCTGGCGATCATCAAATGCCACGCTCGCGGTGAAGTGGATGCCAGCGCGATTCGTCTGGAAGCGAATGCGCGCGATGTCGTGCTGCGCTTCCCACCCGGCTGGAGCGAGGCGAAGCCGCGCTCGGTGTTTCTCTTCAACGAGGAAGTGCAGTTCTGGGACCGCACCAACCTGTTTCGCCTGGAGCTTCAGGCCTGAGGCTGAGAGTTTTTCGATCATGCCCGCTCATCACGCCAAACGGCGCCCGCTCGTCGTTGCAAATGCTCGCCATAGCCCGACCTATGGCTGCGCTTTGCGCCTAGACCGGCCACCCTTTGGCGCGCTGCTCGGATACGCTCGAAATACTCTCAGCCTCTGAGCGCGCGGAACTCGTACGTCAGAAGGCACTGATGCGCCTGCGCGGGTCGGCTTGACGCCGGGTGGCAGTGGGGGGCCTTGTTCAGGCCAGTTCGCCCCAGCCACTGGCGATGCGTCGGTATCGCCCGCTGCGGTCCAGCTCATCTTCAGAGACGACTTGCTCGGTACCTTCGGCAACCTTTCCCTTCCACTTCGTCGCGATCGCTTCTCGGGTGGCCTTGAATGGCGCCAACGTCGGCGTCTCGACATTGCTGTCGAATGTCCAGAAACTGAATACCTTGACGGGGTTCGATTCGGGCATGGTCTCGTCACCTGGAGGGTTGTTGCGGGAGCGCTTCTCCCCCGGATGGATATGCGACGTGGCCAAGCCACACGCGTTCGGGGCAATCATAGATGACTGCCCCCAAGAGGTGTCAAGCCCCTTCATCGACCGGTCTTGGGCAGCTACCGCGCTTGACAATTGCACTCGACGCATGGCCCGGCGCGCTGCGTCACAGCCCGTCGGGGGACTGCACCGCGTGCAACACCACTTCGGCGCTTCCTTCGCGGTCGCGGTCACGCAGCCACCAGACGCTGCCCTTCTTGACGGCAAGCTGATACGGCGTTCCGGTCAGCAGGGTGGCCGCGAGCATGCCAAGTGTCGGCTGGTGTCCGACGAGAAGCACCGGCGCACTCGACTCGGGCCAGCGCGCGGCTTCCAGCAGCGTCTTGACACCGGCGCCGGGCGCGAGTTCGGGTGCGATCTTCACTTTCTTCGCCAGCGCGGCAGCCGTCTGCTGGCAGCGCAATGCCGGCGACACCAGAATCCGTGTCGAGTCGGCCAGGCGCTGGCCGAGCCACTGCGCCATGCGCTTGGCCTGGCGTTCGCCCTTGGGGGTGAGTTCACGCGAGAGGTCATCCTGCCCCTCCTGGGGGTCGAATGCCTCGGCGTGACGCCACAAGATGAGGTCCATCAACCGACGTCCGCAAATCGGGCGAGCAATGCCTGTTGCGCACTCGCGCCGCCCTGTTCAACGCACTCGTACTTGCCGTCGGCACGCAGATCCCAGGCGTCCTGCCCGTCGTGCAGGTAGGGAATCAGGCACTCGTCGATGATGCGCTGGCGCAGCAATCTGTCGCGCACCGGCCACGCCACTTCGATGCGGCCGAACATGTTGCGTCCCATCCAGTCGGCGCTGGACAAGAACAACGCCTCGCGCTGATCGCCAACTCCCCATCGAAAATAGATCACCCGCGAATGCTCGAGGAAGCGGCCGACGACGGAACGAACCCGGATCCGGTCGGTCACGCCGGGAATCGACGCCGCGAGCATGCAGGCCCCGCGCACCAGCAGGTCCACGCGCGCCCCCGCCTGCGCCGCGCTGACGAGGGCGTCGATCAATGGCACGTCAGTCAGCGCGTTGATCTTGACGACGATTCGCGCATCGTGCCCGGCAATTGCGGCGTTGCGCACGCGCCTGATGTGCGCGAGCATCTGCTTGTGCAGCGTGAACGGCGCATGCAACAGCGCATGTGCGGGCTTCATGCGCCCCAGGCTGGCGAGGTGCTGGAACACGGCGTCGGCGTCGGCGGTGAGGTCCGGGTCGGCGGTCATGTAGCCGACATCGGTGTACAGGCGCGCCGTCTTGGGGTTGTAATTGCCGGTGGAGAGGTGCGCGTAGCGGCGCAGGCTCGCGCCTTCGCGGCGCGTCACCAGCAGCAGCTTGGCGTGAGTCTTCAGGCCGACGACGCCATACACGACCTGCGCGCCCACCGCCTCGAGGCGCTCGGCCCAGTTGATGTTGGCCTCTTCTTCAAAGCGCGCCTTCAGCTCCACGACACAGGTGACTTCTTTGCCGAGCCGCGTCGCTTCGATCAGCAGCTGCATCAATGGCGACTCGGCACCCGTGCGGTAAATCGTCTGCTTGATCGCCAACACATTGGGGTCAATCACCGCTTCGCGAAGGAATTGCACCACCGGTTCGAACGACTCGAACGGGTGGTGCAGCAGCACGTCGCCTCGCCTCAGTTGTTCGAAGATCGGCCGTTGCCGCGACAGCGCCGCAGGCCACGCCGGCTGGAAAGGCGCGAAACGCAGCCCGGGCGCGTCTGCCTGGTCGATCAACTCATTCAGCCGCACCAGATTCACCGGGCCGTTCACGCGGTACAGAGCGCTGTCGGGCAGCTCGAATTGCTGAAGCAGGAACGCCACCAGTTCGGCCGGGCAGGTGTTGACGACCTCCAGGCGGATCGCCTTTCCGAAATGGCGCGTGGTCAACCCGGAGCGCAGGGCCTGGCGCAGGTTGGTCACATCGTCTTCGTCGACTTCCAGGTCCGAATCCCGGGTCACGCGGAATTGCGAAAACGCCTCCACTTCGCGCCCTGGAAACAACTCGGCGAGGTGGGCTCGGATGACGCTGGTCAGAAGCACGAACACCTGGCCAGCTCCGCCCAGGTGCCGCGGCATCTTGATGACGCGCGGCAAGACACGCGGCACCTTGACGATGGCGATCGAATTCGCGCGCCCAAAGGCATCCTGACCGGCAAGGCGGGCGATGAAATTCAGTGACTTGTTCGCCACCTGGGGAAACGGGTGCGCCGGGTCCAGACCGATGGGCACGAGCAGCGGGCGAACCTGGGTGTTGAAGAATTTCTCCACCCATTGCGCCTGCGCGGGGGTGCGCCGCGCATGGCTGACGATGTGGATGCCGTGTTGGGTCAGCGCCGGCATGACTTCTTCATTGAACACGGCGTACTGCCGGTCGATCAGGGCATGTGCGTCAGCGGCGACCGCTGCCACGTCGATGGAGGACACACCCGCACCGCGGCGCCGCGCGGCTTCAAGGTAGTCAGCGAAGCGGACTTCGAAAAACTCGTCCATGTTCGATGACACGATGCACACGTATCTCAGGCGCTCGAGCAACGGAACGTCGCTGCGCTGGGCCTGTGCGAGCACGCGACGGTTGAAGTCCAGGATCGCGCGTTCGCGATTCAGCAGTGCCGGCGTCTCCAGGGTGAGCGCGGAGGTGGCGTCGTTCATCGGCCCAGTTTATGACGCTTGCGCGACAGTTTCGTGACAGACGAACTGCGCAGGGCCATCGGTCACCTATCATCTTCGAAGCGCATGAGCATCGCTGCCGATGTTCGCGCGAGTTCGTGACACCCCTGCGTCAGCGGCGCCTTGTTTCAATGTCGGGCCACGCCAAACGCCAAACGGGTTCGAATCCAGTGCATGCTCGCAGGCACGAATCTCGCTGAAGGAACTCGATGACCGACAGGACCCCGACATGGTTCAGCCGCTTGCGGCGAACCCTGGCACGGCGCGCGCCGCCGCTGAACCTTGCCTTGCAAGGCGGCGGCGCGCACGGCGCCTTCACCTGGGGCGTGCTAGACGCCCTGCTCGTCGAGACGGACCTGAGTTTTGAGGGCATCAGCGGCACCAGCGCCGGAGCGATGAACGCGGTGATCTTGGCCGAGGGCTGGCGCAAGGGGGGGCGCGACGGCGCGCGCGAGGCGTTGCAGCTCTTCTGGTCGGCATTGGGCAACAACCCGGGCTTGGGAATGCTCGTGCAAGGCAGCGGCGAGTCGATGGGCATTTCGAGCACAGGCAAGTTCCTGATGCAATGGGCCGGAAGGTTCTCCCCGACGCAGCTCAATCCAATGGACCTGAACCCGTTGCGCGACTTGTTGAACCGGCATGTCGACTTCGAGGCCTTGCGCGAGGCCAGCCCGTTCAAGCTGTTCATCGCCGCGACGCAGGCGAACAGCGGAAAGCTGCGGGTGTTCCGCGAAACCGAGCTGACCTCGGACGTACTGCTTGCCTCGGCCTGCCTGCCCAAGATGCACCGCGCCGTGGTCATCGACGGCGAACCGCACTGGGACGGCGGCTACTCGGCCAACCCGGCGGTGTACCCGTTGTTCTACGACTGCCGCGCGCGCGACATCCTGCTCGTGCTGCTGAGCCCGCTGCAGTATGAGACCACGCCGAGCAGCGCCGAACAGATTGCCGAACGGGCGATGGAAATCGCCTTCAGCGCCAACTTCATGCGCGAGATGCGCATGTTCGTGAATGCAACTCAATTCGCGACAAGTGGCCTATTCGCCCTGGGGCGGCTGGAGCGGCGCTTGCGCGGCACGCGCTTCCACATGGTCGACAGCGCCGCGCACGTCAGCTTGCAGCGCACCGACACCAAGCTGTTGGCGCATGGGCCGTTCCTGGAACGCCTGCGCGATCAGGGGCGAACGTGCGGGCGGGACTGGATCGAACAGCATGCGCACGCCGTCGGGCGCGATACCACGGTGGACCTGCACAAGTGGTTTGGGTGAGTCCGCGCGCAACGGCGCGGAAGGCGCAGCGGCGGTTCAGTGCGCCTCGTCCCAATTCGCACCGACACCCACTTCCGCGAGCAGCGGCACGGCGAGCTGCGCCACCGAGGCCATCACCCTGGGAACTTCGACACGAGCCCAGTCGAGCTCAGCGTTGGGTACTTCGAATACGAGTTCATCGTGCACCTGCATCACCATCGCCGTGCCGCGGTTCTCGCGCTCCAGCAGTTCCTGCACTGAAATCATCGCGAGTTTGATGAGGTCCGCCGCAGTGCCTTGCATCGGCGCGTTGATCGCCTGGCGCTCTGCGCCGCTCTTTCGCGGCCCGTTGCCACCCTTGATTTCCGGCAGGTAGATGCGCCTGCCGAACAGGGTTTCCACATAGCCCAGTTCAGCGGCGCGCGCCTTGGTTTGATCCATGTAGCGCTTGACGCCCGCGAAGCGTTCGAAATAGCGCTCGATGTAGGCCACTGCTGCCTTGCGCTCGATCCCCAGGCTGGCCGCCAGGCCGAACGCGCCCATGCCGTAGATCAGTCCAAAGTTGATCGTCTTGGCGTAGCGGCGCTGTTCGCTGCTGACCTCGCCGGGCGCGACGCCGAACACCTCGCTCGCCGTGGCGCGGTGCACGTCCAGACCTTGTGCGAACGCCTTCAACAGTCCTGGGTCGGCGCTGATGTGCGCCATGATGCGCAGCTCGATCTGCGAATAGTCGGCGCTCAGCATCACGTGGCCGGGCGGCGCGATGAAGGCTTCGCGCACGCGCCGACCCTCCACGGTGCGGATCGGAATGTTTTGCAGGTTCGGGTCGTTGCTCGCCAGACGTCCCGTCACGGCAACCGCCTGTGCATAGTTGGTGTGCACGCGGCCGGTGGCCGGATTCACCATCTGCGGCAACTTGTCGGTGTAGGTGCCCTTGAGCTTGGACAGGCTGCGATGCTCCAACAGCTTCGCCGGCAGCGGGTAGTCGGCCGCGAGTTCGGTCAGCACGTCTTCGTCGGTCGACGCCGCACCACTTGCCGTCTTGCGCCTGGCCGGCAGGCCGAGCTTGCCGAACAGAATCTCGCCGATCTGCTTCGGGCTGCCCAGATTGAACGGTTGCCCCGCCAGCTCATGCGCCTGCGCTTCCAGCGCAAGCATGCGTGCGCCCAGCTCCTGGCTTTGCCGGGCCAGCAACTGCGAGTCGATCAGCACGCCATGGCGTTCGATTCTCCCCAGCACCGCTGCCGTCGGCATTTCGATGCGACGGTACACGTCGAGCATTCCGGCGTGCGCCTGGAGCTGTGGCCACAAGACCCGGTGCACATGCAGCGTCATGTCGCTGTCTTCGCTCGAATACTCACCCGCTTTCGCCACGTCGACCTGGGCGAAAGGAATCTGGTGCGCGCCCTTGCCGCACACGTCTTCGTAGCTCAGCCCGTGGCGCCCGAGGTGGCGTTGCGCCAGGCTTTCCAGGTTGTGCGGTCGGTGCGCTTCAAGCACATAGCTCTGGAGCAAGGTGTCGTGCATATAGCCGCGGATCGAGATGCCCGCGTTCGCGAACACATGCGTGTCGTACTTGATGTTCTGCCCCACCTTCGCCGCGTGCGGGTTTTCCAGCCACGGCGTGAGCCGTGCAAGAACCTCGCCAACTGGCAGCTGGTCAGGTGCACCGGCATAGCTGTGGCGCAGTGGTATGTAAGCCGCCGAAAACGGTTCCACCGACAGCGAAATGCCGACGATCGTGGCCTTCATGGGGTCCAGGGAATCGGTCTCGGTGTCGATCGCCGTCAGTTCAGCGCTGGCGATCTTTGCGAGCCAAACGTCGAGCGCCTGCGTGGTCAGGATCGTCTCGTAGTGCTTTGCGGTTGTGGGAGCCGGCGGCGCCACGGCTTCGGCTTGAGTTGACGCTGCCCTCTCGCCCGACGCACCCGAGTTGCGCGCGCCACCCGCCTCCTCAAGCTCGCGCCGCCAGGTCTTGAAGCCGTAGCGCGCGTAGAACGCCAGCAGCGCTTCGCGCTGCACCTCACGCAGGCTCAAGCCTTCGAGCGCTGGAAAACCTGGCAGATGGCCGCTCAGATCGCAGTCGGTGCGCACCGTGACGAGGCGCTTGCCCTGCGGCAGCCAGTCGAGCGCCTTGCGCAGGTTGTCACCGGCCACGCCCTTGATCGACGCCGCAGCGGCAATCACGCCTTCGAGCGACCCATGGTCGGCGATCCACTTCGCCGCCGTCTTCGGGCCGACCTTTTCGACACCAGGAACGTTGTCGACGCTGTCGCCCATCAGCGTCAGGTAGTCGATGATGCGCTCGGGCGGAACGCCGAACTTGTTGATCACGCCGGCAACGTCGAGCTTTTCATTGCTCATCGTGTTCATCAGCGTGACCTGCTCATTGACCAACTGCGCGAGGTCCTTGTCGCCGGTGGAGACGATTACCCGGTGGCCACTGTCAGAGGCAAGCTTCGCGAGGGTGCCGATCGCGTCGTCGGCCTCGATGCCGGGAACCGTCAGCACCGGCCAGCCGAGCAACGCAACGGCCTCGTGGATCGGGCCGATCTGTTGCGCCAGCGCATCCGGCATGGGCGCACGCTGCGCCTTGTACTGCGGGTACCACTCGTCGCGGAAGGTCGGGCCTTTCGCATCGAACACACAGGCCGCGTGCTCGGGATCGAGCTGCTTGCGCAACAGCTTCAGCATCGCGATCACACCATGCATCGCACCGGTGGGAAAACCATCCGGGCTGCGCAGGTCGGGCATGGCGTGGTAGGCCCGGTACAAGTAGCTGGAACCATCGACCAGCACCATCATCTTCTCGCTCATGCAGCGATTGTCGGCCAAGGCCTGCCGGCTGGCAGACGAGCCAGCCCATAGAATCGCCTGCATGAACTGGCAACCGGGATGTGTCGTGGTGGCCTTGGCCCTTGCCGGCCAGGCGCACGCCCAGGCTGCGCCGCGTGGGCCGATCGAACCCAGGGTCGAGGTCATCGTGTTCGAAGACGACGGCGCCCGGATTGAAGAATTGCGCGTGCGCGGCTTGACGCAGCGCATCCTCGTGACACCGCGGCGCGGCGTGGCCGTGACCTACGAAATCATCACAGGCGACGGCTCGGGCAGCCAGAACGCACTGCCGAACGCGACGCGCGGCGCGGTGGGTCAGCGCGTCTGGCACGTGCTCAGTTTCTAGGTCGTGGCGGTTTACACCGAGGTCCCGTTCCGCGATGCCGCGGCCCTGCTGGCGCGCCTGGGCCTGGGCTCGCTGAAGTCGCTCGACCCGTGCAACGGCGGCATCGAGAACACCAACTACTTCGCCGATACCGACACCGGCCGCTACGTGCTGACGCTGTTCGAGCGGCTGAGCGCGCAGCAACTGCCGTTCTACCTGCACCTGATGAAACAC
>JANNKM010000176.1:0-19056 GCA_031396305.1 Rhizobacter sp.
ACCGGTGGCTGTAGCCGTTCAGCACGCAGTCGACGACGTCGGCGCCGGCCCGGACTCCTTCCAGCGAGTTCGCCAGCGACAATCCGAAATCGTCGTGGCAGTGGATCTCCAGCTTGACGTCGGGGCCCACAGCGTCGCGGCCGCCACCGCGTTGACCTCCAAGTTGTGGCTGGTCAAGCAAGACGCCGCCGGCCAGTGGCAAGCGAAGGACGTGGCAACGATCGGCGACCCGTCGAAGATTCCGCTCCCGGTGGACATCTCCATCAGGGCCGACGGCAAGGGGCTGTGGGTCAACACCTTCATGGACGGCAAGACGCGCTACTTCGACCTGAGCAACCCCGAAGCGCCGAAGCAGACCTACGAGAAGGTGACGGGCAAGCAGGTCAACATGGTGTCGCAGAGCTGGGACGGCAAGCGTGTCTACATCACCTCGTCGTTGCTCGCCAACTGGGACAAAAAGAATGACGACAACGAGCAGACGCTGCGCGCGTACAACTGGGACGGCACGGAGCTCAAGCAGACCTTCGAGGTGGACTTCAACAAGCTCAAACTGGGGCGCGCCCACCACATGAAGTTCAGCGCCAGGGCAGGTGCCAGCGCTGCACTCGATGCAGCGCCGGTGAAAGTCGCGTCGACCACGCGGTGATGCCGCGGCGCGACGTGCTCAGCGCCAGGCTTGCCCTTTGCGCATGCCTGGCGAGCGTGCCACTGGCGCACGCACAGCTCCAGAGCAAAGCGCCGACGCAGGACTTCGTGGCTCCCGCTCCCGGCAGCTACGCGCTGCCCCCCATCCAGCGCGCCGCCGATGGCTGGGTGCTGGAGGGCAACCGGCTGCCGCGCCGCCTCTCGCGTTACACGCAAGGGTCACTGACGCTGCTGTCGTTCGTCTACACGTACTGCACCGATCCAGTCGGCTGCCCGCTCGCCTACACCACCTTCGACACCGTCAAGCGCCGCGTGCTCGCAGATCCGGCGCTGCGCGGCCGGGTGCGGCTGGTGAGTCTGTCGTTCGACCCGGTCAATGACACGCCCAACGCGATGCGTGGCTACGGTGGGGAGCACGCGCGCGGCACCGAATTGCCCTGGCACTTCCTGACCACCTACTCGATGCGCTTCCTCGAACCGATCCTTGAGGGCTTCGGTCAGGACGTGGAAATCGAGCTGGACGCAACAGGTGCACCCACTCGCGCGCGCACCCACATGCTCAAGGTGTTCCTGCTCGATCGCGACGGGCAGGTGCGCGAGATCTACAGCACCGCATTCCTGCACGTCGATGTGATCCTCAACGACATCCGGACACTGGCGTCGGAGGCCGCCGGCCAAAGCCTGGCCAAACTGCAGCCGCCCCAGAGATGAACATGCGCCCCGGCGGGTGGTGGGTCATCGCAGCGATCACCGCCGTTGCGGGCCTTGGTGTCTGGCAATGGCGCGCCGCAGACGAACCAACGCTTGACGCCACAGCCGCTTTTGGCTTGCCGCCAATGGATTTGCCCGCCGACGTGGTGCTCGATCGAAGCCGCATCGAGTTGGGTCGCAAGCTGTTCTTCGACCGCCGGCTCTCGTTCAACGGCACGATGTCGTGTGCGATGTGCCACGTACCCGAGGAAGGGTTTGCATCCAACGCCTCCCGCACGGCGATGGGCATTGAAGGCAAGAGCCTCAAGCGCAACGCGCAATCGCTGTTGAACGTGGCCTGGCAGCCAGCCCTGTTCCACGACGGTCGGGAATCTTCCTTGTCGACGCAGGCCTGGATGCCCCTGCTGCATCCGGACGAAATGGCCAACCCGTCGATCGGACATGTGCTGCAGCGAATCCGTGGTCTGGCCGACTACGCAGGGCAATTCGAGACCGCATTCCGCGACGCCGGTCCATCGATGGAAACGCTCAGTGCCGCCATCGCTGCCTTCGAAACCACCTTGGTGTCGGCCGATTCGCGCTTCGACCGCTGGCGCTACGGCGGGCAGGCTTCTGCATTGAGCGACGTGGAGCAACTGGGATGGCGAATCTTCTCGGGCGAGGGGCGTTGCACGTTCTGCCACCTCGTGGGCAAGCGCCACGCGCTGCTGGCAGACGGCAAGTTCCACGTCACCGGCGCCGGCTTCGCGCCACTGGCCGGCCGTTCATTCAGCGTGCCGCTGGCCCCCGGCGTTCACACCATGCTGACCGACGCGGACCTGGCAGCATTTGCCGCCGCTGTCTCCCCCGACCTGGGCCGCTTCGAGATCACGCTCGACCCGGCCGACCGCTACGCCTTCAAGACGCCGAGTCTGCGCAACGTGGCCCACTCCGCACCCTACATGCACAATGGATCGCTCGCCACGTTGGAAGATGTCGTTGACTTCTACGATCAAGGCGGCGGCGACGCACCCGACAAGAGCGAGGTGGTGTCTGCGCTCGGATTGAGCGCGGACCAGAAACGTGCGTTGGTTGCGTTTCTGCGATCACTGGACGGTGCGAACCTGTCCACCCTTGCGTCCCGCAGCCGATTGTCGAGCTTGCCCTGACCCCTCGCATCCCGCGCCTGGGCCCTGGCTAGCGACTTACACCTACCCTACATGGATAGTGCCGACGCGCTCCGATATCGATGCAAAATTGCCCCGATCTGGCGCGGGGCTGTCGTGTTGCGCTGCCCCGCTTTGATTCACTTGAGGAGACAACCATGATTCATCTTCCCCGCCTCAGCGCCGCCGTGCTGGCCAGCGCCGCCGCGCTGGCGCACGCGCAAGACGCCAACCTGGGCCGCAATCTCGCGGCGACTTGCGCGAACTGCCATGGCACGAACGGCTACGCGCGCGGCGACTCCAAGCCACTGGCCGGCGTCTCGGCGGAAAAGATCGTCGCCGCGTTTGCCGACTTCAAGAGCGGCGCGATGCCGGCGACGATCATGCATCAGATCTCCAAGGGCTATACCGACGACCAGGTCAAGGCGATCGCGGCGTTCTTTGCCGCGCAGCCGGCCAAACCCTAAGGAGGCGAAGATGACCACCACCACAAATCTTTCGCGTCGCCGCCTCGTCGGCGCCGGCATCGCCGCGGTTGCCGCCGGGCCGCTCGTCGGCTGTGCCAGCCTGGGCTCGGGCCCGTCGATCGGTCGCGTCGTCATCGTCGGGGGCGGCTACGGCGGCGCCACCGCGGCGCGCTACCTGCGCATGTGGGGCGGCAACGTCGACGTGACACTGGTCGAGCGCAACCCCAGTTTCATCTCGTGCCCGATTTCCAACATGGTGCTCGGCGGCCACAAGCAGATGAGCGACATCACGGTGTCGTATGCGGGCCTGGAAGCGCTGGGCGTGAAGCGAATCCAGGGCGACGCGGTGGCGATCGATCCGCAGGCCAGGGAAGTGCGCCTGGCCGACGGCCGCAAGCTCGGCTTTGAGCGTGTCATCGTGTCGCCGGGCGTCGATTTCATGTTCGACCAGGTGGGCGGTTTGGCCGCACCCGCCGCCCAAGAGAAGTTCCTGCACGCCTGGAAGGCGGGGCCGCAGACGGTGGCGCTGCGCCGCCAGTTGGAGGCAATGCCCGACGGTGGTGTCTATGCGCTGGCGATCCCGAAGGCGCCCTACCGCTGCCCGCCCGGGCCGTACGAGCGCGCCTGCATGGTGGCGAGCTACTTCAAGCAATTCAAGCCGCGCGCGAAGGTGCTGGTGCTCGACGCAAACCCGGAAATCACCTCGAAGAAGGGACTGTTCGAGAAGGCCTTTGCCGACCACTACAAGGGCATCATCGAATATCGGCCGAACAACGAGATCAAGCAGGTGGATGCAGCGACGAACACCGCCAAGCTCGAATTCGACGACGTGAAGGCCGACGTGCTCAACGTCGTGCCGCCGCAGCGTGCCGGCGACATCGCGCGCACCAGCGGCCTGGTGAACATGAACAACCGCTGGGTCGGCGTGAACTGGCTGACGATGGAATCCACCGCGGTTCCCGGCGTGCATGTGCTCGGCGACGCCACATTTTCCGCGCCGGCGATGCCGAAGTCAGGCCACATGGCGAACCAGCACGCCAAGGTCGCTGCGGCGGCGATCATCCAGTTGTTGAAGGGTCAACCGGTGAGCGCAACACCGGTGGTGATGAACACCTGCTACAGCTTCGTCACGGCGCGCGACGTGATCCACGTCGCGTCGGTGCACCAGTACGACGCGGTCGACAAGACCTTCAAGACGGTACCGGGCTCGGGCGGCGTGTCCGCTGCGGCGAATCAGGTCGAGGGACGCAACGCGCTCGCCTGGGCGGCGAACATCTGGGCCGACATGCTCGCCACCTGACGCAGCGACGCCGTGGGGTGAAAGGGGCCCGCCGCAGCGCGCCCTTCTTCATGACGCGCGGCGCGTCATTTCATGCCGCTGATATAGCTCGACACTGCCTTGGCCTCGAGCTCCGTCAGTTTCGAAGCGATCGAATGCATGATCGCATTGTCGTTCGTGCGCTCGCGACTGTTGAATTTCTTCAACTGGGTCTCGAGGTAGAGCGCGTGCTGGCCCGCCAGCCGCGGCAGCGCGTCGGTGCCGTGCCCGTTGCCGCCGTGGCAACTGGCGCACGACGGAATTCCCGAGTAGGCGTTGCCTCGATTGAAGATGTAGCGCCCCACCTGCGCGAGTTCGCCATCCAGCGGTTCATGGGCGATCGCCGGGCGCGATTCGAAGTACCGGCCCAGCGCCGCGAAGTCTTCACCGGAGAGGTCTTCCACCATCGGGCGCATCGTGTCGCTCTTGCGCCGACCCGATTTGTAGTCGGCCAGTTGGCGCGCAACATAGCCCGCATGCTGCCCGGCCAGCCGTGGAAACAGCGGACTCGAACTCTCGCCTTCGTTGCCGTGGCAGATGAAACACTTGCCCTGCACGATCTCGAGTGCGCGGTTGGCGTCGGCCGCGTTGGCGCCGATTGCCATGGCCAGCAGCAGCGTGCCCAGCCCGGTATGCAAACCTGAAAGACTCATCTCGTTGTCCCGTCGTCGAACCCGCGCAAACTGCTTGAGAGCGCCGCCAGGCCGACGACTACGTCGTCCGCCCCCGAGCAACTGTCATCCCGACGAACGCCGGGATCCACCCTTTGCCGCGCTCCATCGTCCTGGCTCCCGGCCCCGTGTCGAGCACGCGGTGGCACCTTCGCCGGGATGACACACAAGGGGGAATGAGCAACGTGGCAGAGCCACATTTGCTCATGAGCAGTTGCATCGAATCGTCGCGCGGCAGCGTGTATCGCCGCACTACCCAGATGGGCTATCGTGCATCCTCCTTCGCGGTAATAGACGCAAAGGCGGCTGTCCCACGTAATACGTTCCATTCTGGAGGTACCCATGAAGTTCGACAAGGAATTCGATGCATCAGGCCTCGCTTGCCCCATGCCCATCGTCAAGACGAAGAAGTCGCTGAACGACATGGCGTCGGGCCAGGTGCTGCGCGTCATCGCCACAGACCCTGGCTCGGTGTGCGACATGGAGGCATTTGCCGAACAGACCGGCAACACGCTGCTGGCGTCGAGCACCGAGAACAGCAAGTACGTCTTCTTCCTCAAGAAGGCCTGACCTTCACCGCCGCTCTTTTCCCTCACCGGAGTTTCAATGGCTGCAAAGAAAATGGCGATCATCGCCACCAAGGGTGCGCTCGACATGGCGTACCCGCCGTTGATCCTGGCCTCCACCGCCGCCGCCCTGGGCTGGGAAGTGCAGATCTTCTTCACCTTCTATGGCTTGCAGTTGCTGCGCAAGAACCTGGACAGCATCAAGATCAGCCCGCTGGCCAACCCCGCGATGCCGATGCCCGTGCCGATGCCCGTGGTCGTGGCGATGCTGCCGGGCATGGAATCGATCGCGACGATGATGATGAAAGACAAGATGAAGAAAAAGGGCGTGGCGTCGTTGCTCGAGTTGCGCAACGTGTGCCTGGAATCCGACGTCAAGATGATCGCCTGCCAGATGACCGTGGACCTGTTCGACTTTGAAAAGAGCGACTTCATCGACGGCATCGAATACGGCGGCGCGGCGACGTTCCTGAAGTTCGCCGGCGAGACTGACGTCTGCCTTTTCATCTGAGGCTGAGAGCATTTCGATCATGCCCGCTCATCACGCCAAACAACGCCCGCTCGTCGTTGCAAATGCTCGCCATAGCCCGAGCTATGGCTGCGCTTTGCGCCTAGATCGGCCGCCGTTTGGCGCGCTGCTCGGGCACGCTCGAAACGCTCTCAGCCTCTGACGCCGTAGGCCGCAGCGATGGACGCGTCAGCGAACACGCTCGGCAGCGTCGTCGTCTGGAGCGGCTTCGCACTCGCGTTCGTCTTCGGCGCGCTGGCGAACAAGACCAACTTCTGCACCATGGGTGCGCTGTCGGACATCGTGAACATGGGCCATTGGGGCCGCATGCGCATGTGGCTGCTGGCCATGGCGGTGGCGATTCTGGGTGCGAGCGCCCTCGCCTACAGCGGCCAGGTGGACTTGTCCAAGGCCGTGACGCAGCGCACCCAGTTGTCGTGGTTGTCGCTGTTGCTCGGCGGGCTGCTCTTCGGTGTGGGCATGACGCTCGGCGGCGGCTGCGCCAACAAGAACCTGGTACGCGTGGGCGGGGGCAGCGTGCGCTCGATGGTCGTGCTGGTGTTCGTCGCGATCGCCGCCTACATGACGCTCAAGGGCCTGTTCGGTCAGTGGCGTGCGAGCCTGCTGGACCCTCTGGCGATCGATCTCGCGGCGCTCGGCTGGAAAGACCAGAGCGTGGTCACGATGGTCTCGCGCCTGACGGGCCTGGCGCCGCGCGCCGCGCTGCTCGCCACTGCGGCGCTGCTGGTGCTGGCGTTGCTGGTGTTCGTGTTCAAGGACAAGCGCTTTCGCGCCAATCCGATGCAGGTGTTCGGCGCCATCGGGTTCGGCGCGCTCGTGGTGGCGGGCTGGTACGTCAGCGGACACCTGGGTTTTGGCGAAAACCCCGAGACGCTCGAGCACGGCTACTTCGGCACGAACTCGAGAACGATTGAATCGATGAGCTTCGTCGGACCACTCGCCTACGGGCTGGAGTTGCTGATGCTGTGGACCGACAAGTCGCTGCACGTCACGTTCGGCATTGCCAGCGTGCTGGGCATCGTGCTCGGCTCGGCCGCATATGCCTTGAGTGCGCGCAAGTTTCGCTGGGAGGGTTTCGCATCGCTCGTCGACCTGCGCAACCAGCTCGTCGGCGCGTTGCTGATGGGGTTCGGCGGCGTGACCGCCCTGGGCTGCACGATCGGCCAGGGGCTGTCGGGCATCTCGACGCTCGCGATCGGCTCGTTCATCGCGCTGGCCGGAATCATTGCCGGGTCGGTGGCGACGTTGAAGTACATGCTTTGGAGCGAGGAACGCAGCGGCTGAGCGCCCCCAGGCCCCCTTGTATGTCATCCCGGCGAACGCCGGGATCCAGGACGATGGAGCGCGGCACAGGGTGGACCCCGGCGTGCGCCGGGATGACAGTTGCTCTGCCCAAAGGGGCGAGGGAGCGATACCGGCCTCAGCAGAAAAAACTGTCGAGCTTTCAGTCCGCCCCGCCTTCGACAGGCAGCAGATTCGCCCGCCAACGCAGCATGCCCCCGGCCAGGTTCGCCACCTGCGTGAAGCCGGCCTTGTTCAGCAGCACCGTCGCCTGGGCCGAGCGCGCGCCGGAGCGGCATACGGTGACGACCGGGCGTTCCCTGTCGATCTCGCCCGCGCTTGCGGCGAGCTGCGACAACGGTATCAGGCACGCGCCGTGGATGTGCCCGAGTGCGTCGGTGAACTCGTGCGGTTCGCGCACGTCGATGATCTGGATCGCGCTGCGCATATCGTTGGCCACCCCGCTGCCGTGGCTGCCGCCGATTCGCTCATCCAGCGCGGCAGGCTGAATCTCCCAGACCCCGCCGAAGGTGCTGGTCAGCGGCGCCCAATCCGGCTCCACCGCCGGTGTGGCGCCGCCGGCGGGCCGACCACACAGCAAATTGGCGGGCACGGCAATGTCGATCAGCTTCGGGTGCGGCAGGCCCAGGTTGTTCATGTAGCCGGTGAAGTCGGCTTCGTTGACATCGCCGCCCAGGCGCGGGTTGAAGCTTCGTTCTTCGGCCACACTCGTGACGGTGATGCCGCGATAGTCGTGCGCCGGGTACAGCAGGCATGTTGCCGGCAGCGTCAGGATCTGCTCGCGCACCGAGTGGTACAGCAGGCTCGCGCTGCCTTGCTGGAAATCGGTGCGGCCACAACCGCGGATGAGCAGGCTGTCACCGGTGAACGCCATGCTCTTGTCGTCGAGCACAAAGGTCAGGCAGCCGTTGGTGTGGCCCGGCGTTGCCCGAACCTCGAGGTGGCGGCTGCCGAACCCGACCCGATCGCCATGGCGCAGCAGCCGATCCGCATTCGCCGCAGCCGACGCCTGCGACAACAGAATCTGGCTCGCACAGCGCTGCTTCAACAGCCAGGCGCCCGTCACATGATCCGCATGCACATGCGTGTCCAGCGTCGCGACCAGGCGCAGCCCGAGTTCGCGCAGCAGGGCCACATCACGGCGCGCGTTCTCGAACACAGGCTCGATGATCAGCGCCTCGCCGGAGTCGCCGTCACCGAGCAGGTAGGTGTAGGTCGAGGAAGTCGGGTCGAAGAGCTGGCGAAACACAAACATGGTCTTGACTCCGTAAGTGCGAATGCGCGTCGCCGACTAGCCCGCGTCAGGGCAGGTGCACGAAACGCGCGGTGAGCCGGCGCGCGAGTGGCGCGAGGAAATAGATCACCGGCACCGCCACGCAGTAGGCCACGACGAACGCCTGCGCCCACAAGCGCATGAAGTTCGCCGGCCAGCCGACGTTGACGGTCGTGATGACGAAAGTCATGAGGAAAACCATCATCGCCGCCATCAGCAGCGAGAACACCAGGTGAAAACGGGACTTGGGCAGCTTGTTCATGTACCGGCGATTCAAAGCGGGGTTGAATTCTCACCGCTCGGCGCGAGGCGCGCCCCGGTGCACCGAGCGCGTCGATTTGACGCAACGCAAGGCTTGCGCGCCATGCCGGCGTACCCTTGGTCCAGACTTGCAAGGAGGCCCGCATGTTCAAGCACCTCATGATTCCCGTTGACGGGACCGATCTCGCCGAGCGCGCCATTCAGTCCGGCATCGCATTGGCAAAGCAGCTCGATGCGAGCATCACGGCGTTCATTGCCGAGCCTCCCGCGCCGCCGCCGGCACCGGGCCACGGCGCATTGCGTCATGCGCACGAGCAGGAGCAGCACAACCAGGCGACGGCCGAGCACGCCGCCAGCGTCTTGAGCAACTTCCAGCGCCGCGCCGCCGAGGCCGGAGTGCCATTCAAAGGCGTACACGCCCAGGCCTACCGGATCGACGAAGCGATCGCCGAGACCGCGCTGGAGCAGGGCTGCGACATGATCGTGATGGTGACACACGGCCGCGGCCTGTTCGGTGAGCTGCTGTTCGGCTCGCGCACGAAGGGCGTGATGGCGCTGAGCAAAGTCCCGCTTCTCGTTTTGCATTGATACGAGTCACTCCATGACCCCCCAGAATCTTTCCTCATTTCGGCATCGGCTGCTCGCGCGCGCCGCGAGCCTGCGCGCCGACGTGGCGCAGCACCGCGATCAACTCGTCGAGCCGGCGGCCGCCACCGGCAACAGCTTCATCGCCGGCTCCGAAGGCGCCGTCGCGGACGCCGACGATGAACGCGAAGTGGCGCTGCTGCGCCGCGCGCAGCACGAACTCGACGCAGTCAGCGCCGCATTGATACGGCTCGAAGGCACGCGCTTCGGCGAGTGCGAACGCTGCGGCTCGCAGATCGGGCTGCGCAGGCTGGAGGCACTGCCCGAAGCGCGGCTGTGCCTGGAGTGCCAGAGCGCCGCGGAGCGTTGATCCGGTCCTCAAAGCCGGGGGGCCTGGCGTTGCATTAAGCTGCGCGGGTCGTGCGGCCACCGGTCGCGCGGCCAAGCTTTCTGCGAGGCCCCTTGACACTGAACGAGCACACCCGCCGCATCCTCTGGTTCACGGCAGGCGGCCTGGCGATCCTGTTGGCCGTGGTGGGGCTGTTCCTGCCGCTGCTGCCGACCGTGCCTTTCCTGTTGTTCGCGGCGTTCTGCTTCTCGCGCAGTTGCGTGCGCTGTGAACGCTGGATGCTTGACCACCCGCGCCTCGGCCCGCCCATCCGCGACTGGCGCGAGCACCATGCGGTGTCGTTGCGCGTCAAGCAGTTCGCGATTTCGATGATGGCGTTCAGCAGCGCCGGATCGTGGTGGGTGTTGCCGTCGCCGTGGCGTTGGCTGCCGGCGTTGGTGTGCACCGCGATCGCCTGGTGGCTCTGGCGCCTGCCGACACGCGAACCCGCGGCTTGAAGGCGCGGCGCCGCGTGGTGGCTGGCCGACCCGCGTCAAGCCTCCAGCGTCGCCCCGTGCTCGGACACCGCGACCTGCCAGCCCAGTTCGTCCTTGATGCGCAGGCGCAATGCGTCTGCCGCGGCGGGTTCGCCGTGCACGACGAAGGTTCGCTCGGGTGGCGCCTCGAAACCGCGCAGCCAATGCATCAGGCCGTCGGCGTCGGCGTGGCCGGAAAAGCCTTCGAGGTGACTGACCTCGCACTTCACGGCGAAATACTCGCCGTGGATCTTCACCTCGCGCGCCCCCCCGATCAGGTTCGCGCCGCGCGTGCCGCTCACCTGGAAGCCGGGGCAGACGATCGCGTTGCGAGGGTTCGGCGCCGCACCAGCAGCAGCGCCTGCGCGCGCCCGACGGCGAACGACGGCAGCAGCACGCTGCCGCCGCGCCGCACCGTCGTCATCACGCCCCAGGTCGCCCGATAACACCAGCGTGCGCCCCGCGGCGCGCAAGCTCAGCGCGTTCGCACCCAGCAGGTGGCCCACCGGCGTAAAGCCGACCACCGCGTCGCCCACCCGCACCGTGCGCCCGGCAGGACGGCACTCATCCTGGCAATCGCGCGTTTTGCATCGGTCACGCCATACAGCGGCAGCGCCGGTGCATGCCGCGACCAGCCGCCACGATTCGCGCGCCGCGCGTCTTCTTCCTGCAAATGCGCGCTGTCGAGCAACAGCACTTCGGCGCGCCTGCGTCGCGTAGACGGGACCCTTGAAGCCGTGTTTGACCAGCGCCGGCAGCCAGCCGCTTTGGTCGAGGTGGGCGTGGCTCAGCATGACGGCGTCGATGCTCGTCGGCGGCACCCCGCGTTGCGGCGCGGCAGCAGTTTCCGGCTCGCCGCCTTGATGTAGCTCAGACCGCCGCAGCGCCCGGTCTGCCACAGTGGCAGCGTGTCCGCTGCCTCGATTCCCGCCCCGCCTGCCCCGCCCGCCGGGCCACCCGTAGCCGCCGTTGCCGGTGCGGGCGTGGCCGAAGCGTCGCTGCGTCTGTCGGGCCTGCATTGCGCGGGCTGCTCCGGCAGCGTTGAGCGCGCACTGCGCGGTGTTGGCGGCGTGCGTGACGTGAGCGTCAACGCCGCGTCGCAGCGCGCCCAG
Source organism: Rhizobacter sp. (assembly GCA_031396305.1). Taxonomy (GTDB): domain Bacteria; phylum Pseudomonadota; class Gammaproteobacteria; order Burkholderiales; family Burkholderiaceae_C; genus JAEMQF01. The sequence continues at coordinate 11,450 of JANNKM010000176.1, forward strand.
GTGCGCTGGGACCCGGCGCGCACTGAAATCTCGGCGCTGCTCGAAGCAGTGCGCCGCGCCGGCTACGGCGCCACACTCGATGCAGTGGCCGCCGCGCGCGAGTTGCGCCGGGCCGAGAGCCGCACCGCGCTGTGGCGTGCGTTCGTCGCGGCGTTCTGCGCGATGCAGGTGATGATGCTTGCCGCGCCAGGGTATGTGGCTGAAGCCGGTGACATCGCCCCCGATCTGAAACAGCTGCTCGACTGGGGTGGCTGGCTGATGACGCTGCCGGTGCTGCTGTTCTCCGCCGCGCCTTTCTTCGGCGGCGCGTGGCGTTCGCTGCGCAACCGCCGCATCGGCATGGACGTGCCGGTGGCCCTGGGCATTGCCGTCACCTTCGTTGCGAGCACCGGCGCGGCGTTCTCGCCTTCGGGAGTGTTCGGCGACGCGGTCTACTTCGACTCGCTGACGATGTTCGTCAGCTTCCTGCTGCTCGGCCGCTGGTTCGAGATGCGCATGCGGCACCGCGCGGCGCAAGCGCTGGAAGCCGCGACCGGTGCGATGCCTGAGACCGCATTTCGCCTTCGCGGCGACGGCGGCACGGATGAAGTGCCCATCGATCAGTTGCGCGTCGGCGACAGGCTGCGCGTGCCGGTCGGTCAGGCGTTCCCCGCCGACGGCGTGGTGCTCGACGGGCAGAGCGTCGCCGACGAGTCGCTGCTCAGCGGCGAGTCCAATCCGGTGCGCAAGATCGCCGGCGCGAGCGTCGTCGGCGGCAGCATCAATCTCGGTGCGCCGCTCACGATGCGCGTCGAGCGCTGTGGCGCCGACACACGTTACGAGGCGATCGTCGGCCTGATGCGCGACGCGGCGACGCAGCGCCCTGCCAGCGCACGCTGGGCCGACCGCTGGGCCGGGCCGTTCCTGTGGGTGGTGTTGCTGCTGGCGGGTCTGGGCGCGCTGGCGTGGAGCTTCATCGACCCGCCGCGCGCGATCTGGGTCGCGGTGTCGGTGCTGATCGTCACCTGCCCCTGCGCGCTGTCGCTGGCCACGCCATCGGCGTTGCTCGCCGCGGCGCAGGCGCTGGCGCGGCGCGGCGTGCTGCTGCGGCACATCGACGCACTCGAACCGCTGGCCGCGATGCAACGCCTGTTCCTCGACAAGACCGGCACGCTGACGACGCATCGGCCGCGGCTGGCGCGCATCGAGCGCCTGCCTGGCAGTGGCGACCTCAGCGAAAACGAACTGCTGCGCCTGGCGGCGACGCTGGCGTCCTGGTCCAGGCACCCGCTTTCGCTGGCGCTGTACGAAGCCGCGACACCGGGCGCGCGGCCCCTGATCTGGCACGAAGTGCGCGAACAGGCGGGCGCCGGCGTCGAAGCGATCGACGTGCTGGGTCGGCGCTGGCGACTCGGCGCCGCGCAGTGGGTGGGTGACCAGGGCGGCGACCAGGCTGGCACCCCGGCTACCGACCCGAGCACCGGCAGTTCAACACTCCCAGACGATCCGGGCCTGCGCGTCAGCCTCAGCCGCGAAGGCTGCGCCCTGGCGCGCTTCACCTTTGACGAAACCCTGGTCGAGGGCGTGGCGCAGGCGCTGGCTGCGCTGCGCGACGACGGCGTGGCGCTGACGCTGCTGTCAGGCGACGCCCCGGCACGGGTACGGCGCCTGGCGCAGCGCCTGGGCATCGATGCGTCGCAGGCGATCGGCGGCGCGACACCGCAGCGCAAGCTGCTCGAAGTCGAGCTTGCACAAGCGCGCGGTGAAACCGTCGGCATGGTCGGCGACGGCATCAACGACGCCCCGGTGCTGGCGCGCGCCAACGTCTCGCTGGCGATGGGCGAAGGCGCGCTGCTGGCGCGTGCCAATGCCGACGCGGTGATTGTCTCGAACCGGCTGGAAGGCGTGGTGCATGCGCGCGCGCTCGCCAAGCGCACGCTGCGCGTGATTCGCCAGAACATCGCCTGGGCCGCGGTCTACAACGCCGTGTGCGTGCCGCTGGCGCTGCTCGGCGCGCTGCCACCATGGGCCGCGGGCCTGGGCATGGCAGCGAGTTCCTTGCTCGTGGTGGGCAACTCGCTGCGCTTGAACCGCTGAGCAAGAGGCGTCAAGGCGGGTGCGGCTGAACGCGGCTCCGAGTTGCGCCGCACCACGCTGAACAACAGAAACGCCGCAGCCAGTGCCAGCAGCGCGATGCTGGGCACGGGCAGCGTCGGCCAGGCCAGAGGCGCGGCGCCGGACCACACCTGAAGCTGCACGTCGACGATGTGCAGGTTGTGCATCTGCACCAAACCCAGCTTTGGCGCGACCGTGCGCACACCGCGGAAACTGATCCGGTCGCTGCTGGCGGTCAGGGTCACGGGTGCACCGGCACGAGCGGTTGTCGTGGCTGTGTCCGGCACCGCCGTCAGCACTTCGAGCCGGGCGCCGTGCGGCTCATCGACTTCCCAGCCAGCCTGCCACCGCGCGGACACCTCGCCCGCGGCCCGGGCGGTGCCGCGAACCGTGAACACCACGGTATACGGGTTCTGGCCTGCGCCCACGCGTTGCTCGGGGCCGACCCACGGCGATGCGTCGGCAAACCTCGAGCCCTCGCGGCGCGATTCATACGCCACGGTGCCCGCAGCCATATCGGCGTAACGCGCGATCGCCTGCGGCGGCAGTTGGTACTGGGCGAGGAGATTCTGGCCGTAAGCGTGGGGTTCATGGCTCGTGGCGGGAGGCAGCTGCGCCAGGCCCAGGCCGACTGACATCAGAAACAAGCTGAGCCGGAACCAGGCACTGGCGAGCACTTCTTTTCTCCGGTTCGGACTGCGACATCGCGGTCCAGTCCGCACATTGTCCGGAGTGCCCACCGCAGGGCCACCCCCGCAATGAGTGGGAGTCGGTGGCTGCGCCCGCCCGGAACAGGTGATCGACCGGCGTGCACCAAATATCGCCGGCCGCTTGTTCCCTTGATCTCCATCAAGATCCGGATCAGCCCGGCCCGAACAATCGGCGCCTGAGACGTGCAAAGGCGCCGCGATGGACATCCTCTACCTGTTGATCCCGCTTTCCGTTCTCGCGATGTTCGGCGTTCTCGGCGTCTTTGCGTGGGCGCTGCACTGCGGCCAGTTCGACGACCTCGAGCGCGAAGGCGAGCGCGTCCTTGATTCAAATCAAAACAGTGAGTGATCCGTTTCGGAAGAATCGCCCACCATGGCATCGAACCCCACCTCCCCACCTGTTTTTCACGACCACACAGTTCGCCTGTTCGCCTACGCCGCCGTGCTCTGGGGCATCGTTGGCATGCTGGTCGGCGTGCTGATCGCCGCGCAACTGACCTGGCCTGAATTGAACTTCGGCATTCCCTGGCTCAGCTACGGCAGATTGCGCCCGCTGCACACGAACGCCGTGATCTTCGCGTTCGGCGGCTGCACGCTGTTCGCGACGAGCCTGCACGTCGTGCAGCGCACCTGCCAGGTGCCGCTGTTCGCGCCCAAGCTCGCCGAACTGGTGTTCTGGGGCTGGCAGGCGGTGATCGTCGCCGCCGCGATCTCCCTTCCCCTGGGCTACACGCAGGGCAAGGAATACGCCGAGCTGGAGTGGCCGATCGACATCCTGATCGCGGTCGTATGGGTGTCCTACGCGATCGTCTTCTTCGGCACGATCGGCGTGCGCAAGGTGCGCCACATCTATGTCGCGAACTGGTTCTTCGGCGCGTTCATCCTCACGGTTGCCTTGCTGCACATCGTCAACGGCGCGGCCATTCCCGCCGGCTGGATGAAGAGCTACTCGGTCTACGCCGGCGTGCAGGACGCGATGGTGCAGTGGTGGTACGGCCACAACGCGGTCGGCTTCTTCCTCACTGCGGGTTTTCTCGGGATGATGTACTACTACATCCCGAAGCAAGCGCAGCGCCCGGTGTACAGCTATCGGCTGTCGATCGTGCACTTCTGGGCGCTGATCTTCACCTACATGTGGGCCGGGCCGCACCACCTGCACTACACCGCCCTGCCCGACTGGGCGCAGTCGATCGGCATGCTGTTCTCGCTGGTGCTGCTCGCGCCCAGCTGGGGCGGAATGATCAACGGCATGATGACGCTGTCGGGCGCGTGGCACAAGCTGCGCGACGACCCGATCCTGAAGTTCCTCATCGTCTCGCTGTCGTTCTACGGCATGAGCACGTTCGAGGGGCCGATGATGTCGATCAAGACGGTGAACGCGCTGAGCCACTACACCGACTGGACGGTCGGCCATGTGCACAGCGGCGCGCTCGGCTGGGTCGGCCTGGTGTCGATGGGTTGCCTGTACCACCTGATTCCGCGCATGGTCGGACGCACGCAGATGCACAGCGTGCGCGCGATCGAGCTGCACTTCTGGGTCGCGACGCTGGGCATCGTGCTGTATATCGCGGCGATGTGGATCGCCGGCGTGATGCAAGGCCTGATGTGGCGCGCGGTGAACGCAGACGGCACGCTCGTCTACAGCTTCGTCGAGAGCGTCAAGGCGACCTGGCCGTTCTACTTCATCCGCTTCCTCGGCGGCCTGCTCTATCTCAGCGGCATGGCCATCATGGCGTGGAACGTCGTGAAGACGGCGCGCAGCGGACACGTCGCACCCATTCCTGTACCGGTCACGCTCGCGGTGGCGCGCGCCTGACGCTGGGGGACCTTTGATGAGCGAAACCACCAAACCCACCGGCCACGAGCGCATCGAGACCAGCAACTGGCTGATGATCGTGCTGATCCTGGGCGTCGTCGCGGTCGGCGGCCTGGTCGAGATCGTGCCGCTGTACTTCCAGCGCTCGACAACGCAGGCGGCGCCCGGCGTCCTGCCCTACACCGCACTGCAACTCGCGGGGCGCGACATCTACATCCGCGAGGGCTGCTACAACTGCCATTCGCAGATGGTTCGGCCGCTGTTGGCCGAGACCTTGCGTTACGGCCCGTACTCGAAGGCGGGCGAGTTCGTCTATGACCATCCGTTCCAATGGGGCAGCAAGCGCACCGGGCCCGACCTGCACCGGGTCGGCGGCAAGTACAGCGACGAATGGCAGCGCTTGCACCTGACCGCGCCGCGCGACCTGGTGCCCGAGTCGAACATGCCCGCCTATCCGTGGCTTGAAAAGACCCCCGTGCCAAGCGCCGAGATGGCGCAGCGCATGACCGCACTGCGCCGCATCGGCGTGCCCTACAGCGATGAAGAGATCGCCAAGGCGGCCGAACAGACCGCCGGCAAGACTGAGCTCGACGCCCTCGTCGCCTACCTGCAGGTGCTCGGCACCGCAGTGAAGTGACACGAGGAGTTGCGATGGACCTGAACATCAACCTGATCCGCAGCATCGTCACGGTGCTGGCATTCATCGTGTTCGTGCTGCTCGTGGTGCGTGTCTGGCGGCGCGCGAACCGTGAGCAATACGCGCAGGCTGCGGCGCTGCCATTTGCCGATGAACAACCCAACGCACCAGATGTCATCCCGACGGAAGTCGGGATCCACCCTTTGCGGAACACCGTGGATCCCGACTTTCGTCGGGATGACAGAACCACGCCCGCGGCGCTTGCCCGAAAGAACGTGCAATGAGCGACTTTGTCTCCTCCGGCTGGTCGATCTTCGTCGCCGCAGCCACGCTGCTGAGCCTCATCGCCTGCCTGGTGCTGCTGTTCATCGCCGCCAGGCGCAAGGTCGTGATCCGACCCGACGGCAAGCCCGATGAAACGACGGGCCACACCTGGGACGTCGACCTGACCGAGCTGAACAATCCGCTGCCGCGCTGGTGGATGTGGTTGTTCGTGATCACGGTGGTGTTCTCGTTCGTCTACCTGTGGCTCTATCCGGGACTGGGCAGCGCCGCGGGTTCGCTCGGCTGGACCAGCCTGAACCAGCATGACGGCGAGCGCGCCAAGGCCGCCAAGACCGCGGCGCCGCTGTATGCGCGACTCGCGGCGCTGAGCCCCGAGCAGCTCGCCGCGGATGCGCAGGCCATGGGCGTGGGCGAGCGGTTGTTCGTCAACAACTGCGCCACTTGCCACGGCTCGGACGCGCGCGGCAGCAAGGGCTTCCCGAACCTCACCGACGGCGACTGGCTTTGGGGCGGCACACCCGAAGCGATTGCGCAGACCATCGCCAACGGCCGCCAAGGCATGATGCCGCCGATGGCCGCCGCGGTGGGTAACATCGCTGACGTGCGCAACCTCGCGAACCATGTGCTGAGCCTGTCGGGCAGCGCGCACGACAACATCGCGGCGCAGCTCGGCCGCGAAAAGTTCGCTGCTTGCGCGGCATGCCATGGCCCCAAGGGTGAAGGCAACATTGCACTGGGTGCACCGAATCTGAGCGACAAGGTGTGGCTGCACGGTTGGGGCGAGCAGGCCGTGGTTTCGATGATCACGAACGGCAAGACGAACGTGATGCCGGCGCACGCCGAGCGCCTGAGCGCGCAGCAGATCCAGGTGCTCGCAGCGTATGTGTGGCAACTCTCGAGGTCGGCCACGAAGGCGCCGCAGTGAGCCCAACGCCGGGCCGCCCCAAGTTGGGCGACGTCCCTCTCGGAGGGCCGAGCCCGGACACAAACAGTCCGGTAAGTTTGTGCTTGGCGAGGGGCTGGGCCACTGGCCCAGCGCGGCCGGCAAGGACCGCGCGCAGCGCGAGGGAGCTCCAGTGACCCGGGTCATCCCCATCACGCCGGTCGCTGCACCTGAAACATCGACCGTCTGGCTCTACGAGAAAAGCGCAAAGCTCTATCCGCGCGCCGTCAGCGGGCGTTTCGCGTTCTGGCGCTGGGCGCTGATTCTCGCCACGCAACTCGTGTTCTACGGTCTGCCCTGGCTGCAATGGAACGGCCGCCAGGCGGTGCTGTTCGACCTGGCAGCGCGGCGCTTCTACGTCGGCCCGCTGGTGCTGTACCCGCAGGATTTCATCTATCTGACAGGGGTGCTGCTGCTGTCGGCCTTCGGCCTGTTCCTGTTCACCGCGGTGGCGGGCCGGTTGTGGTGCGGCTACGCGTGCCCGCAGACGGTGTACACCGAGATCTTCATGGCAATCGAGCGCTGGTTCGAGGGCGACCGCGTGCGCCGACAAAAACTCGACGGCGCACCCTGGTCGTTCGACAAACTGTGGCGCAAGGGCGGCAAACACGTCGTCTGGGTCGCCCTGGCCCTGTGGACCGGCTTCACGTTCGTCGGCTACTTCACGCCGATTCAGCAGTTGTGGGCCGAGTCGTTCACGCTCGACTTCGGGCCGTGGGAGTGGTTCTGGGTGCTGTTCTACGGCTTCGCCACCTGGGGCAACGCCGGCTTCATGCGCGAGCAGGTCTGCAAGTACATGTGCCCGTATGCGCGCTTCCAGAGCGCGATGTTCGACCGCGACACCCTCATATGGGGCTATGACGTCGCGCGCGGCGCGCCGCGTGGCCCGCGCGCGCGCAACGTCGACGCCCGGTCGGTCGGCAAAGGCGACTGCATCGACTGCACGCTGTGCGTGCAGGTCTGCCCGACCGGCATCGACATCCGCGACGGCCTGCAGTACGAGTGCATCGGCTGCGCCGCCTGCATCGACGCCTGCGACGGCGTGATGGACAAGATGGGCAGCCCGCGCGGGCTGATCCGCTACGACACGCAGAACGCGATCGAAGGCGGCTTGAGCCTTGC
>JANNKM010000197.1:0-36553 GCA_031396305.1 Rhizobacter sp.
GCCATCCTCGCGTCGCTCGCCGTGCCGAACATGATGGACCGGATCGTGCGCGACCAGATCGTCGAGGCGGCGAAGCTGGCGGAGATCGCAAAGAAGCCGGTCACGGCGAGCTGGGCGAGCGCGGCCACGCTGCCACTGGACAACGCGGCAGCCGGCCTGCCCAGCGCCGACAAGATCGTCAGCAACTATGTCAGCGCGCTCAGCGTCGAAGGCGGCGCGATCCACATGACGTTCGGCAACAGCGTCAACGCGGCGATCCTCGGCAAGACGCTCACACTGCGGCCCGCGGTCGTGGAGAGCGCGCCGATGGTGCCGCTGGCCTGGGTCTGCGCCGCAGCGTCGGCGCCGAAGATGATGACGCTGCGCGGCGAGGACCGCACCGACATCGCGCGGCGCTACTTGCCGCTGAATTGCGTCGCGAAGTGAATCCCGGCCGGCCAGCGACGCCAGGATTGGGTCTGGCGCCGCTGCCTCAGTCGTACTTCATGTACTTGAAGCGCGGGTCGTCCGGCGTGCCCTCGAGCGCCGAGCCCTCTTCTTGCCCGGGCTGCCACATCACCACGTCTTCGATCTTGCGCGCGAGCTCGAAGTCCTTGTCGGTGATGCCTTTCGCGGCGTGGTTCTGCAGCTTCACGTTGACGAAGGCGTAAGACACGGTCAGGTCGGGGTGGTGCCAGGCGGCTTCGGCCAAGTGGCCCACCGTGTTCACTACCATCAGCGTGCCTTTCCAGCCGCTCGTCTTGTACTTGCGGCGGATCCAGCCGTCTTCAAACGTCCACTTGGGCAACTCGGTCTTCAGCCGCGCCTCGATCTCTTCGCTCGTATAGACCTCGTCCGGGGTCTTTTTGCGCCATTGCGTCATCGGGTTCTCCTTGCAGGCTCGGGGCAGGCACGATGCTACCCCCACGCGGCGCGCCGCGTGGCCCGGGGGATACTTGCGCCGCATGCCCAGCGCCGTGATCTACAAACTGCTCGCGCTTCTCATCGTTGTCGCGATCGGCTGGGCCATTGCCCGCTTCAACGTGCTCGGTGGCAGCGCGCGGGGTGCGGAGCCGACGCGGCTGCTGTCGAACGCCGCGTTCTACATCTTCATCCCGGCGCTGCTGTTTCGCACCTCGGCGCGCCTCGATGTCGGCCAGTTGCCCTGGGCCGCGCTGCAAGCCTTTTTCGTGCCGATGCTGCTGCTGATGCTGCTCGTCTATGCCTGGCAGCGCCACTGGAATCGCAAGCAGCGCCTCGGCGTCGCGGCGCCCTGCATTCGCGCCATGGCCACCGGGTACGGCAACCTCGTGCAGGTCGGGCTGCCGCTGGCTGCGGCGCTGTTCGGCGAGGCCGGCCTGGCGATCCATGTCACTCTGGTGAGCGTGCATTCGTTGCTGCTGTTGACGGTATTGACGGCGCTGGTCGAGCTCGACCTGGCGCGCGAGCGGCGCCGCCTGGGCCAGGCCGACGCCCACTTCGGCCACACGGTGGCGCTGACGTTGCGCAACACCATCGTGCACCCTGTCGTGTTGCCGGTGCTCGCCGGTTGGCTCTTCAACGGCGCCGGGTTGCAGCTTCCCGGCGCCGCCGACGAAGCCTTGCAATTGCTCGGCCAGGCCGCCGTGCCGCTGTGCCTGGTGCTGATCGGCATGTCGCTCGCGGTGTACGGCGTTGCCGGTGTCGCCAAAGGCGCCGGTGTCGCGGCAGCGATCAAACTGCTCGTTGCGCCGGCCCTGGTGCTGGCGTTCGGCCATTGGGGCCTGGGCCTGGCGCAGACGCCGCTGGCGGTAGCGGTGATGGCCGCGGCGCTGCCGGCGGGAGCGAATGTGCTGATCTTCGCCCAGCGCTACGAGACGTTGCAGGGCGAGGCGACGGCGGCGATCGTGTTCTCGACGCTCGCCTTTGCGTTCACCGCGCCGCTGTGGCTGGCGATCTTGAATGCGCTGGCGTAATTCGCCGCAACAGCCGCCAAACTTGCGACAATCGGCGCCATGACCCCGGCCGACGTACAAGCCACCATCGCCCATATGGGCGCCGCCGCGCGCGCTGCCAGCAGCCGGCTCAGTTGCGCGAGCAGCTCAGCGAAAGACGCCGCGCTTCTCGCGCTGGCGCGAATGCTGCGCCAGGACGGCGCGGCACTGGCGCAAGCGAATGCACGCGACATTGATGCGGCGCGCGCCGCCGGACTGGCCGCGCCGATGCTGGACCGGCTGAAGCTGACGCCCGCCGTCATCGACACCGTGGCCCAGGGCTGCGAGCAGATCGCCGCGATGCCCGACCCGGTGGGCGAAATCACCGAACTGCGCCAGCGGCCGAGCGGCATTTCAGTGGGGCGCATGCGCGTGCCGCTGGGCGTGTTTGGCATGATCTACGAAAGCCGGCCGAACGTGACGATCGAAGCGGCGTCGCTTGCGATCAAGAGCGGCAACGCCTGCATTCTGCGCGGCGGCTCGGAGGCGATTCACTCGAACATGGCGTTGTGGCGCTTGGTGCAGGCGGCGCTGCTCGAGGCCGGCCTGCCGCCCGATGCGGTGCAACTCGTGCAGACGACCGACCGCGCCGCGGTGGGCGCGTTGATATCGTCACCTGCGGCGGTAGACGTGATCATTCCGCGCGGTGGCAAGGGGCTGATCGAGCGCATCAGCCGCGAGGCCAAGGTGCCGGTGATCAAGCACCTCGACGGCAATTGCCACGTCTACGTCGACGCGGCTGCGGACCTGGAGATGGCGCTGCGCATCACCGACAACGCGAAGACGCAGAAGGTGAGCCCGTGCAACGCCGCCGAGTCCTTGCTCGTGCATGACGCGGTGGCTGCTGCGTTCCTGCCGAAGATTGGCGCCGTATTTGCCGCCAAGGGTGTCGAGATGCGCTGCGACGCTCTGGCACTGGCCGGCTTGCGCGACGTGCCGGGGGCGAAACTGGTCGAGGCCGTGCAGGCCGACTGGAGCGAGGAGTACCTCGCGCCGATCATCAGCGTGAAAGTTGTCGCGAACCTGGACGAAGCGATTGCGCACATCAATCGTTACGGCTCGCACCACACCGACGCCATCGTCACCGACAGCCACAGTCAGGCGATGCGCTTCCTGCGCGAAGTCGATTCGGCCAGCGTGATGGTCAATGCGAGCACACGCTTTGCTGACGGCTTCGAGTACGGCCTGGGCGCCGAGATCGGCATCAGCACCGACAAGCTGCACGCGCGCGGGCCCGTCGGGCTGGAGGGCCTCACCTCGCTGAAGTGGGTGGTGCTGGGGCACGGTGAGTTGCGCAGCTGAGGCCCCGGCAACGGGCGCAACGAACAGCGGTGGGTCGCGCGCGATGGAAGCTGCAGGTTATCTTCCCTGGCTGATCAGCGCCGTGCTGATGTTCTGGTCGGTCGGCGCATACAACCGTCTGGTGCGCATGCGCACCGCCATCTCGCGCTGCTTCGCGCCGGTGGACCAGCAGCTCGCGGCGCGCAGCGCCTTGCTGCAGCGACACATCGAGTGGCTGGCGTCGCGCCCCGATGCGCCGAGCCGCGACCTGGAAGCGTTGCAGGCGGCACGCGCCCAGGCCGACGTGGCATGGCTCGCGGCGAAACGCCAACCCGCGGCGGCCGACACCACGCACAGCTTGCGCCTGGCGCTGCGCATCCTTGCGCAGGCGCGCGAACGCAGCGGCGCCGATGTCCCGCCCGACGCTGCGCAGGCACTCACACTGCGCAAGCAACTCGCCGCCTGCGACCACGCACTGCAGTTCGCGCAGCGCCAATTCAACGACGCGGTGGCTGAGTACAACGCAGCGCTGGCGCAGTTTCCCGCGGCCTGGCTCGGCGCCCTCTTCGGGTTTCGCAGCGCCGGGCAGCTGTAGCCGGCGGCTAGTGTGGTGCGCCATCATCCCCGCCTGGGTCGAACAAAACTACAGGAATGGGTGGCGCACCACACCACTGAACTCTTTGCCATGACACAAAACCGCGAACCCCCAGACTCCGACCTCGGTCCGCACGAGCCCGAGGCTGGACCCGCATCGACGCAACGCCTGGGGCGGATTCACGGGCCGGGCGAGTTGCGTTGTGCGCTGCTGGCGCTGCTGCTGCCCAAAGGCAGCCGCAAGGCGCTGGCGGCGTGGCAGGCCGAAACCCGAACGACGCCCTACGCCATGCAGTTGCGCAGCGAAGCGATGGCCCTGAATGCGGCGGCGCGCCTGCCCTGGTTCGAGCACTTGCTCGCGCGCATGGCGAGCCACCCGCTCGCTGAACGCCAGGCGCTGCTCGAATCGACGCGGCGTGTCGTCAGCGCCCGCGGCTCTGTGCAACCGCTGGACACCCTGCACTTCCTGGTGATGCGCCGACGCCTGGGCGAAAGGGCGCCGATCGCGGCAGCAGCGGGCTCGGCGGCAGCGTTTTCCGAGCTGCCCGAGTCCGACGTGTACGCGATCGCGCGCTACACCGCTTTCTTGTCGCGATTGGTTCCCGCCGCGTCCGCCGACGGCGCGGCGGGCGCCGCCTGGTTCGCCAGCGTCATGAAGCGCTGGAAGTTCCGCGTCGACAGTCCGCCGCAGTTGCCGCTGCCCGACACCGACGCCGTCGTGCAGGCTTTGCACCAGGTGGCCTCGCTGCCGATGATGCAGCGGCCGGTGCTGCTGCGCGACTGGGTCAGCGCCGCGCTCAAGCACAGCGCACCCGCGGGACTGACCGACGTGAGCGCCGATGCGCTGCGACTCTGCGGCACGTTGCTCGAGTCTCCGCTGCCGCCGGATCTGGCCAGGCACTATATTGACGTTCAGCACTGAACTTGAGGGTGCGTCGCGTCGGCGCGGGCCAGAAGACGCACAAATCTATCAACAGGGATCACGCACATGGGATGTCTGCTCAAAGGCGGCGGCGGCTTGTATCCGCGGTTGCGCATCGGCGCGGTGCTGCTCGCCGCTGGTGAAGGCCGGCGCATGGGCGGTGTGGTCAAGGGCCTGATCCGGTTGCAGGGCGTGCCGCTGCTGCGGCGTCAGCTCATTGCCCTGAGCGGCGCGGGGGTCGACGAGGTGGTCGTTGTCACCGGCCACGCGCAGGCGGCGGTCGAGAAAGAAGTGATGGGCTTCAGCGTGACGCTGGCACACAACGACGGCTTTGCGCAAGGTGAGGAGAGTTCAGTGCGCTTCGGCCTTGCTGCGCTGAACGGCCCGTTCGACGCGATCTTTATCATGCCCAGTGACCAGCCCCTGATCGCCGCCGACGATTTGACGGAGCTGATCGGTGCGTTCAAGAAACGCCAGGGCGGTCATGTGGTGATGCCGATGGTGGACGGGCAACGCGGCAACCCGATCCTGCTCGACGACGAAGCGCGCGGTCAGATCCTGGCAAGTGAGGCGAACCTGGGCTGCGGCCATTTCGTGCAGCAGCATCCGGAACATGTGCATGTGCATGCCAGCGCCAACAAGCGGTTCATCACCGACCTCGACACGCTCGACGATGTGCAGTTCTTGGCGCAACGCACGGGTTGGAGGCTGGAGCTTCCCGAACTTGGCAGCGTCGGGTAAACGCTCTGGGCAGGAGGTGTTCCGCACCCAAAGCCCGACAGTCTCCTAGACTCAGGCGCGGCATTTTGCGCTGCACCCATCAAACAAGAGGAGACAGCGACATGAAGATTAGCCGGCCGCTCGCGGCAGGTCGCCGACCGACGCGCTTCCGGCGCCGGACGGTCTGTGCGGCTCGCGTAAACGCTAGTTGCGGCCGGCATGGCGTGGCGTCAGGATGCGCAACTGCCCCGTCCCGGGAGGAGAACCCATGATCCCTCGCGATTTTGAGTACTACGCACCGAAGACGATCCCCGACGCGCTCAAGTTGCTCGGCACACTCGGCGACGAGGCGAAGCTGCTCGCCGGTGGGCACAGCCTGCTGCCGATGATGAAGCTGCGCTTTGCCCAGCCGGGGCACCTCATCGATCTCGGCCGAATCTCTGAACTCAAGGGCATTCGCGAAGACGCCGGCACCTTGCGCATCGGCGCGATGACGACTGAGAATGAACTCATCTGGTCGAAACTTTTGCAGACGAAGTGTCCGCTGCTCGTGGAAGGCGCGCGCCTCATCTCCGACCCGCAGGTTCGCTACAAGGGAACCATCGGCGGCGACATCGCGCACGGCGACGCGGGCAATGACCACCCGGCGCTGATGATCGCGCTGGGTGCGTCGTTCGTGCTGCGTGGTGCGTCGGGTGAACGAAGCGTGGCCGCGGACGGTTTTTTCGTCGGCACCTACGCCACGCAAATGGGCCCGGGTGAGATCTTGACGGAGATTCGCATCCCCGTTCCCGCGGCCGGAACCGGCTATGCCTACGCCAAACTCAAGCGCAAGGTGGGCGACTACGCGACCGCCGCTTCCGCTGTGACGCTGCGCCTGAAGGGCGATACGGTGCTGGAGGTGACGATTGCGCTCACCAACGTCGCCCCCACGGTGCTGCGCGCGAACGCCGCTGAGGCCGCGCTGCGCGGCAAGACCTTGAACGACGCCACGATTGCCGAGGCGGCGCGGCTGGCCATGAGCATTTGCGAGCCGGCGACCGACCAGCGCGGCGACGCCGAGTACCGCACCGCAATGGCCGGTGAAATGACGCAGCGCGCGTTACGCACGGCGGCCTCGCGTGCCGCGCGCTGAACCGCGCGTTGAACCGATCCTGGAGACTTTCACCATGGCCAAGAAACAAGCCGTCTCGTTCAAGCTCAACGGCAAGCCGGTTGACGTGCTCGTCGAGCCGCGCGAGCTGCTGATCCACACCTTGCGCGAAAAGCTGCAGCACACCGGGCCGCACATCGGCTGCGAAACCACGCATTGCGGCGCCTGCACGGTCGACATGAACGGCATGTCGGTGAAGTCGTGCACCGTGCTGACGGTGCAGTGCGAAGACGCGGAAATGCTCACGATCGAGGGTTTCGAGCAGGCCGGCGTGTTGCACGCGCTGCAAGAGGGCTTCACGCAGGAGCACGGCTTGCAGTGTGGGTACTGCACGCCGGGGATGATCACACGCGCTTACCGCTTGCTGAAGGAAACGCCGAACCCGACCGAAGAAGAAATCCGCTACTGGATGGCGGGCAACCTGTGCCGCTGCACGGGTTACCAGAACATCGTGAAGGCGGTGCAGAGCGCGGCGAAAAAGCTGGCGGCCGCGACCGCCTGAATCGCTGCGCCGCGCACGCGACGCCTGTTCGACACACCCCTGTTCGCCACACGACCTCAGCACGCAATCGGAGACCCTGCCATGGCCGCATCCACCGAAGCCCTCGACCGCGAAACCAAACTGCAAGGCATGGGCGCGTCGCGCCTGCGCAAGGAAGACGCGCGTTTCATCCGCGGCCGCGGCACTTATGTCGATGACATCAAGTTGCCCGGCATGCTGTTCGGCGCGATTGTGCGCAGCCCGTACGCGCACGCACGCATCAAGTCGATCAACAAGGCGAAGGCGCTCGCCGTGCCGGGTGTCGTCGCGGTGCTGACGGCCGACGACCTGAAGCCGGTCAAGCTCGACTGGATGCCCACGCTGGGCAGCGACGTGCAGGCGGTGCTCGCCGACAAGAAGGTTTGCTTCCAGATGCAGGAAGTGGCGTTCGTGATCGGCACCGACCGCTACTGCGCGGCCGATGGCGCCGACGCGGTGGAAGTGGAATACGAAGAGCTGCCGGCGATCGTCGACCCGAAGAAGTCGATGGCCAAGGACGCGCCGATCATCCGCGAAGACATCGCCGGCAAAGACGAAGTCGGCCACGGCAAGCGCACCCATCCGAACCACATCTTCACCTGGGAAGCGGGCGACAAGGCGGCGACCGACGCGGCATTTGCCCATGCCGCGGTGACGGTGAAGGAGGAAATCCTCAATCCGCGCGTGCACCCGTGCCCGATGGAAACCTGCGGCTGCGTCGCGTCGTTCGACAAGGTGACGGGGCAGTTGACGGTGTACATCACGTCGCAGGCGCCGCACCTGGTGCGCACCGTCGTCGCGATGTTGTCCGGCATCCCCGAGAGCAAGATCCGCATCATCGGCGGCGACATCGGCGGCGGCTTCGGCAACAAGGTGCCGGTGTACCCGGGCTATGTGTGCGCGATCGTCGCCTCCATCGTCACCGGCGTGCCGATCAAGTGGATCGAGTCGCGCATCGAAAACATCTCAACCACCGGTTTTGCGCGCGACTACCACGGCGTGGGCGAGCTCGCTGCCGACAAGGATGGCCGCATCAAGGCGCTGCGCTTCACCGCGCTCGCCGACCACGGCGCCTTCAACTCGCATGTGTCGGCGACGAAGCTGCCCGCCGGCCTGTTCAGCATCTGCACCGGTTCCTACGACATCCCGAAAGCGTATTGCCGCGTCGACGCGGTCTACACGAACAAGGCGCCAGGCGGGGTCGCGTACCGCTGTTCGCTGCGCGTCTCGGAAGCGGTGTACCTGATCGAACGCATGATCGACATCCTGGCGCAAAAGCTGAACATCGACAAAGCCGAGATCCGCCGGCGCAATTTTGTTGCCGCGAACAAGTTCCCCTACACGACGTCGCTCGGTTGGACGCTAGACAGCGGCAACTACCAGGTCGCGCTGGAAAAGGTGCTGAAGGCGGTCGACTACGAAGGCCTGCGCAAGGAGCAGGCCGCCAAACGCGCCGATCCGAACAGCCCGACGCTGATGGGAATCGGCGTGTGCACGTTCACCGAAATCGTCGGCGCCGGGCCGACCAAGGTGTGCGACATCCTGGGCATCGGCCTGTTCGACAGTTGCGACATCCGCGTCAACCCCACCGGCAGCGCGATCGCGCGCTTGGGAACGATGAGCCAGGGCCAGGGCCACGCGACGACCTACGCGCAGATCATCGCCACCGAACTCGGCCTGTCGTCAGAGGAAATCCAGATCGAAGAGGGCGACACCGACAAGGCGCCGTATGGTGCGGGCACCTGGGGCTCGCGCTCCACGCCGGTGGCCGGCGCGGCGGCAGCGATGGCGGCGCGCAAGATCCGCGCGAAGGCGATCAAGATCGCGGCGCACCTGTTGGAGGTCGGCGAAGGCGACCTGGAGTGGGAAGTCGATCGCTACAAGGTCAAGGGCAATCCGTCGCAGAGCAAGACGATGAAGGAGATCGCGTTTGCCTCCTATGCCGCGAGCAACTTGCCGGCCGGCATGGAGCCGGGCCTGGAGGCTGTCGAGTACTACGATCCGCCGAACCTGACGTATCCGTTCGGCGCCTACGTCGCCGTCGTCGACATCGACCGCTTCACCGGCGAGACCAAGGTGCGGCGCTTTTACGCGCTCGACGACTGCGGCACGCGCATCAACCCGATGATCATCGAAGGTCAGATTCACGGCGGCCTCACCGAAGCGTTTGCCGTCGCGTTCGGTCAGTTGGTGCCGTTTGATGAGAACGGCAACCACCTCGGCAACAGCCTGATGGATTACTTCCTGCCCACTGCTGTGGAAACGCCGCATTGGGAAACCGATCACACCGTGACGCCGTCGCCGCACCACCCGATCGGTGCGAAAGGCGTGGCCGAATCGCCGCACGTGGGCGGCATTCCGACCTTCACGAACGCGGTGGTTGATGCGTTTGCGCACCTCGGTGTGACGCACATGGACATGCCGCACACGGCGTTCAACGTGTGGAAGCAGTGCAAGGCGCTCGGCATCCACACCCGATAATCCGCGCCTTGCCCGCGAGCGGGTCGAATTCGGAGCGCCGACGTGAAAGTCCAGATCGACAAGAGCTACCCGATGCCCTGCGCGGCTGATATCGCGTGGGTGTTTCTGCAGGACCTCGAGGCGGTGGCGGGTTGCATGCCGGGGGCGAAGATCACGGAAAGGCTCGACGATGGTCGCTACAAAGGCACGGTGACGGTGCGCCTGGGCCCGGCGACGATGGCGTTTCGCGGCGAAGTCGAGATGAAAGACGTCGACGCCGCAGCGCGCAGCTTGCACCTGATCGGCAAGGGTACCGACAGCACCGGTAGCTCGGGTGCGACGCTGAACTTGACGGCGCGCGTCGAAGCGGGAACCGATGCCAAGCAATGCAATCTGGTGGGCTCGAGCGAAGTCTCGATGAGCGGCAAGGCAGTCGCATTCGGCGGGCGCATGATGAATGCGGTGTCGGACCAACTCCTCAAGCAGTTCGCGGACAACTTTTCGGCGCGGGTGCTCGCGCTTCAGGCCGAGCGCGACGCGGTGGGTGCGCCGGGCGGCGCCACGGGCGCGACCTCAGGTGGTACTGCGGCAGCTGCAGCCCCGGCAGCGCCCCAGGAACTGAACGGCCTCGCGCTGATGTGGACTCTGCTCAAGAACTGGCTGCGCGGCCTGCTCGGCAAGAAGGCCGCTTGAATCCGCCAGCGCAACGCATTGACGAGGTGTTTGCCTTGCAGCGGCAGTTGCAAGGCGCGGGTTACGTCGCCGAGCCTTCGCTCGCCGCCGCGCTGCTGCTGACGCTCGACCTCAGCCGCCCGCTGTTGCTGGAAGGTGACGCTGGTGTGGGCAAGACGGAGATCGCCAAGGCGCTGGCGACGCTTCGCGCAACAAGACTCATCCGCCTCCAATGCTACGAAGGCCTCGACGTGCACTCGGCGATGTACGAATGGAACTACCAGCGGCAACTGCTGGCGATCAAATTGCTCGAGAACGACGAGCGCTCGGCAGCGCACAAGGAACAGGATGTCTTCTCCGAACGCTACCTGCTGAAGCGCCCGTTGTTGGAGGCGATCAGTTGCGATGAACCGCCGGTGCTCTTGATCGACGAAGTCGACCGCGCCGACGAGGCATTCGAGGCGTACTTGCTTGAGCTGCTGTCCGACTACCAGATGTCGATTCCCGAACTCGGCACGGTGTGCGCGGTCAGCAAGCCGATTGTCATCATCACAAGCAACGGTACGCGCGAGCTGTCGGACGCGCTGCGCCGGCGCTGCCTCTACCAGTACATCGACTATCCGGGGTTCGACAAGGAGCTGGCGATCGTCAACATGAAGGTGCCGCAGGCGGCCGGTGAACTCGCGCGGCAGATTGTCGAATTCGTGCAAAGCGTACGGCGCATGGAGCTGCAAAAAAGACCGGGAGTGGCAGAGACGCTCGATTGGGCGGCGGCAGTGTTGCGCCTGGGAATCAAGACGATCGACGACGACGGTGCGCCGCGCATCATGGAAAGCTTGAGCGCCCTGATCAAGACGCGCGCCGACCGTACCGCGTTCACGACCGACGTCGTCGCGCGCCTTGCCGCAGCGTGTTGAATGGCGTGATCGCGCACCCCGCGAACTCGGGCGTACGGCCTCTCGCGGCGCCGGGAGTGACCCTGCCGCCGCGCGCTGAGCTTGGCGCCGCATTGCACTCGCGGATCACAGGGTTCGCCGGCTTCCTGCGCGCCAACGGATTTGCGCTGGGCGGCGCGGATTCGGTGCGCGTCGTCGAAACGGCGCTGCGCACCGGTGCGTTCGACCGGCAAGTGCTGCACTGGAGCCTGAAGGCCTTGTTATGCGGCCGTGGCGACGAATGGCGGCGCTTCGATTCCCTCTTCGACGCCTACTTCCTGCCTCCCAACAAGTCGGTGTTTGTCACGAGCGATGTGCTGAGCGCCACGGCGCGCAACGTCGCGGATCGCGACCGGGGCGGCGCCGCGAGCGAACCCGGTGAGGGCGTCGGCCACGGCGCGGCCGATAACGCCGACAGCGGCGCGTCGCGGCATGGCGCGAGCCGCGAAGAGTTGCTCGGATCGACCGATTTTCGCGACCTGAACCGGCGCGAAGACGCGCGCGACATCGAAGCGCTGATGCGCCGCTTCGCACGCCGCCTGAAGCACCTGCAACTGCGCCGCGAAGCGGCGTCGCGGCATGGGCGGCGCGTCGACCTGCAAAGCACGATCCGCGCAAGTGTTGCCAGCGGCGGCACGCCATTGCGCCTGGCGTTCATGCGCCGGCGCCGGGTGCGGCCGCGCCTGGTGTTGCTGCTCGACGTGAGCCGCTCGATGAGCCTGTACAGCTTTTTCTATCTTCGCCTGGCGCGCGCCCTGTGCGCCGAACTCGCCGACGTGCACTGCTTCATCTTCCACACGCGCATCACGGGCGTGATTGAAGCGCTGCGCGACCCGGATCCGTGGCGCTCGCAAGAGCGCATGCATCTGCTCGCCGCCGGATGGGGCGGCGGCACGCGCATCGGGGAGTGTTTGAACGATTTCAACCGCGACGCAGGCGCGCGCCTCGTGCACTCGCGCACCGGCGTGATCATCGTCAGTGACGGTTACGATACCGGCGAGCCGCAGTTGCTCGCGGCATCGCTCGCCACGCTGAGGCAACGCGCGCGGCGCATTGTGTGGCTCAATCCCTTGTTGAATCAGCCCGGCTTCACCCCAGAGTCGCAAGGCATGCAGGCAGCGCTGCCTTATCTCGATCTGTTCGCCGCAGGAGCAGACCTCGCCGACCTTGACCGCCTTTTGCCGCAGATCATCGAAAGCTTGCGATGAACAACGATCAGTTGCTCGACCTGGCGCGCGGACTCAACGCGAAGGGCGAGGCTTACGCCCTCGTGACGGTGGTGCGCGCCGTCGCGCCGACGTCGGCGTATGTCGGCGCCCAGGCGATCGTTCTCGCGGATGGAACGCTGCACGGCTGGATCGGCGGCGGTTGCGCCAAAGGCGTCGTGATCGCGGCGGCACTCGCCGCGATTGCCAAGGGCCAGCCGAAACTCGTGCGCATCAGCAACGACGAAGTGCTGACCGAAGAAGACGTGGAGCATCATGCGATGGCGTGCGCGAGCAACGGCAGCATCGAACTCTTTGTTCAACCGTACAGCGCGTCTGCTGCGTTGTGCATCCTTGGCGATACGCCTGCCGCCGACGAGGCGCGCTTTCTCGCGCAGCGCCTGCGCATCCAGCTCGCTTCCCCGCCAGGTGAAGCGCCGATCGTGCTCGTCGCCACCCAAGGCCAAGGCGACGAGGCCGCGCTCGAATCGGCGCTGCGCAGCGGCGCGAATCACGTGCTGCTGATCGCGAGCCGGCGCAAGGCCGACAGACTGCGAGTCGTGATGCGCATGCGCGGCGTGACTGAAGCGCAGCTCGGCAAGTTGCGTTCGCCTGCGGGGCCGGACGCCGGCGCCAAGACGCCGGGCGAGATTGCGTTGGTCGCGACGGTCGGCGTGCTCGCGCTGCTGCGCGGCCGTGTCACACTCACCGCGGGCGCCGAGCCGAACCCTCCCGCGGTGCTTGAAAGGGCAGCGGCGGCACCCGAGCAGTTCATCAACCCTGTGTGCGGCATGGCGGTGAGCATCAAGGACGCGAAACACGTCGAGACCTATCAAGGGGTGAACTACTACTTCTGCTGCGACGGCTGCACCACGACTTTCCGCCAGGACCCCGCAAGATACGCGGCGCTGCACCTCGCCTCCAAGGAGACATCATGAATTCCATCTGTCGGGGATGTGTTGCGGCCGCCCTGCTGGCGCTGGGTGGCTGCGAATCGACGACCCGCATCGAAGCGCGCGACCAGAGCGCGTTTTTGCCCAACCTCAAGGCCAGCTTCAATTTCGGCAAGGGCGTGGACGCGCCGTCGCGCCCGCAGGACGGTCACAGCATCGAGATCGAGGCGACGCGCGCGAAAGGCAGCGATTCGCAGACGCTCGGCGCCGGCGATTCGCCCATCCGCCTGGGCGGCCAGGACTTCCTTGCGCCGCAACAACTGCGCCACAACTTCACCTTCAACTACGCCGACATCGCGTGGCGCTGGCGCAAGTTTTTTGGCGGCGGATCCGTGGGCCTGGAGGTTCTGGCCGGCGTCGGCCACGCACGTGCTGAAGTCACCACGTCGTCAGCTGCGCCGCTGCAGGCGTCGGAGCGTTTTTCGACCCGAGGAGTGCAGGGTGGCGTTGGCCTGGTCTGGCGCACCGGCAGCGGCACCAGCGTGCAGCTGCGCGCCACCGAATTTGCTTCGTCAAGACTGGGCGTAAACCGCGCGAGCCGCGCTGAAGTGTTCTTGAACCAGGCGCTGGCGAGCAACGTGACGGCGCGCATCGGCTACACGGGCTGGGAAGTTCACGGGGACACACTGTCTTCGAGTTCCGACTTCCGGTTGCGCTTCTCGGGCCCGTCGGTCGGGCTTCAGTTTGATTTCGGGCCTTGACGCAGCGAGTCAGCCTGCGTATCAGGCTGACTCCACTGGCTTGCCGCCGCGCGCCAAACGCCAGACCATGAAGCCCAGCCCCGCAACGCCGGCGAGCAGTACGGCCCAGAGCAGCCAGGGCCGCAGCGCGGCAAGCCGTTCGCGCGAGCGCAGTTGCCGCACCACTTCTTCCGATTCGCGCCACGCGCCGAGCGTGGCCTGACCGAATCGCTTTCGCTCTTCATCCAGCGCCGGCACCAGCGTCGTGATCGGCAGGGCGCTCGACCTGGCGTCGGCCGACCCGGCATGCAATGTGAACGGCTCACGCCCCTGGCGCGCGAACACGAGGCTGGCCAGCCCCGCTCTGGCGACGAGCGTCACCTGCGCCGGGTCGAGCGCGGCGGCGCGTTCGTCGGGGATCAGGCGCAGGTAGCGCTGCGTGGTGCGCAGCGCCAACGGCGGCGCAGTGCTGACCTGGCCGGCGCGCTCGATGCGGTAGAACACCGCCGAGGCGATTTCGCTCCAGGCGTCGTTTGCGCTGCGCCGGCCCTGCACGCGCGCCGGCGCGATTTGCGTGCCAGCGGCCAGGCGCAGTTCGATCTCGAGCAGCGGCAAGGCGCCGCCGAGGTCGAACAGCAGAGCGCGCTTCACTACGCCGTCGTCCTGCGTCGCGGGCAGCGGCGAGATGCTGATCTCGGCAGGCGCATCGAGCACCACGCTCGCGGGCCGATCAAGGATCGCCTGGGCCGCAACGAGCCGCGGCGCCGCTGCGGCGTCGCTCCAGACCAGCCGAATGAACCGCGTCGAAGGGAACGCCGCGCTCGCGGGCAGGACCACGCGGTCCTGCAGCAGCGGGCCACGTGCAGACGTGAGCGCCATCAGCTGACTCGATCCGCCCGCGCGCCACTGGCGCAGGTCGTCGCTGACCTCGATGTCGACGCCCACGCTGAATTCAGCCGGACCCGACCAGACCAGGCGCAATCCGCGGGCTGCCGGCTCGTCGGGTTTGCGCGCACGCGGGTCTCCCAGGTCCACCAACCACCCGGGCGAGCGTGCGCCAGGGGTCGCTGGCGCCATGCGCGCCGGGCGCACGCTGATGCGGTCGCCCTGGACCGTCACTTCCAGCGGCGACACCCAAGCCTTGCCCGCGGCGGGGCGTGGCGGCAGCGCGTAGAGCATCACGTCGCGAGACTGCTCCTGCACCTCGGACTGGGCGGCACGCGGCGCGAGCACGGCAAACGGCACGCGCTCACCGGCGGCGTCGACGATGCGCAAGTCGCGCAAGTCAGCTTGTTCGGTGCGGCCATAGGCGCTGGCCGGCAGCGGCAGCCGCACGAACGCAGCCGCTTGCTGGACGTCGATCGTGGCATGAAAGCGGTACGCCGCGTCTTCGGCACGGGCCGCCACGATGGCGCAAACGCCCGCGCCCAACCACGCGGCCACGTGGGCGAGCCTGCGGGCATCAAGCAGGCGCACGCGAGTCCTCCCTGGTCGCGGCGGGCAGCGGCGCCACATAGCCGATGACGAGCATCGATACCCCCACACCGATGAACGAGACGATTCGCGTCACGGTTCCGGTGCCCGACAGATCGACCAGCACCAGTTTGAGCACGACGGCGCCGAGCAGCACCGCACCCACCATCCACGGCGTGCGCAGCGCGCGCCGCGCGGCGAGCCACATCAGCACCAGCGCGGTGGCGCTCCACAGCAGGCTGACGCCGGATTGCACCGCGAGCGAATCGATCCAGGCGTGCACGCGAAACACTACGTCGCCGTAGTGATGGAATCCACGGATCAGCATCGCATTGAGCCAGACGAATCCCGCGATCGCAGTCACCTGCACCGCGAGGTTGGGCTGCCGTGCGAGCAGCGCCGATGCCGGGGGGCTGCGCATCCACTGCCAGACCGCGAGCAATCCGATGCCGATGCCGAGATCCAGCGGGTTCAGCAGCGGCACATGCGGCAGCGGCGCCGCACCCCCGCTGGAGGCGATGTTCGCCAGCAGGCTCCACAGCAGCAAACCGGCAGCGAGCACGCCCGCTGCGTGCGTCTGGTACGCCGCGCTCGACATGCGCACCGGCCAGCGCAGCGCGAAGCTGGCACGCGGCACCAGCAGCAACAGCGCGGCGGGAACCAGCAACCAACCCAGCCAGGCCCAGGCGCTCGCCGGGTCGCCCCAGTCGCGCGTGATGGCGCGCCCCTGCAGCGCACCCAGCGCCGCGAGCACCAGCAGGCCCACGCCGTGCACCGCGTCAGCCGCCCGGGCCGGCCAGCGTTGCGCGGCGCGCCACAACAGGATCAGATGAGTCGCCAGGGCGAGCGGCCAGGCCCAGGCGCCGCCGTCCTGGCTCGGCGAGTCCTGGTTCAGCGTGCTCACCGCCACCGCCAACGCGAGCAGCGGCGCATGGCCGAGCGCCGGCCACGCGATGCGCGGCCAGTCCAGGCGCAGCGACAACCCGGTGTAGAGCAAGGCGATCGCGCTCACGCACACGAGCCCGGCCGTGAGTTGCAGGTGCGGCGCGGTGAAGTTGGAGATTTGCGACGCCGCGGTCATGAGCAGCCACAGCGTCCCCCAGCCGATCAACAGCGGCTCGGCGATCGCCTCATGAGGAAACGCACGGCCGCCCGAAGTTTCCTCATCCCCAAGGGCCACGACGGTGCCCCTTCGTGGTCCTTGGGGCGGACGACGTATGGCGTCGGCCTGGGGGCGGTCTTGACCAAGCGGTGCATCCGCGGCGTCGCTCGCGGCCAATCTGCCGGACCGGTGCACGAAATACGCTGCCGCGAGTGACGCTGCGCCGGCCATCACGCCGTTGAACAGCAGCGCGTTGAAGAACATGTGGGGCAGACCGTGGCGCTGCACCGCATGGAACATCGCCAGACCGGCGAGGAACAGCAGCGCGTAGCCAAACAGGCGCGGCGCGATCCGCCGTTGGCGCAGCCCCAGCCACACCAGGCCCGCGCCTTCGAGCGCCCAGGCACCCGAGGTGCTGTGGGCGTCGAGTGCGAACGGAATCACCAAGGTGAGGAAGACCGTGGCGATGGCCAGGCTCGCCTCGAACATGACGGCCAGGCGGGCGCGTTTGCGCATCCATGCGGCCACGCCGACATAAAACAGGGCCAGCAGCAGAGCCGAGATCGCGGTGCCATAGTCGGCATCTCGCACCATGGCGTATTGCAATGCGAAGGCGATCGTCGGCAGGCCGAACAGCAGGCTGCCGTTGACCCAGGTGTCGCTGCGCGTGGCGGTCGAAGCACCGAAGTCGCCGTCGGCGCTGTCACGCAGCGCCCGGCGCGCAGGCATCAACAGGATCGCCACGAAGACGAGGAAGAAGGCGATCAGGAAGGCCTGGGCGCTTAAGAAATGCTCGTCGCGGTAGCTCGCAATACCCCAGGCCGCGCCGACGCCGAACGTGGCGAAGAAGCCGATCAGGTTCAGCAGCCGCCAACTCCGATGCCAAGCGACCGCGGCAATGCCGAGGTCGAGCACCAGGTAGTAGCCAAACAGCGCGACATGGTTGCCGCCACCGGTGGACACGAGCAGTGGTGTCGCAAAGCCGCCGAGCGCGCCGATCACGGCCAGAGCCCGCGCGTCCTGCATCACGGCCAGCGCCGCCGCGAGCGCGGCCACGCCGACCATGCAGGCGAACACCGGCGCCACGCCGAGCACGCCGTAAAAGCGGAATGCGACGAACAGTGTGAGGTAAAGCACCGCCACCGCGCCGCCCTGGAGAACCTGGGCGTAACCGGCGCGTGAATCGCGCAGCCGCCAGCCGATCGCCAGGAGCACCAGCGCCGCGCCGCCAATTCCGGCCAGGCGCAACTCGACCGGAACGCTCACATGCTCCGCGGCGAATTTGGCGAGGAACGCCAGGCCGATGAACAGGATCGCCACGCCCAGCTTGACGATCGTATTGCCGCCGAACAGCCATTGTTTGATGGGCGCGAGCAGACTGGCGCCGCGGGATTCGGCCGCGCCGCGCGTCGAAGCACCCGGCACGTCGCCCCACAACGAGCCCACTTCGGTGTCGTGGGGCTCGTCGGCCCACTTTGACTGCACGGGCGCGCCGTCCCGAGCCCATGGCGTCGTTGCCGGCGATTGCGTCGGCGCTGGTTGCGCCACGGGCCCAGCGGGCGCTGCGCTGGGCACCGTCGCGGACTGCTCGGTGGCTTGCGCCGACGCAAGTGCCGACTCGGCCGGCACGCTGCGAGCGCGATGCCCCGTCAGAAAATCGACATCGCGGCGAAGCTCAGCGATGTCCTTGGCCTGTCGATGTGCGAGCCAACCCAGCCAAGCCAGGGCCGCGCCGGCCAGCGCGCCAAAGCCTTCAGCCAACAAACCGCCGACGATCGCGGCGACGGCAACGCCGAAGAATCGCAGCAAGTGGGCGTCTCCTCAGTTTCGCGAGGTGCCGACTCTAGCAGCGGCAATGCTGCGCAAACCCCTTCGCGCAGTGCATGGATAGCCGCGATCACGCAATATGCCCGACTAAACTCGTGCAAACCCGGCTGACATGGCCCGACGCCGCTCCTAGCATCGTGCTTACGAATCGCAAAGCAGTGTGCCCTCACGACGCTGCCGCTTGTCGAGAGGGAGGACACGTTGCAGGCCACTGACATCCGCCAACCCGACTACTTTCACAAAGTGGTCGACTGTCAATGGGCGTGCCCGGCGCATACCCCCGTCCCCGAATACATCCGTCTCATCGCCGCCGGGCGCTACGCCGACGCCTACATGGTCAACTGGGCGTCGAACGTGTTTCCCGGGATCCTCGGGCGCACTTGCGACAGGCCGTGCGAGCCGGCGTGCCGGCGCGGCCGGGTGGAGGAAGCCCAGGCGGAGCGCCCCGAGCCCGTGGCGATCTGCAGGCTCAAACGCGTCGCAGCGGATCTGAAAGGCGACATCGCCGAGCGCCTGCCGCGCCTGGCCGCGGTGAAGAACGGTAAGCGCATCGCCTGCGTGGGTGCGGGGCCCGCGGCACTTACGGTGGCGCGCGATCTTGCGCCGCTCGGCTACCACGTCACCGTGTTCGATTCCGACGCCCGTGCCGGCGGCATGATCCGCTCGCAGATCCCGCGCTTTCGCCTGCCCGAAGAGGTGATCGACGAAGAGACCGGGTACGTGCTCAGGCTCGGCGTCGAGTTTCGCGGCGGCACGCGCATCGATTCGATGCAGGCGCTGCTCAATGAGCACTGGGACGCGGTGTTCGTCGGCTGCGGTGCGCCGCGCGGGCGTGACCTGTCGATTCCCGGTCGGGTTGAGGCGGCGGCGCACATCCACATCGGCATCGACTGGCTCGCCTCGGTGTCGTTCGGCCACACCACGCGCACGGCCAAGCGCGTCATCGTGCTGGGCGGCGGCAACACGGCGATGGACTGCTGCCGCAGCGCGAAACGCCTGGGCGGCGAAGACGTGAAAGTGATCGTGCGCTCGCCGTTCGAGGAGATGAAAGCCTCGCCATGGGAAAAGGAAGACGCGGCACACGAAGGCATTCCGATCCTCGATTGCCTGGTGCCGCGTGCCTTCCTGCATGAGAACGGCAAGCTCATCGGCATGACGTTCGAGAAAGTGCGTGCGCAGCGCGACGCGAATGGCAAGCGCCAGCTTGTGCCCACGGGCGAACCCGAGCAGCGCTTTGAATGCGACGAAGTGCTCGTCGCGGTGGGCCAGGAAAACGCTTTCCCCTGGATCGAGCGCAATTGCGGCATTGTGTTCAACGATTCCGGAATGCCCGTCATCGACGAAGTGACGCTGCAAGCGAGTCTGCCGAGCGTGTTTTTCGGGGGTGACGCGGCGCTCGGGCCGAAGAACATCATCTGGGCCGTCGCGCAGGGTCACGCTGCGGCGATCTCGATCGACAAGTTCCTGCACGGCGAAAACGTGCAAGAGCGCCCCGCGCCCGGCGTGACGCTGGTGTCGCAAAAGATGGGAATCCACGAGTGGAGTTACGACAACTCCGTGGCGCCCGATCTGCGCCACAAGGTGCCGTGGCGCGACGTGAACCAATCATTGCGCAATATCAAGGTCGAAGTCGAGCTCGGGTTCGATGCTGCAACAGCGTGGAAAGAAGCGCAACGCTGCCTGAACTGCGATGTGCAGACCGTCTTCTCCACCGGCCAATGCATCGAGTGCGACGCCTGTGTTGACATCTGCCCCACCGACTGCATCAGCTTCACCACGAACGGCGAAGAGGCCGAGCTGCGCACGCGGCTGCGCGCGCCGGCGCGCAACGTGCAGCAGGCCCTGTACGTGTCGGGCATTCTCAAGACCGGTCGGGTGATGGTGAAAGACGAAGACGTCTGCCTGCACTGCGGCCTGTGCGCCGAGCGCTGTCCGACGGGGGCGTGGGACATGCAGAAATTCCTGCTCGACATGACGCATGCGGGCAAGGGCTGCCGCGCGCCCAAGGGGGCACCGCAGCCGAAGCAACTGAAGGCGGCTTGAACCATGAAAACGACAACGAAACGCATTGAAGCCGTCAACGACTTCGTCATCAAGTTCGCCAACGTCAACGGCTCGGGCTCGGCGTCCGCCAACGAACTCTTTGCGCGCAGCCTGCTGCGCATGGGCGTACCGGTGAGCCCGCGCAACATCTTCCCGAGCAACATCCAGGGCCTGCCCACCTGGTATGAAGTGCGTGTCAACGAGCAGGGCTACCAGGGCCGGCGCGGCGGCTGCGACCTGATGGTGGCGATGAACCCGCAGACCTGGGACCAGGACGTCGCTGAGGTCGAGCCCGGTGGCTACCTGATGTACGACAGCTCCAAGCCGATGCCGCCGTCCCGGTTCAGGCCCGACGTGAACGTGCTCGCAGTGCCGCTCACCGACCTGTGTGCCACGCGCTACACCGACCCGCGCGAACGGCAGTTGCTGAAGAACATCGTCTATGTGGGCGTGCTCGCCGCGCTGCTCGGCATCGAGCCCGAAGTGATCGCCACATTGCTCGGTGAGCAGTACAAGGGCAAGGCAAAACTGATCCAGCCAAATCTCGACGCCTTCATGATGGGCCTGCACCATGGCCGCGAGTATTTCGACGACGCGCTCGGCCTGAAAGTCGAACGGCGCAACGCGGTGGGCAAGCCCATCTTCATCGAAGGCAACGCCGCCGCGGCGCTGGGCTGCGTGTACGGCGGCGCGACGGTGTGCGCCTGGTACCCGATCACGCCGTCGTCGTCGCTCGCCGAGGCTTTCCAGAAGTACTGCGGCAAGCTGCGCGTCGACAAGGCGACGGGCAAGAACAAGTTCGCCATCGTTCAGGCCGAAGACGAAATCGCCTCGATCGGCATCGTCGTGGGCGCGGGCTGGAACGGCGCGCGTGCGTTCACCGCCACGTCGGGGCCGGGCGTGTCGCTGATGACGGAATTCATCGGCCTGGCGTACTTCGCCGAAATTCCGGTCACGATCATCAACGTGCAGCGCGGTGGCCCGTCCACCGGAATGCCCACGCGCACCCAGCAGGCCGACGTGTTGAGCTGCGCGTATGCCTCGCACGGCGACACCAAACATGTGCTGCTGTTTCCCGAAGACCCGAATGAATGCTTCGAGTTCGGTGCGCAGTGCCTGGACCTTGCGGACCGCTTGCAGACACCAATCTTCCTCTTGACCGATCTGGACATCGGCATGAACCACCGCCTGTGCGAGCCGCTTTCCTGGGACGACTCGCGCCAGTACGACCGCGGCAAAGTGATGACGCATGAAGACCTGGAAGCCGGGCGCGATTTCGGGCGCTACCTCGATGTTGACGGCGACGGCATCCCGTACCGCACCTATCCGGCGACGCACGCCAAACGCGGCGCATTCTTTACGCGCGGCACGACGCGCGACCCGTATGCGCGCTATTCGGAAGCCGGTCCCGACTACATGTACAACGTCGAACGGTTGCTGAAGAAATTCGAAACCGCAAAGGCCCTCGTGCCGCAACCGGTGCAGACGAACGCGGCGCGACCGACGCGTTTTGGCGTCATTTACTACGGCTCGACGAGCCCGGCGATGCACGAAGCCTTCGATTCGCTGCGCACCCAGGGCATCCATGTCGATCTGCTGCGCCTGCGGGCGTTCCCGTTCAGCGCCGCGGTCGACCAGTTCATCGCCGCGCACGAGCACTTGTTCGTGATCGAACAGAACCGCGACGCGCAGTTGCGCACGTTGATCATGACGGAGCAGGAAGTGAATCCGGCCAAGCTCGAGCCGGTATTGCACTACGACGGAACGCCGATCACGGCGCGTTTCATCACGGAAGAAATCGCGACGCGAGTCAAGCGCTTCAACGTCGAACCGATCGGAAAGGTCACGAAGGGCAAAGCGGCATGACCTACATCGCCAAACCGAAACTGCACCACCCGACTCTTCCCGCCAACGCACTGGGCCTGACGCGGCGCGACTACGAAGGCAAGATCTCGACGCTGTGCGCCGGCTGCGGCCACGATTCGATTTCCGCCGCGCTCGTGCAGGCGTGCTGGGAGCTCGCGATCGAGCCGCACCGTGTGGCCAAGCTGTCCGGCATCGGCTGCTCATCGAAGACGCCCGACTACTTCCTGGGCAACTCGCACGGCTTCAACACCGTGCACGGGCGCATGCCCTCGGTGTTGACCGGCGCGAATCTGGCGAATCGCGAGTTGCTCTACCTTGGGGTGTCAGGCGACGGCGATTCGGCCTCCATCGGCCTAGGCCAATTCGCGCACGCGATGCGGCGTGGCGTGAACATGACCTACATCGTCGAGAACAACGGTGTGTATGGCCTGACAAAAGGCCAGTTCTCGGCGACGGCCGACGCCGGCAGCAAGAGCAAGAAGGGCGTGATCAACAGTGACACCGCGATCGACCTGGTGTCGCTCGCGCTGCAAATGGGTGCGAGCTATGTGGCGCGCAGCTTCTCTGGCGACAAAGAGCAACTCGTGCCGCTGATCAAGGGCGCGTTCAGTCACGGCGGCGCGGCGCTGATCGACGTCATCAGCCCCTGCGTCGCGTTCAACAACCACGCCGGCAGCACGAAGAGCTACGACTACGTGCGGGAGCACAACGAAGCCGTGAACCGCATCGACTTCATGCCTTCGCGCGATGCGATCACCGCGAAATACGCGCCCGGCGAAGTGATCGAAGTGACGCAGCACGACGGCAGCGTGCTGCGCCTGCGCAAACTCGCGGGAGGTTACGACGCGGGAGATCGCCTCGCGGCACTGAGCCATATCGCCGCGCATGAAGCGCGCGGCGAAATCCTCACCGGTTTGCTTTACGTGAATGCCTCAGCCCAGGACTTGCACGCGCACTTGAAGACAGTGCAGACGCCGCTGAATCGCCTGGGCACAGCCGAGTTGTGCCCGGGCGCGGCGGCGCTGGCGGCGATCAACGCGGAGATGGCATGAGGCGAATTCGGCAATGCCGGTGAGGTTCAACGAATTCATCGCCATAGTCGGCGCTCAAAAAGCGACCTTCACCCCCAAGCTGAAAAGCGTCTCGCCGTTGAAGCGTCCGAGCGTCCCGTCGACCTGCCAGCCCTTGGCCACTTCCCTGCGTGCGCCGAGCTGAAACGTTGGCTTCGAGCGCTCCTGGCCGAACGATTCGACGTGGGCGACGATGGTGCCGGTGTCGTGTTCCAGTGCGACGCCCCAAGTGCCGACGCTGGAAGCGCTCGAAGGCTTGGCGGCGCCGAGATTGGCGTGCAGCGCGAAGTCATTTCGGTTGCAACTTGCTGCGGCATAGGCAAGCCTCTGGTTGCCGCCGGGTCTGAAGTCTCGATGGCCGAGTGCCACGAGGAGGTTGCAGCCGGACTGTTGCGGCTCGGTGATGCGCACGCGCGCCAGCACGCCTACCGAGTTGATGGAGTCGGTACGGTTGCGCGACAGCGGAACAGACACCTCCACGACTTCCCACGGCGAGTAAGCCGGCGTGAGGTTCAGAGCGTCGTCTTTGCCAGGCTGCCTTGCGACCCCGGGCGTCGACGTAGCCCGTGCCCTTGGCGGCGGTAGTCGCGTTGTCCACGCTCAGTGGCCGTACGGCCCACGCCGGGCCACCAAGCACGCCCAGTGCCGCCAGGCTGGCTGCGGCAATCGATTGAATTCGGTTCATCTTGGTCCTCGGTGGTTCAGGGTGGTGCGATGCCGCGGCCGATGACGGGCGTCGCATCATAGTCAGAGGCGGGCGGTTTGGCCACGAAGTCGGCCGCCTCGGTGACCACGGCAACAGGGCGCCGCGCTGGCTGGATCATTTGCCCAGCCGGCGATGTTCTAGCGCGGGCAACTTGGCACGCACGGCTGCCAGCCGAGTGCGGTCGACCTCGGCGATCACGACGCCTTCGCCCTCGGGCAGCACGCCGAGCACGTCGCCCCACGGGTCGACGATCATGGTGTGGCCCCAGGTGCGACGGCCGTTCTCGTGCATGCCGCCTTGCGCCGGCGCGATCACGTAGGCCTGGTTTTCGACGGCACGGGCGCGCAGCAGCAGTTCCCAATGCGCGCTGCCCGTCGTGTGCGTGAACGCCGAGGGCACGGCGATCAGGTCGCACGGCGGGCTCATCAACGCGCGGTACAGCTCGGGAAAGCGCAGGTCGTAACACACGCTCAGGCCGACGCGCAAAGCCCCGCATTGCACGGCGACGGGCGTGGCGCCGGCTTCCAACACCCGGCCTTCGTCGTAGCGTTCGCGGCCGGCTTCAAACCGGAACAGATGCATCTTGTCGTAGCGCGCCGCGAGCGTTCCGTCTGGCGCGAACGCCAGGCTGCTGTTGCGCACGCGCTGCGGATCGTCGCAGCGCAGCGGCAGCGTGCCGCCGATGACCCAGAGGCGATGCTCGCGCGCCGCGGCTGCCAGGGCCTGCTGGATCGGACCGCCGTCCACGCCGTCTTGGCGGCCCCTGCCGATCAGGGCCTCGGCGACGTCGAACTTGTCGGAATCGGCACGCCCCATCAGGCAAAAATATTCGGGCAGCGCGACGAGCTGGGCGCCCTGCTGTGCGGCTTGCGCGATCAGCCCGCGCGCAGCGACCAGGTTGCGCGCCACGTCGGGGGTGGACACCATCTGCAATGCAGCGATTCTCATCGTCGCAACCCTTCAGCGCAGCGGCGGCTGCGCCGTCGACGCCTCGGCCTTGCGCTCGACGCGGTCCACCTGCGGGTCGACCCAGGGCCCGGTGACGTGGAACTCGCGCGTACCCGCTTCGCTCAACGGGCGGCGCAGGAACAATTGCGCGAGAAAGGTTCCCAGGCCGACCGCCGGGTTGATGACGGCATAGGCCAGCGAGGCGGCACCGGCGTTGATCTCGGGAACGACGACGACGCGCAGGTCCTGCGTCTCGCGTCCGATGTCGGCCTTGCCCTCCATCAGCACCACCGCCTGCACGCCGCGCATGCGCAGGTTGTTGGTGTGCGCCACGCCCGCGTCGATGCGCACGTCGCCGGCAAAGCTGTCGAATCCGAAGCCCTCCTCGAACACGTCGCGAAAATCGAACAACAGCCGGCGCGGCAGCGATTGCAGGCTCAGCACTCCCAGCAGCCGGGCCGCCCCGGGCTGGGCCTTGAGGAACTGGCCGGACTCGACGTTGACGTTGAATTCGCCGCTCATGCTGGCGAAGTCGAGCGACAGCGGCGAGCCCAGCCAGGCCACCTGGCCCGCCAACGCGCCTTTGCCGCCGCGCACCACCTTGCCCAGCCCCAGGCGCTCGAGAAAGGCGCCGCTGTCGCGCAGGTCGAGCTTGAAATCCATTTCGGCGCGGCGCGCCGCGGCGCCGCCTGCCGACCAGTTGCCGGTGGCCGTGAGCTGCGCTTCGGGCGTGGCCATGCTGAACTTCGACAGGCGCCAATCGCGCGTCGCCTGGGTCGGGGTGCCCGGCTGATTTGTCGCGACGATTTCGACCCGGCCGAGCTTTTTGCCGCGAAGTTCGAAATCGTCGACGACGATGTCCAGCGCGGGCACGCTGCTCGGCGGCGCATCGAGCAGGCTCTCGATCTGTTCGACCTCGTTCTTCGGCAGCGACAGTCGCGACAGCCTTGCGTAAACGCGCCCGGCGCCGGTGGGCGTCACGGTGGAACCTGCGACCGCGCCGCGTGGCGGCCGATACTCGACGTAGCCGCTGAGCTGGTCAGCGTCGAGTGTGGCGCGCCACTGATCGGGCTCCCGCGAGATGCCGGCCACGACGTTGGTGACGCGCCGCCCTCCCGTGACCAGCTCCTGCGCGCGCACGGCAAGCCGGTCGGGGCCGTAGCCAGGGTCGTCGCCGGTCTCGTCACCCGCGACGGCGGGGTCATCGAACACCTTGCGGTACACCGCTTCCCACGCGTCGAGGTTCACCGTCGCCAGGTTCGCGTTCACGGCAACACCTTGCGCAGGAGTCGGGGCGGCCGCAGCGATGCCGATGCCGCCACTCTTGATGCGCGGCGCAGCGCCGGAGATGTCGCGCTGGTACTGGACCTGCAGCAACGGGCCGACCTCCAGTGACAGCGTGTCGGCCAGCTTGCGCCCGGGCAGCCAGGAGTCGCGCACCAGGGTGGTCGCATAGCGCATCGGCAGCGGCGTCTCGGCGGCCTTGCGCAGCGGCAGCGGCAGCTCGCTCGCCAGGCCGATCAGGTCGCTCGTAATGCTGATTTCGGGGTGGCCCTGCACGAAGCCCAGCGCCATGCGGTACGCCACCTTGCCGCTGAGCTGCGGCGCCACGCGCGCCAGCAGGCCGAGCTCGGGGGAGCGGCGCAGCGCCTCCACGCTCGCGGTGCCCTGGCCGTCGAAGCGCAATGCGCCGTCGGCCTTCACCCCGCCCTCGAACGCGACGTCGCCGCCATAGGCCTTGGCGGTTGCGCCGACCACGGCAAAGCCCTTGTGGCTGAAGTCCACACGGCCCTTGGCCGCACCGAGCAGCGGGCTGTCGGGGGTGATGCGAACGTCGTTGCCGGCGAGCAGCACGTTGCCTTTCACTTCGGCCTTGGCGAAATCGCGCAATGGAATGTTCAATCCGAGGCTGAGTTCGCCGTTGCCGCTGGCCGTGGCGTGCGCCAGCGAGTCGTGGATCCAGCCGCCCACCGGGCTGGTGTTGACGATCTTGAGCATGTCGGCTACGCTGCCGCGCGCCGTGCCGCCCAGCGCCAGAATCCGTTGCTCGACGACGTTACGGATGCCGCCCTGCACGCCGCTCCACGCCACGGCGCCGAGTTGCGCCTGGGCGTTCTTGACCTCGAGCGAGGCGCGGTCGATGATCAGTTCGCCGCTGACGTGGGTGAGCTCGGGCCAGGGCGAAAGATAGGCCGGCTCGGTGGCCGTCGCCGGGGCGCTGGGCACGAACGCAAAGGTCACGTCGTCGGCCAGCGTGGCGAGGCGAAATTCACCGGTCGTGTCCAGGTCGAAGTACGGAAAGTCCCACAGGTCACCCTTGACGCGAAAGTCAAGGCGACGCACTTGGCCGCCCTTCACGGCGCGCTCCACATAGCGCCGTGTCGATTCGGGAATCCCGAGCGGCAGGTAGCGTGCGGCGCGCACCGCCAGGCCGTTGCCGAGGCGACCGGTGAGTTCGATCTCGCCTGGCCAGCGCCCGCCGCGCCCGATCGATTCGCTGCCAGCACCGCTGTTCCACTTCGCACTGAATTCGCCGCTCGCGTCGGCGTTGGCCAGCGTCGCGTTCTTCACGAACAGCGTCGTGCGGCCGCCTTCGGCGATGCGCCAATCGAGATCGGCGTTCAGGCGGTCGAGCTTGATCCGCGGGTCTTCGAACACGCCCGGCACATCGAGCGCGCCATCACGCACTTCGAGTCGCGCCGTGCCGCCTTTTTCGTTCGCGCTGAGCTGCAATGAAGCGTTGCGCAGGCCCGGCCGGCCGATGTGATCGGCTTGCGCCGCCGGCCGGGAAGCGAGCGTCAGGCCACTCAATCGGCCCTTCACCTGGTAGCGGCCTGGTGCGTCGAGCGGCCCGTCCCAGCGCGCCGTGAGCTCATTGACGACGCCTTTGGGTTTGAGCTCCGCCAGCAGCTGGTGCAGCGCCGTGCCGAGCGGAACGCGCGACGCGATCTGCGCCATCAGCGCCAGATCGAGGCGCTGCGCACTGAACTCGCCACCCGTGGCCGGCGCGCCGTCGCGCTGGCGCAGTTTGACTTTCATGTCGCCACTCGGCCAGCGCATGCCATCGCTGGTGACAAAGCTGAAACGCTCGAGCGCGAGCGTCATGCCTGCTTCGTCCTGCTCCGCGTCAATGCGGCCCTGGAGCTGTTCGATGCGCAGTTCCTCGACCTTGGGGCCCAGGCGCAGCGCCACGTTGCTCAGGCCGACGTCCAGCGTGGCCGCTCGCAGCGCGCCGTCGCGAAGCTCGAACCAGGCGCGCACTGCGCCCGAGCCCTGGTTCAGTTCGAACGGCAGCGTCGCATGGTGGCGCAGCGGCTGCAACTCGGCGCGCGGCAACTCGACGTAGGCTTCGCCACGCCAGCGCCGCCACTGGCCTGCCGGCGCCATCAGCGGCTGGCTGAACCGGCCGACGAGGGTGAAGCGCTCGCCCCATTCGGGCGGCGGTGTGGCGTTCAGCTTCATGTCGTGCGACAGCAGCCCGTTGCGCAAGACGAACTGCACGTCGCTCAACGCCACTGCCGGAGCGTCGCGTTGTTCGTCGGTCCAGCGCAAGGTGCCGCCGCGAATCACGAATTCATGCTGCGCGAAGAACCAGTCCGCGGCGACGGGGGCGTCGCCACCGGCGCTGCTGCCCAGGTCCAGGCCGGCGACGAAGATGCGCCCGCTGCGGTCGCGCCGCACGTCGAGCTCGGCACCCTCGATCAGCAACTGGTCGAAGCTGACCTTCAGGTTGAGCAGGGAATGCGGCGATATCGCCACCGCGACGCGCGGCAGGTGCAGGGCGGTGCGTTGCTCGGCGTCCAGAAGTTTGACGTCGCGCAACTCCAGCGCAGGCACCCAGCCGCTGGAATGAACCGCGATGTGGCCGATTCGCACCGGCACTCCCAACGCCGCGCTGGCGCGCACTTCGATCGGGATACGCCACTCTTCGATGTGCGGCAGAATCAGCCAATGCAGTGCCAGCCACGCCAGCGCCAGCAAGGTCCACAGCAGCAGCACCGGCCACACCAGCAGGCGCAGCAGCCAGCGGCGGCGTCGGTTCTGCACGGGCTTGACCGCGCGGCGGGCTGCGGCGTAGGGCCCCGGCAGCGTGTCTTCGAAGGGTGGCAGGGGCGATGACATGCAGGGCGGGTGAGAGCGCGACTCGCGTCAGGCTGCGGGGCGTGGCCTACGTCGGTTGACGCTGAGCCAATCTATCACAGTGAACGGGCGCCGCACGATGCATTACCCATCAACGCAGCCCACCGAATTTGCGCCGACAGGCGAGCGTCTTGACAGCGCCGCGCACGCACAGATTGCCACCGCCGGCCACAGCCGATTCGTGCAACGCGTGCGGCGCCGCTATGCAGCCGAACTGCCGCTGCTGGCGCCCGGCCTGCCCACGCGCGCACGGATCGTCGCCTTGGCCGAGCAACTTCGCGCCAGCGGCCGCGCCTTGCCGGCGGCGCTGCGTGTAGCGCGCCAATTGGTGCTGGAGCGCCTGGCCGTGCTGGACATTGAACAAGGCGCGCTGCTCGCCGACGTGACGCGGGCGATGACGGAGTTGGCCGAGGCCACACTCGGCCTGGCCCTGAGCCAGGCGCTGGACGAGCAAGACGCGCGCTTCGGCGTGCCGCGTGACGCCGCCGGTCAACGCATCGCCTTCTGGGTCGTCGGCATGGGCAAGCTCGGCGGGCGCGAGTTGAACGTGTCGTCCGACATCGACCTGATCTACGTCTATGCCGACGCCGGCCAGACCGACGGCACGCGCGGGATCAGCGCGCATGAGTACTTCTCGCATGTCGCGCGCAGCCTGTACGCGCTGATCGGCGACGTGAGCGACGACGGCTTCGTGTTCCGCGTCGACTTGGCCTTGCGCCCGAACGGAAACTCCGGCCCACCGGTTGTGAGCCTGGCGATGCTCGAAGAGTATCTGCAGGACCAGGGGCGTGAGTGGGAACGCTTCGCCTGGCTGAAAAGCCGTGTCGTCGCACCATGGGTGACGCCTGGGGACCGTGCTACCGACGCGCTGCGCTCCGTCGTCACCGCGTTCGTCTACCGGCGCTACCTCGACTACGGCGTTTTCGAAGGCCTGCGCCAACTGCACCAGAAAGTGCGCGACGAAGCGCAGCGCCGCGCCGCAGGGCGGCCGGAGCGCTCCAACGACGTTAAGCTGTCACGCGGCGGGATTCGCGAGATCGAATTCATCGTGCAGTTGCTGCTCGTCGTTCGCGGCGGCCAGTTTCCCGAGATGCGCACCCGCTCGACGCTGAAGGCACTCGACAAGCTGGCTGCCGCCGGTTTGATGAAGCCGGGGAACGCACAGCGCCTGGGGCAGGCGTATACGTTTCTGCGCCGCATCGAGCACCGCATCCAGTACCTCGACGACCAACAGACGCACCTGCTGCCGACGCTGGACGGCGACCTGGCCTGGATCGCCCGCAGCATGGGCCTGGCGTACTCCGCCGATGCCTGCGAATTGCTCGACCGGCTGGGCGAAATTCGCGAGTTTGTCGCCACCGAGTTCGACGCGCTGTTGCACGACGGCCGCGCGCCGCAGGGCGGCGCCGGCGCGAACGGCAACGCGGGGTGCCGGGCCTGCGCCGCCGAGCCCTTGGCAGTGGACAGCGAGGCCTTTGCCGAGCAATTGCCCGAAGCCCTGGCCGCGCGCGTTCGCAGTTTGCGCGACGTGCCGAAGATCGCGATGCTGCGCGACGCCAGCAAGCTGCGTCTGGCGCGCCTGATCGAGCGCGCCGCGACGGCCACGCGCGACGGCGCATGCAGCGTCGACGCGGCGTTGCGTTTCATCGACTGGCTGGAGCCGCTGTTGCGGCGCGAAAGTTATCTGGCGCTGCTCGTGGAGCGGCCCGAAGTGCAACTGCGCCTGCTGCGCCTGCTCGGCCTGGCGCGCTGGCCGATGCGCTACCTGATGCTGCACCCGGGGGTGATCGACGAGCTCGCCGACGAGCGCCTGCTGCACGGGCGCTTCGACGCTGCCGTGTTCACGCGCGAGCTCGATGCGCGCCACCAGGCCTGGCAGCGCTCCGGTCAGGCCGACGAAGAGTCACTGCTCGACACGCTGCGCCGCGCACACCACGCCGAAGTGTTCCGCACCCTCGTGCGTGACGTGGAAGGCGAACTCACGGTCGAGCAGGTGGCCGACGAATTGTCGGCGCTCGCCGACGCCACGCTCGATTGCGCGCTGCGTTGGGCCTGGGGCCATCTCAAGCAGGCGCACCGGCCGGACCCGAGATTGGCCGTCATCGCCTACGGCAAGCTCGGCGGCAAGGAGCTGGGGTACGGCAGCGATCTGGACGTGGTGTTCCTGTACGACGACGCGGACGAGCGCGCCGCCGAAGTCTATGGCGCCTTCGTGCGCAAATTGATCGGCTGGCTGACGCTGCGCACCAGCGCGGGTGAGCTGTTCGACATCGACACCGCGCTGCGGCCCAACGGCAACTCGGGCATGCTCGTGACCTCGCTCGCCTCGTTCGAAAACTACCAGACCGGTCGTGGCAGCAACACCGCCTGGACCTGGGAACACCAAGCGCTCACACGGGCGCGCTGGTGCGCCGGAGCGCGTGTACTCGACGAGCGTTTCGAGCCGGTGCGCCGCGGCGTGCTGTGCGCGCCGCGCGACGCGGTGGCGCTGCGCGGCGAGATCGAATCGATGCGCGACAAGGTGCGCCAGGCGCACCCGGTCAAGGCGGGGCGCTTTGACGTCAAGCACAGCCCGGGAGGCATGATGGACGTGGAGTTCGCGGTGCAGTTTCTTGTGCTGACGCAAGGGGCACGACACCCGGAGTTGCTCGACAACGCCGGCAACATCGCGCTGTTGCAGCGCGCCCAGGCCTGTGGCCTGTTGCCGGGAAGCGTCGGCACCGCTGCAGCCGATGCCTACCGCGACTTGCGCCGGGCCCAGCACCGCGCGCGCCTGGACGAGCAGCCGACGCAGCTCGACGCCGCGGCGATGCAGCCGCAGCGCGACGCCGTGCTCGCGCTTTGGCGCACGGTTTTCGCTTGAGCCTGGCCTCGGGCTTGAACGCCAGCGTGTTGCGGCACGACGCCGGCTCGGCCGCCTGGTTCGGCCTGTCGGCCCTGCTCGTCGCTGGCGCCTTGCTCGGCACGGCCGCGCCGGGCGAGCTGCTCGATTGGCAACCCACGCTGGCACTGGCGCAGCCGTGGCGCATGTTCAGTGCCGTGGCGGTGCACTACGCCGCGGCGCATCTGCAGGTCAATCTCGTGGGGGCCTTGCTCGTCGCCGGGCTGGGCTGGGCGGCGCGGATCAGCGTTCCTATGAGCTTGGCCTGGCTGCTCGCCTGGCCGCTGACGCACGTCGGCCTGCTTGTCGACCCCCAGTTGGCCCACTACGGCGGCCTGTCCGGCGTGCTGCACGCCGGCTTGGGCGTCGTCGCGGTTCACCTGGTTCTGGCGGGTGGCATGCGCCAGCGGCGCATCGGTGCCGCAATTCTGATCGGTGTGGTGGCGAAGGTCGGGCTCGAGTTTCCGTGGACGCCCGCGTCGTTTCATGCCGAACTGGGCATCATGGTCGCGCCACTGGCCCATGTGTCTGGCCTCGTCGCCGGCATCGCATGCGCGTGCGCCGCGCACGGGCTGGCGCGGCGGAAATCGACAATGCCGCATGCCTGAGCGCCATTCTTCCCTCGACAGCCGCGCCATCGGCACGCTGTTGGTGTGCTGTTTTCTCTGGGGCTTGAACCAGGTGGCGGTGAAGGTGGCATTGCCGGAAATCCCTGCCCTGCTGCAAGCCTCAGGGCGCTCGCTGCTCGGCGGATTGCTTGTTTTTGCATGGGCGCGCTGGCGCGGCGTACCCATGTTCAACGCGGACGGTACCTTGTGGGCCGGGCTGCTCGCCGGAGCGCTCTTCGCTGCCGAATTCGGTGCGATCTTTCTTGGCTTGCAGTTCACGACGGCGTCGCGCATGGTCGTGTTTTTGTACCTGTCGCCGTTCGTCGTGGCGCTGGGGATGCCCTTCGTTTCGCGGTCCGAGCGCCTGGCGCCGGTGCAGGCCACAGGCCTGTTGCTTGCATTTGGCGGCGTGGCCTGGGCCTTCACCGAGAGCTTTTCGCTGCCTTCCGTGGCGCCGCGCCAATGGTGGGGTGATGCGCTCGGCGTCGCTGCGGCAGTGTTGTGGGGAGCGACGACGCTCGTCATCCGGGCCAGTCGGCTGAGCTCGGCCAGCGCCGAGAAGACCTTGCTGTACCAACTCGGCATGTCCGCAGCAGCCCTGGCCATCGTCGGTGTGGCGGCGGGCGAGGTGTGGCCGGCATCGTTGTCGGCGCTGGTCGCGTGGTCGTTTGCGTTCCAGTGCGTTGTCGTCTCGTTTGCAAGTTACCTGGCGTGGTTCTGGCTGGTGCGCCACTACCCGGCGACGCGCCTGGCGTCGTTTACGCTGCTCACCCCGGTATTCGGCCTGTTGCTGGGCGCATGGTTGCTCGGCGAACCCATCACGCTGCGGCTGTGGGTCGCGCTGGCGACGGTGTCGGCGGGAATCGTTCTCGTGAATCGCCGCAGGCCGAACCCGACAGCTTGAGTCTTTGCAAACCGGAGGCTACCGATGTCCACTCACGGCGCTGAAATCTCATGGCAGCGGGGCGACTCGAAGTTCATCGACAACCGGTACAGTCGCGCGCACCGCTGGCGCTTCGACGGCGGCGCGGAGGTTCCCGCGTCGAGCTCCCCGGATCTGGTGCGCGTGCCAATGTCGGACGCCTCGGCTGTCGACCCCGAAGAGGCCTTCGTCGCGGCCCTGTCGAGCTGCCACATGCTGTGGTTCCTGGGCCTGGCGGCGCAGGCCGGTTATGTGGTCGACGCCTATGTCGATGCGGCGCTGGGCGTGCTGGGCGCGTGCGCCGATGGCCGCGAGAGCATCACGCGCGTCACGCTGCGTCCGGCAGTCGTGTTTTCGGGCACGAAGTTGCCCGACGCCGCGGGCGTGGAGCGTCTGCACCATGAAGCCCACGAGCGCTGCTTTCTCGCCAATTCGGTGAAGACGCAGATCGACATCCAGGGCACATGGTCCAGCGCCGGACGATCGAACTCAGGCGCGAATCCGCGCGACGAGTGAAGTCGTGGAGTAACCTTCGACGAATCCGAGCGCAATCGATCGCCCGCCCCAGCTGCGCACCCAGCGCGTCTCTTCGAGTGTCTCGATGTCGTAGTCGCCGCCCTTGACATACACCTGGGGGCGCACCAGCTTCAACAGCTCAACCGGCGTCGTTTCGTCGAACAAGGTCACCAGGCTGACGCTTTCCAGCGCCGCCAGCACGCAGGCGCGGTCGGCCTCGTTGTTCAGCGGACGATCCGGGCCCTTGCCCAGGGCGCGTGCCGAAGCGTCGCTGTTCAGTCCGATCACCAGGCTCGCGCCGAGATGGCGCGCCTGCTCCAGGTAGGTCACGTGACCGCGGTGCAGGATGTCGAACACGCCGTTCGTGAAGACGACCGGCTGCGCCAGCGCATTCAGGCGCTGGAGCAGGCTGCTTCGCGGGCAGAGCTTGTCGAGGAACGAGGCCATGCGACGATTGTCACCGCGCCCGCTTTGATTCCCGTGGCAACGCTTAAACTGACGCGCGGCCTGGCCCACCTGGAGAACAACTCATGCTCGTGTTGTGCGGATTCAGCATCTCCAACTACTACAACAAGGTGAAGATGGTGTTGCTCGAGAAGGGCCTCCCGTTCACCGAAGAGCGCGTCGGCACCGGGAAGAAGGACGAAGCCATCCTCGCGTGCTCGCCGCTTGGCAAGATACCCTTCTTGCGCACCGAACAAGGCGCGCTGTGCGAGAGCCAGGCGATCGCCGACTACCTCGAAGCAGCGTACCCGAACCCGCCGCTGCTGCCGGCCGACCCCTGGGCCGCAGCCAAGCAGCGCGAATTGATCACCTTCATCGACCTGCACGTCGAACTGGTCGCGCGTGAGCTGTACGGAAAAGCGTTTTTCGGCGGCGACATCAGCGAGGCGAACGCGGATCGGGTGCGCAAGCTGCTGGTCAAGAACATCGCCGGGTTCAAGCGGCTGGCCAAGTTTGCCCCCTATGTCGCAGGCAACACGTTCAGCCTGGCAGATTGCGCGGCCTGGGTCAGCTTGCCGGTCGTGGCGCTGGCCACGCGCACTGTCTATGGAGAAGACTTGCTGGCCAGCGCGGGTGTGGACTGGAAGGCTTACGCCAAGCTGGTCGGCGAGCGCCCCAGCGCGCAGCGCATCACCGCCGACCGCAAGGCCGACCAGGAACGCGCTGCGGCGAAAACCTGATGCCGCGTGCCAGGGCCGGCTGACCGACCCCACGCACGGCAGGCTCCAGGCTAGGGGCCTGTCGACTGGGGCGCCGCGGCGGTGGCCGCAAGAGCCAGCGAGGCCGCGATTTCCTTGCGGTAGCGGTTCAGTTCGCTGACGCTGGCAAAGCTGCGCTCGAGCAGCAGGCTCATGTTGTGCAGGATGCGCTCGACCACCTTGGTTTCCCACACGGCGTCGAACTGGATCTGTTTGTCCAGCCAGTGCTCGAGCCATTGCGGGTTCGGCAGGCGGCTCTGAATCGTGTCGCGCGGAAACAAACGTTGATTGACGTGCAGGTTCGTCGGGTGCAAAGCCTGCGCCGTGCGCCGCGCGCTGGCCATCAACACGCCCACCTTGGCAAACGCCGCCTTGGCTTCATCGCCGAAGCGGTTCAGCGCGCGCTTCATGTAGCGCAGATAGGCGCCGCCGTGGCGCGCCTCGTCGCGCGCAAGGGTTTCGTAAATGACCTTGATGACAGGCTCGCTGTGCCATTCGGCGGCGCGTCGGTACCAGTGGTTCAGGCGGATCTCGCCGCAGAAATGCAGCATCAACGTCTCCAGCGCGGGCGCCGGGTCGAACTCGAAGCGCACTTCGTGCAACTCGGCCTCGCTGGGGACGAGGTCGGGCCGATAGCGTCGCAGGTACTCCATCAACACCAGCGAGTGTTTTTGCTCCTCGAAGAACCAGACGCTCATGAAGGCCGAGAAGTCGCTGTCGTCGCGGTTGTCGCGCAAGAACATCTCGGTGGCGGGCAGGGCGGCCCACTCCGTGATCGCGTTCATCTTGATCGTCTGCGCCTGTTCCTCTGAGAGGCGGCTCGCGTCGAACTGGCCCCAGGGGATGTCGGTGTCCATGCTCCAGCGCACGGCTTCGAGTTGC
The DNA here is from genome assembly GCA_031396305.1 of Rhizobacter sp. GTDB lineage: Bacteria > Pseudomonadota > Gammaproteobacteria > Burkholderiales > Burkholderiaceae_C > JAEMQF01. The sequence continues at coordinate 36,234 of JANNKM010000197.1, forward strand.
TTGAAGAGTTCGGGATAGAGCATGTTGGGCCTCGCGGTTCAATGCATTCTAGGCGTGCGTCGTGACGGCTCTAGCGCAACCAACCCTTGCGCCGGAAGTAGATGAACGGAGCGGCCACCGAGGCCAGCATCAGCACCAGCGCAAACGGGTAGCCCAGGGGCCAGTCGAGCTCGGGAATGGCCCTGAAGTTCATGCCGTAGATGCTGGCAATGAGTGTCGGCGGAAGCAGCGCGACGCTGGCCACCGAGAAGATCTTGATGATCTTGTTCTGATTGATGTTGATGAAGCCCACCGTCGCGTTCATCAGGAAGTTGATCTTG
>JANNKM010000337.1:0-5251 GCA_031396305.1 Rhizobacter sp.
GACCCTGGTGGTCGCTGTGGTTGCAGATATGGCCGGGGTCGAAGCCATCAAGAAAGCCGAAGGGGCCATAGTCGATCGTCAGGCCCAGGATCGACATGTTGTCGGTGTTCATGACGCCGTGGCAGAAGCCCAGCGCCTGCCAATCGGCGACCATGCGTGCGGTGCGGCGCGTCACCGCCTCCAGCAGCGCGGCGTACGGCTGGGCATCGTCGCGGCACTGCGGGTAGTGGTTGTCGATCACGAAGTCGGCGAGTCGGCGCAGTTCTAGCGGCCGGTCCTGATTCGCGAAATGCTCGAAATGCCCGAAGCGAATGAAGCTCGGCGCAACGCGCGTGACGACCGCTGCCGTTTCGACCTCTTCGCGGCGCACCGGCAGCGGTGAACCCGTGACGCACAGGGCCCGCGTTGTCGGCACGCCCAGGCCGAACATGGCTTCTGAGCAGAGGAATTCGCGGATGGAGGATCGAAGCACAGCGCGGCCATCGCCCATGCGCGAGTAAGGCGTGAGCCCCGCGCCCTTGAGCTGCAGCTCCATTGGCCCGGCAGGTGTGTTCAATTCGCCGAGCCACAACGCGCGGCCGTCGCCCAGCTGTCCGGCCCACACACCGAACTGGTGGCCGCTGTAGACGCTGGCCAGCGGCCGCATGCCGCTCCACAACGCATTCCCGGCGAAGACTTGCAGGGCCTGCCAGTCTTCGCGATGCGCCCAGTCGTCAGGCCAGCCCAGCAGCCTGGTGCAATCCGGGCTCGTCGCCACCCAAGCGGGCTGAGGCAGTGCGACGGGAGGAAGTTTCGTATAGAAGTCGCTGCCCAGAGTGGCAAAGCGGTTCGACCATTCGTGTCGGGGCAGATCCAGCTCCGGGCTGCGAACGGTCGTGGTGGCGAGTAGCGCGGCGCTCATCGGCGGGCAGTGTAGCGATCGCCACGCAACGGGCTGCGCGTAGGGGTAAACCGCGGGGTGAGCAACGCGGGCCCGACCCAAGCCCGACAGGCTCCTAGAATTGCGCGGTCGTTCGCTGACGCATCACCTACTTTGCAGGAGAGGCCACCCCGATGAAATCCAGCTATGAGACGCGCGGCAATGTTGCCGTGATCACGCTCAACAACCCGCCGGTGAATGGCCTGGGACACGCCACGCGCCTTGGTATCGCCGAAGGTGTTTCGGCGGCGCAGCTCGATCCCGCCATCAAGGCCATCGTCATCACGGGTGCGGGCAAGGCGTTTTCGGGCGGCGCCGACATCAACGAGTTCGGTTCACCCAAGGCACTGGCGGAGCCGAGCCTGTTGACCGTGATCCTGGCGCTCGAGGCGTGCACCAAACCCACCATCGCCGCGGTGCATAACGTGTGCATGGGCGGCGGCCTGGAGCTGGCCCTGGGCTGCCACTACCGCGTCGCTGCACCCGGCGCACAGGTCGCGCTGCCCGAGGTGAAGATCGGCCTTCTTCCCGGCGCCGGCGGCACGCAGCGCCTGCCGCGTGTGCTGGGCGTGGAAAACGCGCTCAACATGATCGTCAGCGGCGCGCCGATGAACAGCGAAGCGTTAGCCAAGATCCCTGGACAGAAACTCTTCGATCGCATCATCGAAGGGGATCTGATGCAAGGTGCGCTGGCCTTTGCCGCCGAGGTCGCCGCAGAGCTTGCGAACAAGAACGGCCCGCTGCCACTTGTGCGCAACTTGCGCGCCGAGCATCCGAACCCTGACGCGTATTTCCAGTTTGCGCGCAACACGGTGGGCGCGATGGCGCGCAACTTTCCGGCGCCGCTGAAGTGCGTGGAGGCGGTCGCCGCCGCCGTGAGCAAGCGGTTCGACGAGGGCATGCGCCTGGAGCGCGAACTGTTCGTCGCATTGATGTTCACGCCCGAATCGAAGGCGCTGCGCCATACCTTCATGGCCGAGCGGGCCACGAGCAAGATCCCCGACATCCCCGCGGACACACCGTTGCGCAACATCGCCAAGGTTGCCGTCATCGGCGCCGGCACGATGGGCGGTGGCATCACGATGAATTTCCTGAACGCGGGAATTCCCGTGATCGTGCTGGAGATGAGCCAGGCAGCGCTCGACAAGGGCATGGGCGTGGTGCGCAAGAACTATGAGGCGCAGGTCACCAAGGGCAAGTTGTCGCTCGATAAGCTCGACCAGCGCATCGCCCTGCTGAGCACGACGCTCAACTACGCGGACCTGAAAGACGCCGACCTCGTGATCGAAGCCGTGTTCGAGGAGATGGGCGTCAAGGAAAAGGTGTTCCGCACGCTCGACGAGGTGATGAAGCCTGGGGCAATTCTGGCCAGCAACACGTCAACGCTCGACCTGGACCGCATTGCCGCGTTCACGAAACGCCCACAAGACGTGATCGGCATGCACTTCTTCAGTCCGGCCAACGTGATGCGGCTGCTCGAAGTCGTGCGCGGCGCGAAAACGGCGAAAGACGTGCTCGCCACCGTGATGGCGCTGGGCAAGAAGATCAAGAAGACCTGCGTCGTCTCGGGCGTGTGCGACGGTTTCATCGGCAACCGCATGATCGAGCAGTACAGCCGCCAGGCGGGATTCCTGCTCGAAGAAGGCTGCACGCCGGCGCAGGTGGACCAGGCGATGGAGCGTTTCGGGTTTGCGATGGGGCCGTTTCGCATGGGCGACGTGGCCGGCAACGACATTGGCTGGGCGATACGCAAGCGCCGCTATGTCGAAAAGCCCGACGTGCGCTACAGCAAGACCGCCGATCTGCTGTGCGAACTCGGCCGTTACGGCCAGAAGACCGGCGCCGGCTGGTACGACTACAAGCCGGGCAAGCGGGACGCCATTCCTTCACCTGTGGTGGTGGACATGATCGAAAAGCATCGCGCCGCCAAGGGCATCACGGCGCGCAAGATCAGCGACGACGAAATCGTCAAACGGCTCATCTTCGCCATGGTCAACGAGGGAGCGAAGATCGTCGAAGAAGGGATCGCGCTGCGCGCCTCGGACATCGACATCGTCTACCTCACCGGCTACGGCTTCCCGGCGCACCGCGGCGGCCCGATGTGCTACGCCGACCAGGTGGGGCTGTACAACGTGGTCGCGGCGATGCACCAGTTCGCGCAGAACCCGCTCGACGACGCTGCGTTCTGGAAGCCCGCACCGCTGCTGGCCAAACTCGCCGCCGAGGGTCGCAGCTTCAGCTGATTGGCCGCCGGCCTCCCGAACCCAACACCGCAAAGACCGACAAGGACCTCACCATGACCCAAGCTGTCATTGTTTCCACCGCCCGCACGCCCCTGGCCAAGAGCTGGAAGGGCGCCTTCAACATGACGCATGGCGCCACGCTCGGCGGCCATGCGGTCAAGGCGGCGGTGGATCGCGCCGGTATCGCCCCCGCGGAGGTCGAAGACGTCATCATGGGCTGCGCGAATCCCGAAGGCGCAACCGGCATGAACATCGCGCGCCAGGTGGCGCTGCGCGCCGGGTTGCCGATCACGACGAGCGGCCTCACCGTAAACCGCTTTTGCTCGAGCGGCTTGCAGACGATCGCGCTGGCGGCGCAGCGCATCATCGCCAACGAAGGAGACATCTTCGTTGCCGGCGGCGTGGAGAGCATCTCGTGCGTGCAAAACGAGATGAACAGGCACATGATGGCCGACAGCTGGCTGCGCGAGCACAAGCCCGAGATCTACTGGAACATGCTGCAAACCGCGGAACAGGTCGCCAAGCGCTACAAGATCGGCCGCGACCGCATGGACGAGTACGGCGCGCAGAGCCAGCAGAAAGCCTGCGCGGCGCAGGCCGCAGGCAAGTTCAAGGATGAGATTGCCCCCATCACCGTCACGGCTGGCGTTGCGGACGCGCAGCTGGGACTGCGCAGCAAGGAAGTGACAGTCGCCGCCGACGAAGGCCTGCGCGAAGGCACCACGGCGGCGAGTCTGGCCGGCATCAAGCCCGCCATGCCCGGCGGTGTGATCGCCGCCGGCAATGCCAGCCAGTTCAGCGACGGCGCGGGGGCGTGCGTCGTCATGAACGAAAGCGTTGCGTCGAAGCGGGGATTGAAGCCTCTCGGGCGTTTCCTGGGTTTTGCCGTCGCCGGCTGTGAGCCTGATGAGATGGGCATTGGCCCGGTCTTCGCCGTTCCCAAGGTGCTGAGGCGCCTGGGGTTGAGCGTCGCCGACATCGACCTGTGGGAACTGAACGAAGCGTTCGCAGTTCAAGTGCTGTATTGCGCCGACACGCTGGGCATTCCGATGGACAAGCTGAACGTGAACGGCGGCGCGATTGCCGTGGGCCACCCCTATGGCGTGAGCGGGCAGCGTCTGACTGGACATGCATTGATCGAAGGCAAGCGCCGCGCTGCGAAGCGCGTCGTCGTCACGATGTGCATCGGCGGTGGCATGGGCGCAGCGGGCGTGTTCGAAGTGCTTTGAGGCACCAGGTCATGAAATCGCTGCGCACGCCGGACGAACGCTTCGTCGGCTTGCCGGATTTCCCGTATGCGCCGCACTGGGTCGACAACTTGCCCGGACTGGACGGCCTGCGTGTTCACTACCTCGATGAAGGTTCGCCGCAAGCGCAGGTCACGGCGCTGTGTCTGCATGGCAACCCGTCGTGGTGTTATCTCTACCGGCACATGCTGCCGGTGTTCGCCCAAGCCGGGCTGCGCGTGGTCGCGCCCGATCTGCTGGGTTTCGGCCGTTCCGACAAGCCCGTCGAGGCATCCTGGCACAGCTTCGAGCAACATCGCGAGATGCTGCTGCGCTTCATCGAGCGGCTCGACCTGCGCAACATCATGCTCGTGTGCCAGGACTGGGGCGGAATCCTCGGCCTGACCTTGCCGATGGAAATGCCGCGGCGGTTCACGCGCCTGCTCGTCATGAATACTGGCCTGGGCACTGGCCAGGTGACGGAAGGCTTTCGCCAGTGGCGCACTTACTCCAATGCCCAGGCGGACCTGCCGGTCGGCCGGCTGATCCAGCGCGGCAAACCTGCGTTAACCGCAGCCGAGGTCGCGGCCTACGACGCGCCGTTTCCCGCGCCCCAGTTCAAGGCCGCGCTGCGCGCCTTTCCGAACCTGGTTCCCGACGGCAAAGACGCGCCCGGCGCTGCGATCAGCCGCAGTGCGCAGGACTTCCTGCGCGATTCATGGCAAGGCGAAAGTTTCATGGCCATCGGCATGCAAGACCCCGTGCTCGGCGCGGCACCGATGCGCGCGCTGCAACGCGTGATTCGCGGCTGCCCGGCACCGATGGAAGTGACCGGAGCGGGCCACTTCGTGCAGGAGTGGGGC
>JANNKM010000381.1:0-1609 GCA_031396305.1 Rhizobacter sp.
ACAGTGGCCTGGTGTGCGGACCCAGATGCGAACCGCTCAGCGGGGTCTCCATTCCAATCCCGTGGACATCGAGGAGTCGAGCCACCAAGGGTTAGTCGAGCTTGCCCGCTGCCGGTCTGACCTGTTGCTGCGTCTTCTGGCTGATGCCTGCTGCGTGATCGATCGTTGATCGTCGTGTGCGCTCATGTGCTGGCTGCGGCGGCGATCACCGCGCCGGGCTTGACGCTGACATACCGCGCATCGAAGGCTTCGCCCTTGGTCATCACCGCCCACAGGATGCGCGCGTTCTTGTTGGCCAGCGCCACCACGGCCTTTTGCCAACCGGCCCGGTCTCGCAGCGCCGCAGCCCACTTCGAGATCGGGTCACTGCGTTTGTGAGCCGTCATCACGGCCGACTTCGCACCCTGGATGAGCAAGCTGCGCAGGTAGGTGTCGCCGCGTTTGGTAATGCCGCCCAGGCTGTTCTTGCCGCCCGAGGAATGTTGCCGCGGCACCAGGCCGATCCAGGCGCCGAACTGCGCGCCACTTTTGAACTGCTTGAACTCGCCCACGCTGGCCACCACCGCACTGGCGGTGACCGGGCCGATGCCAATCAGCGTTGCCGCCTTCTTGACCGCGTCGTTGTCCTTGCCATGCGCGGCGATGCGCTCGTCGCACCAGGCGATGTGGGCATCGATCTCGCGCCACTGGTCCTGCAAACGCTGCAGCGCCAACCGGGCCAGCGTGTTCATCTCGTTGCCGGCGTCTTCGAGCACGTCGGTGAGCACGGCCTCGAGCACGACGGGGCTTTGCGCGAAGACCAGGCCGAACTCGGCCAATAGGCCGCGCAGGCGGTTGATGCACGCCGTGCGGTCGGCCTTCAAGCCCTCGCGCAGCCGGTGCACGCACAGCATGCTCTGCTGCTCGATGCTCTTGATGGGCACGAAGTGCATCTGCGGGCGCGAAGCGGCCTCGCAGATGGCGGCGGCGTCGTTGGCGTCGTTCTTGCCGCTGGCGCCTTGTTTGCGGTACGGGCTGACGAGCTGCGCGGCGATGATGCGCGCGTCCAGGCCGAGCGCCATGAGCTTGCGCGCCCAGTGATGGGCGCTGGAGCTGGTCTCCATGGCCACGGTGCAGCCGGCAGACAACTGCGCACACCAGGCGATGAACTTGTCGCGCGCCAGGGCACGGCTGCACAGCACGTGGCCGGCGCCATCGACGGCATGCACCTGGATGACGCGCTTGGCCAGATCCACCCCGACGCGAACGGCTTCACCTCGAACGACAGCTCGTGTAATCTGCTCCACGGACTTCCCCTTTCAATGGCTTGAGATTGATGACTTCGAACACCACCAATCTTGGCGCTTCGACGCCGTTGCCCGAAGGTGGGAAGTCCCTTCGCATTCCAAGCCGACCCACTACGGCAAGCACTGTAAGGCTGGTCTGAGGTACGCTGTACATTAGCTCAGCCCAGCCTTACAGTACGCGCCTACTTGGGCGACTCAACTCGAACGTTGATATGGCTTCTCTCTGTCAAGAGGCCGCACGAATTCCTCTGCGCCCGCAGTGGTGATTAAAACCGTTGCCGGACGGGGAACGCGACGGAGCACTTGGTTGCCACCCGTGAAGG
>JANNKM010000212.1:0-8648 GCA_031396305.1 Rhizobacter sp.
CGTGCCTCAGACCGAGCCGTTGCTGCCGCAGGAGATCCGCGATCTGGTCGCGTTCCTCGAAACCCTGACCGATGCGCTCGGCGCGGCGCGTCAGTTTCCCGCGCTGCAGCGGCCGACTTGTCCTTGAGGCAACGCCGAACAGGATCCACGTGGTCCGCTCACCGCGAGAACTGCAAGATCCCGTCGTCCACCGCGCCAAAGCGCATCGCCACCAGGTCGCTCAGGTAATTCTGATTCAGCTTCCAGGGCTTGCGGTCCCCTTGCCTGGGCAACAGATCGGCCGCACGTTGAAAATAGCCCGATGAGAAGTCGACCCAAGGCAGCAAGGGCGCGTCCGGGCCCGGTGCCGAGGGCCTGCATTGCCGCGCGCCGGTCTTGCGCATGTGGTTGAGCAGCCGGCAGACGTACTGCGCCGTCAAGTCGGCCTTGAGTGTCCAGGACGCGTTCGTATAGCCGAAGGTGTTGGCCATGTTGGGCACACCGCTGTACATCAGCCCCTTGTAGTTGACCGTGCGCGACGCCACCACGCGCTGGCCGTCGACGTTCAGCTCGATCTTGCCCACGGCGAGCACCAGGCCGGTGGCGCTGACGATGATGTCGGCGTCCAGTGTTGCTCCGGATCGCAGTGTCACGCCGGTTTCGGTGAACGTCGCGATGTGGTCGGTGACGACGCTCGCGCGCCCCGCGTGGATGGCGCGGAACAAGTCGCCGTCGGGCACGAGGCACAGGCGCTGCTCCCACGGGTTGTAGCGCGGCGTGAAGTGGGTCGCGATGTCGGCGCTGGGCCCCAGCGCGCGGCTGACACGCCCGAGCAGCAATTCGCGCATGCGCTGCGGCCTGCTCCTGCAGAGTTGGAACACAAGAATGGTGAGCAGGACATTCTTCCAGCGCGTCAGCCACAGCGCCAGGCGCAACGGAAGCCAGCGCCGCAACCAGGTGCTGATCGGGTCCACCGACGGCATCTCGGCCATCCAGGTCGGGGAGCGCTGCAGCATCGTCACGTGCGCGGCCTTTCCGGCCATCGCCGGGACCAGCGTCACCGCGGTGGCACCGCTGCCGATCACGATCACGCGTCGGTCCGCATAGTCCAGGTCGTCGGGCCAGTTCTGCGGGTGCACGATGCGCCCGCGAAAGGATTCCTGACCCGGGAAATCGGGCTGGTATCCGTGGGCGTAGTCGTAGTAGCCGCTGCACACGAACAGGAAGGCGCAGCGGATCTTCGATGTGCTGCCGTCCTGTTCGTGGTGGATCTGCACCGTCCACTGTGCCTCCTGGGACGACCAGTCGGCGCGTACGACCTTGTGGCCGAAACGGATCTTCCGGTCGATCCCATATTCGCGCGCCGTGTCGCGCAGGTAGCTCAGGATGGTCGGCCCGTCAGCGATGGCCTTGGGCTCGGTCCACGGGCGGAACGAGTAGCCCAGGGTGTGCATGTCGGAATCCGAGCGCACGCCGGGGTATCGGAACAGGTCCCAGGTTCCGCCCAGGTCTTGCCGCGCCTCGACGATCGCGTGGCTGTGGTCCGGGCAGAGCTTGCTCAGGTGATAGGCGGCGCCAATGCCGGATATTCCGGCGCCCACCACCAGCACATCGAGGTATTCGTCCGCCATCGTGTCAGCGCTCTCGCTCCTTGAGGAGCGCAGTATCGACGAACGTCGCCGTCAGCCACGTCGCGCCGCACCAAAGTGGCGTTCAGCGGATGCGGCTCGGCGCAGGTCGACTGCGTGAGGTCGGCATCTCTGCCACTCCTACCGTACTGCGTCGACAGTGGCGTCGAACAGATAGCCCGCGCCGCGTTCCGTCTTGATGAAGCGCGGATTCGCCGGGTCGTCTTCGATCTTGCGCCGCAGCCGCAGGATCTGCACGTCGATCGAGCGGTCATAGACCTCGGCGTTGTGCAGACGCGAGAGGTCGAGCAACTGCTCGCGCGACAGGATGCGCTGCGGAGACGAGACGAACGCTGCGAGCAGGCTGAATTCGCCGTTCGTCAGATCCACCGCCCTGCCCTGCGCCGACTTCAGCTTGCGCAATCCGATGTTCAGCTCCCAGCCGCCGAAACGATAGGCGCGCACCTGGGAAATCGCTTCCGCCACCGTCGCCTGCGCCCGGGCCCGGCGCAACAGCGCGCGGATCCGCGCGAGCAGCTCGCGTGGGCTGAACGGTTTGGTGAGGTAGTCGTCTGCGCCGAGCTCCAAGCCCATCACCCGATCCGCCTCGTCCACGCGGCCGGTCAGCATCAGGTTCGGGATCGCCGAGGTTTCGCGCAGCCTGCGCGCGATCTGCATGCCGTCTTCACCCTGCAGGCGCAGATCGAGCACGACCAGGTCGATCGTTTCTCGCGCCAGCGTCGCGTCGAACTCCTTGCCGTTCGCCACCGCGGTGACGCGCAAGTCGTTCTCGCTCAGATAGTCGCAGACAAGTTGCCGGATTGCCGGATCGTCGTCGAGCGCGAGCACGTGGGGGGTCAACACCGGAGCACTCAGCATGGGATCACCTCGAGAGCCTGACGTGACGAGGGGCAATCGTAGCGCGGCGTCGAAGTCATTGCTCGCGATGCAGTCCCGGGATCACTCCTGCAGGAAGGACTTGCCACTCTCGAACGCCGCCTGCGACCGGCTCAGACCGATGTCCCGGAGCTGATATTCGTCGAGCGTCGAAAGTTCGCGGCGTGAGCGGCTGCGCCGGCGCCACTGTCTGAAACTGTCGATCGCAAGGAACAAGGTTTCGCCGATGACCTGGGCGGCGGCACGAATCCTGGCGTTGGCGCCGGGTTTGGGCGCTGCGGCCGTGGTCACGCAGCCAAATATCACGGCGTGCATTGAATCGGTGCGGGTCATGACGGGGCTCCTGCGCAGTTGGTACGGCCTCCAGTACAAGCCTTTGCCGTTGCGGCAAGGTTTCCGGCACAGGGCGCCAGATTTCGTTTGCAATGCAGCCGCGCTGGACGACGCCATGCGGCTGTTGCAAACTCGCAGCCGCATCGAATCGACGAGACCCGGGTCAGCAACCACTCGAAGAAGGAGCGAGCAATGGCAAGCAGCAAGCCTGCAGCGCGAAAGACAACCCCTCGTGCCGCGCGGACTGCGCGCGCCGCCCCGACGCGCCGCGTCGTCGTGCTGGTGGCCACGCGCAAGGGCGCTTGGCTGTTCCACGGCGATGCGACGCGCAAGACGTGGCGCGCTGACGGGCCGCATTTCCTGGGTCACACGATCAGCCACCTCATGCTTGACCCCCGCGACCGGCGCACGCTGCTCGCTGCGGCGAAGACCGGCCACCTCGGGCCGACCGTGTTTCGCTCAACGAACCTCGGCCGCAGCTGGAAGGAGGCCGCGCGTCCACCGGCGTTTGCCAAGGCCCCCGAGGCGCAGACTGGGCGCGCAGTGGATCACACGTTCTGGCTCACTGCGGGCCCGGCCAGCGAGCCGGACGTCTGGTACGCCGGCACCTCGCCGCAGGGGCTGTTCCGCTCCGCCGACGGCGGCGTCAGCTGGGAACCGTTTTCGATGATCAACGACGATCCGCGGTACCGCGAGTGGATGGGCAGCGTGCAGGACGGCACCCCCGACGGGCCGAAGCTGCACTCGATCATCATCGACCCGCGCGATTCCCGGCATCTGTACTTCGCGATGTCGGGCGGCGGCGTGCATGAATCGGTCGATGGTGGGCGCAGCTTCGCGCCACTCGTCAAGGGGCTTGAGGTGGTCGAAGGATTCGATGCCGCCACCATCACCTTCCACGACCCACATTGCGTGCGCCTTTGCCCCAGCAACCCGGACCGGCTGTACCAGCAGAATCATTGCGGCATCTACCGGCTCGACCGGCCTTCGGATGAGTGGGTGCGCATCGGCATGAAGATGCCCAAGCGCGTCGGCGACATCGGTTTTCCGATCGTGGTGCACCCGCGAGACGCCGACACGGTGTGGGTGTTCCCGATGGACGGCGGCACCGTCTGGCCGCGCACCAGCCCGGACGGGCAACCCGCCGCCTACGTCACGCGCAACGCCGGCAAGACCTGGCAGCGCCTGGACACCGGCCTGCCGCCCGGCCAGGCGTGGTGGACGGTGAAGCGCCAGGCCATGACCGCCGACGCGCGCGACCCCGTAGGCCTGTATTTCGGCACGACTAGCGGCGAACTTTGGATGAGCCGCGACGAAGGTGCCAAGTGGTCGTGCCTCGCCCGCCACCTGCCCGAGATCTATGCGGTAGAGGCCGGCGAGCTGGCGTGAGCGTTGCGGCGTCGAAGCCGAACCACGATGAGAGTGCTGATCCCCAGCCCACTGCGTTCCTACACCGGGCAGGCGTGGGTGAATGCGAGCGGAGCGACGATCGCGGCGGTGCTCGCCGATCTGGAACGGCAATACACCGGTATCCGCTTTCGCATGATCGACGAACAGGACCGCATGCGCCCCAACATGCGCTTCTTCGTCAACGGTACCGCGACCTTTGACATGACACGGCCGCTGAGCACGACCGACGAGTTGCAGATCGTGCAGGCCCTGAGCGGGGGGTGAGCAGGACCCGAGCGCGGCCGCATCGGGCGAACCTGCTCGGCGGATCCCCGCGCGCGGCTGCTTTCCAGATCTGCAATCCGTCATTCCTGCCAGAAGAACTTGCTCCGTTCGTTCTCGACCTGAGAACGCGCGAGGCCGATGTCCCTGAGCAGGTGTTCGTCGAGCTCGGCCAGATCGTCGCGCCCCCGGCTGCGCCGAACCCAGGTCTGCAGAACGGCGATCGCGCGAGCGAAAAGCGACTGCGTCGCGCCAGACCGGTGCGCAACTGGCAGTGCCGGTAGATTCAGCGTAACGCCCGAGGCCGGATGTGTGTGATTCATCGTCAGACTCATCGGGATCGTGATACCCAACGACTTGGCTGTCTTCTGATTGATCACCAGCTCGAACGTGGTCGGCTGCTCGACCGTCAACTCGGCGGGCTTCGCTGCCCGAGCGCGAACGCCGAAATGCGCGCGTGCTGATCGCCGATCGATCACTGAATCACCTCGTCCGCACGCAGCAGAACGCTTTGCGGGATCTTGAGGCCGAGCGCCTTGGCGGTTTTCAGGTTGATCACCAGTTCCCAATGGGTCGGCTGCTCAACTGGCAGATCGGCGGGTTTGGCGCCCTTGAGAATCTTGTCGACGTAGCTGGCCGCCTTGCGCCAATGCCATTCGAAGGGTGAAAGGTAGGACATCAGCCCACCGCCCTCGACGTAGGGCCGGCCGCCGAACATCGAGGGTATCTGGGCGCGAAGCGTTTGGTCCAGAATGCGCACACGGTTCTGGAAGAACAACGGGTCACCCAAGACCAGCAGCGCGCCACCCTTGGCGCGCGCGATCGCCGCCTCCAGTTCGCCCGCCGATGCGACCTCGATGCGATCGAGTCGCAGCCGCAACTTTCTGGCGCGTGCCGACATGGCCTCGAAGAAAAAGCCGTTGGCCGGGTTGGCGCTGTTCATCAGCACGCTGATGCGCTTGAGGTGCGGCACGGTCGCCGACAGCAGTTCGACCTGTTTGGCGAGCCCTTCTTCGCCGGACGCCGAGGTGCCGGTCAGGTTGCCACCCGGCCGGGCCAGGCTGGCGACGAAGCCCGAACCCAGCGGGTCGCCTGCGTTGACCATGACCACGGGCAGGCCGGGCGCGGCGTCACGCGCCGCGCGAATCGTGATGGTGCCGGACGTAACAATCAGCGCCACGGGCAAAGCGTTGAGCTCGGCGGCGAGCTCGCGTTGGCGCTGCGGATTCACACCCGCGTGGCGGACTTCAATGATGAGGTTCTTGCCCTCGACCCAGCCCAAATCGCGCAAACCCGCGCGCAATGTCTCCCATCGCAGCAGGTCCACAGGCTCCGTTCCGTCGGTCGGAGTCAGCAAGCCAATCCTCAGAACCTTGCCCGGAGTTTGCGCTGGCAGACCACTTGGGGCGAACAGTGCGACGGTCAACCCGGTCATGAAGGTCTTGCGCTTCATCATCGAATCACCTCGTCGACGCGCTCGTCCGCCGCCATGAGCCGCGAGTAGCCCACCGCATCCGCAGCGAGAATCGCCGCAAGCCGACGTCTGCCACCCGTTTCGCTCAAGGCCTGCTCCCGCAAGGGGTCTGGTCGACAGGATACCAGCGCGAACCGAACGTACGTCACTCACTTCAAGGGCGGCCCAGTCGGCCCGGCCCCGCGCCTCAAAGCAACTCGGCGAACTCCGTCTTCAGCCGAGTCTGCGGCGCCTGCCAGGCGCGCAGCCACGCGGCGAGGTCTTCGCTGGGCATCGGCTTGGCCATGAAGTAGCCCTGCGACTCATCGCATTTCATCGCCCGCAGCAGCGCGTAGGCCTGGCCGGTCTCGACGCCTTCGGCGGTCACGCTCAGGCCCAGGTTGTGCGCCAGATCGATCGTGGAGCGCACGATCTTCATGTCGGCCTGGTCGCGCTCCATCGACTTGACAAAACTCTGATCGATCTTCAGTTCGTGCAGCGGCATCTGCTTCAGGTACGCGAGCGACGAATAGCCGGTACCAAAATCGTCGATCGACAGGCGCAGGCCCATGTCATGCAGGCGCTTGAGCGTCTGCAGGGCGCGCTGCGGGTCGTCCATGATCGCGCTTTCCGTGATCTCCAGGCACAAGGCCTTGGGGTCGACGGCTTCGCGCGCGAACAGCTTCTCGAGCTTGGCGGGCAGATCCTGGTCGAGCAGATCGCGCGTCGACAGGTTCACCGACAACTTGATCTCGACGCCGCTGCCGCGCAGCTCGCGCCAGGTGCAGGCGCACTGCTGGATCATCCAGCCGGTGATGACGCGGATGAAGCCGGTTTGCTCGGCAAACGGAATGAAACGCATCGGTGCCACCATGCCGCGCTGCGGGTGCAACCAGCGCACGAGAGCCTCAGCGCCGATCACGCGGCCGCTCGCGAGGTCCACTTTCGGCTGCAGGAACAGGCGCAGTTGAGCATGGTCGACAGCCGTGCGCAGCTCGCTCAGCAACGAGAGCGATTCCTGGCTCGCCGAGTCGAGCTCGGGCGCGTAGATGATGACGCCGGCCTGTTTCGCCTTGGCCGCGTACATCGCCACTTCGGCGCGCCCCAGCAGGGTGTCGGCATCGTCGGCATGCGCCGGGAACGTGGCCACGCCGATGCCTGCGCCGACGTCGACGGTGTGGTCGTCGAGCGTGAACGGCGTTTCCAGAGCCCGCACCACACGCTGCGCCAGTGTGCGTGCCGTGTCGCCATCGGCGCATGGCAGGCAGGCGACGAATTCGTCGCCGCCCCGGTGCGCAACGATGTCCTGCGTGCGCAGCACGCCGTCGGACAGGCGCAACGCGATCTGGCGCAACAGGCGGTCGCCGAAAGCGTGGCCGAGCACGTCGTTGACATGCTTGAAGCGGTCCAGGTCGAGCATCAATACGGCGCAGGGCGTCGCTTCGCGCCGGGCCTGTTCGAGCTGGGCGCGCAACAGATCGCGAAAATGCTCCTTGTTCGGCAAGCCGGTCAGCGCGTCCCAGTACGCGAGCCGCTTGATCTGCGCCTCGCGCTGCTGCATCGCCTGTCGCATGGCCTCAAACGACTGCGCCAGTTCGCTCACTTCATCGCGCGACGCGACCCGCACCGGTGTCGAGTAGTCGCCCGCACCCAGACGATCGGCACTGATCGACAGCGCCTTGATCGGCCGGGTGATGCGGCGCGCCGTGAGCACGCTGCCGACACCGAAGATCGCCAGCCCGACGAGGGCGATCGCGAGCAGCGTCAGCTGCAACCGGCGGTACGGCGCAATCGCCTCGTCCACCGAGCGCAGCAACACGGCAGCGACGTCATGCGTGGCGTTGCCGCCGAGAGGAACGATGCGCGCACTGTGGTCTTCGCCAGCCAGCGCAACATCCTGGGCGCCGGGGCGCGCGCGCTGATTCAACTGGTCCGCCAGCGCCTGCCACGCCTGGGTGGGCTCACCGATCGGCAGCAATGTCCAGCGCCCACCGCGCGGGCGCGACAACAACCCCATCTTGAGCGCGGTGAGTCCCTCCATGTCGCGCACCAGTTCGCCCGTGAGCGGAAATCCCATCGCCACATGACCGATCAGATGGGGCGCCTTGACCGGCACAGTCACCAGCTGGAAAGCCTGTCCGTCGAGCCAATGCACCGTTGCGGCCCTGGACGCGCCCGTGGCGTCGCCGGCCTGCGATTTCAGCAACGCCAGCACCGCCGTGGGCTCGGACGAGGTCGATGCGACGAGCCGAAATCTGGCGTCGGTGAACAGCGAGACGCTGGCGCCGATGCGCGCACCGTGGTTGTCGAGCGCGTCGACGAGGGTCAGCCGATCAGCGCTGGCGATTGCCGAGCGAAAGCCGTAGTCCGCGGCGAGCAGGCGCGAGGTTTCGTAAAGATTCTGCGCGTTCTGCGCCAGCAGGCGGCGCAGCACGTTCTCGCCGGTTTGCAGTTCGGTGCCGATCTGCGCGCGTGCGTTGTCGCCGATGTCGTGGCGGATCGTGACGAAGCTGACCGCCTGGACCAGCAGCAGCAGGCCGACGAACAGGACGACGATGCGGATGTCGAGACGTCGCGCCATCGGGTTGCCCAGCGTGCGCAGCAGGTGGCGGAAATCGGGCATGTCACTGCCCCGCTGCCGGGATCGCCAGGGTCACGGCCGCCTGCATCGCAGCCGCGCCGACGAG
>JANNKM010000471.1:0-28657 GCA_031396305.1 Rhizobacter sp.
CGCCCGCTTCATCGGGTGTTCCTGGATCGACACGCCCTTGTTCACCTGGTCGTTGACGAGATTGCGCAGCGACACGGAGCTGAGAAATTCAAGCATCTTCGAATTCAGGCTCGCCCACAGGTCGTGTGTCATGCAGCGGCCGGAGTCGTCGCCCATGCAGTTTTCCTTGCCGGCGCAGCCGGTTGCGTCGAGCGGTTCGTCGACGGCCAGAATGATGTCGGCGACGGTGATCTCATCCGCCTTGCGTCCCAGCGAGTAGCCGCCGCCCGGGCCGCGCGTGCTTTCCACGAGCTGTTGGCGGCGCAGCTTGCCAAACAGTTGTTCAAGGTAGGACAGCGAGATCTGCTGGCGTGCGCTGATGGCAGCCAGCGCCACAGGCCCGGTGTGTTCGCGCAACGCGAGGTCTATCATGGCGGTGACCGCGAAGCGGCCTTTGGTGGTCAAGCGCATCAGGGTTCTCCTAGAGCCCGACTAGATTAGTCGAGTATATGTGTAACCGACTGATTTGGTCGGGATTGACCCGACAAGTTCCATGGATTTTTCAAGTCAGACCAGCACACCTGCTGACTGACTTGCCGGTTACGCGCAATCAGCCGCCAGCTCCGCCCGGCGGCGGGTCCAGCGGAGCGATCTGCTCGACGACCGACGCCCCGAAGACCTGTTCGCGGATGTGCGCCAGTTCGTCCCGGACGCGTGCTGCTTTTTCGAACTCCAGGTTGCGCGCGTGGTCGAGCATCTGCTTCTCCAACTGCTTGATGCGCCTGCCCAGATCCTTCTCACTCAATCCCTGCAAGGCAACGGCGTCATTGGCCGCCTTCAGGTCGTCTTTGGCTCCTTTGTCGCTGTAAACGCCGTCGATCAGGTCGCGGACCTTCTTTTGGATGCTGCGCGGCGTGATTCCCGCAACGGCATTGCTTTGGATCTGCCGATTGCGGCGCCGCTCCGTTTCCCCGATGGCGCGGCGCATCGAGTCTGTGACCCGATCGGCATACAGGATCGCGGCGCCGTTCAGGTGACGTGCTGCACGCCCGATTGTCTGGATCAGGCTGCGTTCCGATCGCAGAAAGCCCTCCTTGTCGGCGTCGAGGATCGCCACAAGGGACACCTCGGGAATGTCAAGCCCCTCACGCAGCAGGTTGATACCCACAAGCACGTCAAAGCTGCCCAATCTGAGGTCGCGCAGGATTTCGACGCGCTCGATCGTGTCCACATCGCTGTGCAGGTAGCGGACCTTCACGCCGTTTTCGGCGAGATAGTCGGTCAGCTGTTCAGCCATGCGCTTGGTCAGCGTCGTGATGAGCACGCGCTCGTTGATCTCGACGCGCAGCCGGATTTCCTGCAGTACGTCGTCGACCTGCCGTGCCGCCGGCCGAACCTCGACGCTGGGATCAACGAGTCCGGTGGGTCGTACCAACTGCTCGACCACCTGGCCCGAAGTCCGCTCTTCGTACGGTCCAGGCGTCGCCGAGACATACATCGCCTGACGCATCTTGCGCTCGAACTCCTCGAACTTGAGCGGTCGGTTGTCCAGCGCGCTGGGCAAGCGAAAGCCGTACTCGACGAGTGTGGTCTTGCGCGAACGGTCGCCGTTGTACATGCCGCCGAACTGGCCGATCAGCACATGCGACTCGTCGAGAAACATCAAGGCGTCGGCGGGAAGATAGTCCACAAGCGTGGGCGGGGGCTCGCCGGGCAGAGCGCCCGACAGATGGCGCGTGTAGTTCTCGATGCCCTTGCAATGGCCCACCTCCTGAAGCATTTCTAGGTCGAAGCGGGTGCGCTGCTCGAGCCGCTGCGCCTCGACCAGCTTGCCTTGGCCTACCAGTTCGGCTACCCGGGTTCTCAATTCCTCCTTGATGGTTTCGATCGCAGCGACGACGCGTTCGCGCGGCGTCACATAGTGGCTGCTCGGAAAGACCGTGAAGCGTGGCACCTTCTGGCGGATCTGCCCGGTGAGCGGGTCGAACAGTTGCAGCGACTCGACTTCATCGTCGAACAGTTCGATGCGGATCGCGAGTTCGGAGTGTTCGGCGGGGAAGACGTCGATCGTGTCGCCACGCACGCGGAACGTGCCGCGGCTGAACTCGGTCTCATTGCGCTGGTACTGCATGCGGATCAGCTGCGCGATCGCGTCGCGCTGGCCGATCTTGTCGCCCACGCGCAGCAGCATCACCATCTTCATGTAGTCGCCGGGGTTGCCGATGCCGTAGATCGCGCTCACCGAAGCGACGATCACGACGTCGCGCCGCTCCAGCAGGCTCTTCGTCGCCGACAGCCGCATCTGCTCGATATGCTCGTTGATCGAGCTGTCCTTCTCGATGAACAGATCGCGTTGCGGCACATAGGCCTCGGGCTGGTAGTAGTCGTAGTAGCTGACGAAGTATTCGACCGCGTTCTTCGGAAAGAACTCGCGAAACTCGGCGTACAACTGCGCCGCGAGGGTCTTGTTGGGCGCAAACACGATCGCCGGGCGGCCAATGCGTGCGATCACGTTGGCCATCGTGAACGTCTTGCCCGATCCGGTGACGCCGAGCAGAGTTTGAAAACTCAGGCCGTCGCGTATGCCCTCGACAAGTTTGGCGATCGCCTCGGGCTGGTCCCCCGCCGGCGCATACGGCTGGAACAGCTGAAACGGGGAATCGTCGAACTTGACGAACTGTCCTTGCGGCGTCGGATTGGCGCCTGGGCTGGACTGCAGAGCGGTCGAATGGGCCATGAAAGTAAAATTCGCGCTGTTGAGACTCACGCTGCCGGGCTGAGCAACCGCGCAGGGTAGCGGAAAACGCTGTCCCGGGTCGATCATTCACCTTCACAAGGACTCTCATGGCCTCGCATCTGGCCGGCGTCGAACTCGCGCCGCGCGACCCCATCCTCGGCTTGACGGAACAGTTCAATGCCGATCCCAACCCGGTCAAAGTGAACCTCGGCGTAGGCGTCTATTGCGACGAGACCGGGAAGCTGCCTCTGCTCAAGTGCGTGCGCACAGCCGAGACGGCGATGGCGGAAGCCCCGAAAGCGCGCGGTTACCTGCCGATCGACGGAATCGCGTCTTACGACCAGGCCGTGCAAGGGCTGGTGTTCGGAGCACACAGCGAAGCGCTGAGTCAGGGACGTGTCGCCACCGTGCAGGCGCTGGGCGGAACCGGTGGTCTCAAGATCGCGGCCGATTTCTTGCGCCGGCTGCAGCCCGCAGGCCGACCACCCGCTTGCGTGATGATCAGCGACCCGAGCTGGGAGAACCACCGGGGGCTGTTCGAGGGCGCTGGTTTCGTCGTGGAAAGCTATCCGTACTACGACGCCCCGCGGCGAGGCTTGAACGTGCCTGGAATGCTGGCCGCGCTGAACGCGGCACCGCGCAGCAACATTGTTGTGCTTCACGCCTGTTGCCACAACCCGACCGGCTACGACCTCAACGCGGCGCAATGGCAAGAAGTGGTCGCCATCGTGAAAGCGCGCGGCCTCGTGGCCATTCTTGACATGGCGTACCAGGGCTTTGGCGACGGCATTGCCGAAGATGGAGCTGTGGTCGGCATGTTCATCGCCGCAGGCCTGGAGTTCTACGTCTCGACCAGTTTTTCGAAAAGCTTTTCGTTGTACGGCGAACGTGTCGGCGCATTGAGTGTTGTTTGCGACGCCAAGGAGTCTGCCGCTCGGGTGTTGAGCCAGCTCAAACGCGTCATTCGAACCAACTATTCCACTCCGCCCACGCATGGAGCGCAAGTTGTCGCCGCCGTGTTGACGGCCCCCGCGCTGCGTGCGCAATGGGAAGAAGAGCTTGGCGCGATGCGGTTGCGCATCCAGGAAATGCGCAGGCTGCTGCGAACCAAGCTCGAGGCCAAGCTGCCCGGGCGCGACGCGAGCCACATCACCACGCAAAAGGGCATGTTCAGCTACTCGGGCCTCAGCCAGGAGCAAATGCAGCGGCTGCGCGCGGAGTTTGGCGTCTACGGCCTGGACTCGGGCCGCATTTGTGTGGCTGCGCTGAACCACGCCAACATCGACCGAGTGGTCGAGGCCATTGCCAAGGTCTCCTGATTCTCGAATTGAGTGGGGAAACCCTCGTTCATCGGGGCAACTCCCTAGACAAACTGGCCCACGATGGAGTGAATGTCCGTAGAATGCTGCGGTGCACAATGAACGTCCCAGGTCCAGCCTTCGTTCCGAAGCGTTGACGTCAGGGAGGTTCCGGCCAGGGAGAGTTTTGCGATGATCTACCAGTGGTATGAAACGCATCGAGCGATACTGAGTCCGTTTTCCGAGTTCGCGAGCGCTTCGTCCAAGCTCTATACACACCCGCTGTCACCGCTGTCGCATACGCCAATGGCGCAGCGGGTCTCAGCCGGGCTGGACTTGATGCATCGCCTGTCCAAGGAATACGAAAAGCCGGAGTTCAACATCACGTCGGTCAATGTCGACGGCATCGATGTGGCGGTGCAGGAGCAGGTGGCGCTGGAGAAACCGTTCTGCCGCTTGCTGCGATTCAAGCGCTTCACTGACGACTTGTCGATGCTGGCGCGCATGAAAGACCAACCGACGGTGCTGGTGTTCTCGCCGCTGTCAGGCCACCACTCCACCTTGTTGCGCGAAACGATTCGCGAGTTGCTGCGCGACCACAAAGTGTTCGTCACCGACTGGACCGACGCCCGCATGGTGCCTGGAGCGGCAGGCCCGTTTCACCTTGATGACTACGTGGCCTACGTTCAGGAGTTCATCCGCGAAGTCGGCGGCGCCGTGAACGTGATTTCGGTGTGCCAGCCGACCGTTCCGGTGCTGGCGGCTGTCTCGCTGATGGCCACTGCCGGCGAAACTCTGCCGCGCACGCTGACGATGATGGGCGGGCCGATCGACGCCCGCAAGAGCCCAACCGCAGTGAACAACCTGGCCATGAACAAGAGCCACAGTTGGTTCGAACAGAATGTGATCTATCGGGTGCCTGTCAACTACCCAGGCGCGGGGCGGCGCGTCTACCCCGGCTTCTTGCAGCACTCGGGCTTCATTGCGATGAATCCGGGCCGGCATCTCAAGTCGCACTACGACTATTTTCTCGACCTGGTGCGCGGCGACGGCGACAGCGCCGAGTTCCATCGCGACTTCTACGACGAGTACAACGCCGTTCTCGACATGCCCGCCGAGTACTACCTCGACACGATCAAGACTGTGTTCCAGGAGTTCGCGCTGGTCAACGGCACCTGGAAAGTCGGAGGACAGCTCGTTCGGCCGCAAGACATCAAGAGCGCAGCCCTGCTGACGATCGAGGGTGAACTCGACGACATCTCGGGTGCCGGGCAAACGCGCGCTGCGCATGACCTGTGCACGGGAATCCCGAAGTCGCGCCAGTTCCACTACGACGTGGAAGGCGCCGGACACTACGGCATCTTCTCCGGCCGGCGCTGGCGCGAGCTTGTCTACCCCCAGGTTCGCGACTTCATCGCGGCAAATCAAGGCGGCGGCGCGAGGCACCCGCAGGCTACGACGCCCAAGAAGAGGCGTGTGACCTCGGCGCGGTGACAATCTCGGCGTGACGTCCAGCGCCAGCCTCGCCGAACGAATCAACGACGCACTGCCGCAAACGCAGTGCAAGCGGTGCAGCTACGACGATTGCCGCGCCTATGCTGACGCCATTGCACAGGGCAACGCGCCGATCAACCAATGCCCTCCGGGCGGCCAGGAGGGTGTGGCCCGCCTGGCGGCGATCACCGGCCAGGCCGCCCTGCCCCTGAGCACGCAACACGGCGTCGAAGGCCCGCTGCGCCTGGCGCGTATCGACGAGGCAGCGTGCATCGGCTGCACCTTGTGCGTCGAGGTTTGCCCCGTGGACTGTGTGATCGGTGCGCCCAAAGTGATGCACGGCGTCGTCGAACCCTTGTGTACCGGCTGCGAACTTTGCCTTCCGGTGTGCCCGGTGGACTGCATTTCAATGCATGCCGTTGACGCCGCCAAGTCTGGCTGGTCGGCCTGGAGCGCCGCCCACGCGGCGCAGGCGCGCGAGCGCTACGCGTCGCACCGGCACCGCATCGAGCGGGACCGCGCGGAACGCGATTCCGCGCTGGAAGCCAAGGGCAAGGCACGCCTCAACGTCAGCGCACGGCCATGACGAGCAGCAGGATTCCGATCAGCACCGGCTGGTGCAGCATGTAGAAGCTCAGGCTCCAGCGGCCCAGAAGTGCCAGGCCGTTGAGACCGCGTGGCAGTGCTGCCTCAAACCAGTCGCGGTGGTGGCTGAGAATCCAGCGCCCGCTCGCCAACCCCCACCACATCACGCCAAGCCACGGCAAGACGGGAGCGAAGTCTTCCGTGACGGGCTTGCGCGTCACCAGTCCGACCCAGTTCGTCCAGCGCGTATCGAACCAGGAATGCTGTATCCACTGGGGCAACATGATCGCCACCAGGCCCGCCAGCCACAACCAGGCGCCAGCACCTTGGGTGAGGCGAACCACGATCAGCATCACGGCGAATCCATGCAGAACGCCGAACGTGATGTAGCTCTTCGGGAACATCAAGGCCGAGCCGGCGCTGACCAGGACTGCGCAGCCGGCGATTTGCGCCCAGCGCCGCCAGAAGTGCTTCCAGCCTCGGTCTTGCTGCAACGCGATCGCCTGGCCCACACCGGCGATGAACATGAACATGCTGACGATCATCGCGCGCTGCACTGTCCAGAACGGATCGGTGTAAAAGTTCTGCTGGATGAGCTTGAAGTAGTTGAGATCGAAACAGAAGTGGAAGACCGCCATCCACGCGATGGCCAGGCCACGCAGGGCATCCAGGCGCTCGAATCGCGCTGCGGGCGGCGAAGGCGCGCCGCGTTTCGCTCGGCTCAAGCGAACCACTGCCTTGCGTTGTCGAACATGCGCATCCACGGACTGGGTGCGCTGGGGTCACCGCTCGTCCAACTCATCTGAACGTTGCGAAACACCCGTTCGGGGTGCGGCATCAGCGCCGTGAAACGTCCATCGGCTGTAGTAACCGCTGTCAGACCGCCGGGGCTTCCGTTCGGATTAAACGGATAAGTGTCCGTGGCCTGGCCGTGGTTGTCGACAAAGCGCAGCGCCCGGTGCACTGCGGCCGCATCGCCGCGTTGTGAAAAGTCGGCGTAACCCTCACCATGCGCCACGGCGATGGGAATGCGGCTACCGGCCATGCCAGCGAAGAAGATCGATGCACTGGGCAACACTTCAACGAGGCTGAGTCGCGCTTCGAACTGCTCGCTGCGGTTTCGCGTGAAGCGCGGCCAGGCGTTTGCCCCAGGGATGATGGCTGCGAGTGCCGCCATCATCTGGCAGCCGTTGCACACGCCCAGAGCCAGCGTGGCGGGCCGGGCGAAGAAGGCCGCGAACTGGTCCGCAAGACGAGGATCGAAAAGAATCGAGCGCGCCCAGCCTTCGCCGGCACCGAGCGTATCGCCGTAGCTGAATCCGCCGCACGCCACCAGGCCCTGGAACATGTCAAGGCGCGCGCGACCGGCCTGCAGGTCGCTCATGTGCACGTCGAAGGTCTCAAAGCCCGCCTTGTGCATCGCATAGCTCATCTCGACGTGGCTGTTCACGCCTTGCTCGCGAAGGATGGCGATCTTCGGGCGCACCCCGTTCGCCAGGGCAGCCGTGACGCGCAGTGTCGGATCGAACGTGCAATGCACGTGCAAGCCGGGATCGCCGACCCGCCCTGCCGCAGCGTGCTCGGCGTCGGCATGCCGCGGCTCATCTCGCAGCCTGGCAATGCGCCAGCTCACCTCGTCCCAAGATTGCTGCAGGTCACCCAGCGGCGCCGAAAACTGAACTTTCGCGTCGCGCCAGACCTCGACGCTGCGCTGCGCGTTCGGGCGGCCGATGACGTGGCTGTGCCGGCTCAACCCGTGCTTGCGCAGCACCGCCATCACCGTATCGCGCTCAGCGCTAGGAATCTGGATCACGACGCCAAGTTCTTCATTGAGTAACGCGCGAAGGGTCAGTTCATTGCGACGCGGCCCGACTTGCGTCGCCCAGTTCTTCGAATCCCCGTACTCGGCGTGGCTGTCGCCGATGCCGTCGCCCTGCGTGATCAACATGTCGACGTTGATGCTCACGCCCATTTGACCGGCGAACGCCATTTCGCACACGGTTGCCCACATACCGCCATCGCTGCGATCGTGATACGCCAGCAGCCATCCCGCCGCGCGCAGTTCATTGATCGCCGCGACGAGCGCCTTCAACTGCTGGGCATCGTCCAGGTCCGGAACCTGATCGCCGAACTGACCGATGGTTTGCGCGAAGATCGATCCGCCCAGGCGCATCTTTCCTGCACCCAAATCGATCAGCACCAGATGCGTTTCGCCGCCGCGCAATTGCGGCGTCAAGGTGGCGCGCAAGTCGTCGAGCGTCGCGAATGCGGTGACGATCAGCGACACCGGTGCCGTGATCTGGTGCGCCTGGCCCTGTGCGTTCCAGCGCGTTCGCATCGACAAGCTGTCTTTGCCCACCGGCACACCGATTCCAAGCGCCGGGCATAGTTCCATGGCCACCGCGTGGACGGTGTCATAGAGCGCTGCGTCTTCGCCCGGCTCACCGCATGCCGCCATCCAGTTGCAGCTCAGCTTGACAGCGGACAGATCGATCGGCGCGGCGAGCAGATTCGTCAGCGCTTCCGCAACCGCCATGCGCCCCGACGCCGGGGCGTCCAGGGCAGCCAGCGGCGTGCGCTCGCCCATCGCCATCGCTTCGCCGGCAAAACTCACGAAATCGGCGAACGTCACGGCGCAGTCGGCCACCGGAACTTGCCAAGGGCCGACCATCTGGTCGCGTGCACTCAGCCCGCCCACGGTGCGATCGCCGATCGTGATCAAGAAGCGCTTGCTCGCCACCGTCGGGTGGCGCAACACGTCGAACGCGGCCTTGCTCAATTCGATTCCAGTGAGCATCAACGCGGAACTGCGCCGTGCGATGCGCTGCACGTCGCGCTGCATGCGTGGCGGCTTGCCGAGCAATACCTCGAGCGGCATGTCGATGGCCCGTTCACCGCCCGGGCCATCTTCAAGCACGAGTTGATCCTCCAGCGTCGCCACACCCACGACGGCGCTGGGGCAGCGCTCGCGCTCGCACATCGCCTCGAGCAGCGGCAGGCCTTGCGGCGCCACCGCAAGAACGTATCGCTCCTGGCTCTCGTTGCACCAGACTTCCTTGGGCGCGAGCCCGCTTTCTTCAAGGGGCACCTTGCGCAGGTCGAAACGTGCGCCCACGCCTGCGCCATGCGCGAGTTCGGGAAATGCGTTGCTCAGTCCGCCGGCGCCGACATCGTGAATCGCCAGGATGGGATTGGTCTCGCCCAGCGCCCAGCAATGATTGATGACTTCTTGCGCGCGGCGTTCGATCTCCGGATTGCCACGTTGTACGGAATCAAAGTCAAGCGCGGTCGCGTTCGCGCCAGAGGACATCGAACTTGCCGCCCCACCCCCCATGCCGATGCGCATTCCCGGCCCGCCCAGTTGCACGAGAAGCGTGCCTGCGGAAAAGCGCTTCTTCTTCGTTTGCGACGCCGCGATCGAACCCAGTCCGCCCGCGATCATGATCGGCTTGTGATAACCCCAATGCACGGCGTCAGGGCCCTCGCCGACGGCCTGTTCATAGACACGAAAGTAGCCCGCCAGGTTGGGTCTGCCAAATTCATTGTTGAATGCCGCGCCTCCCAGCGGCCCGTCGATCATGATCTGGAGCGCACTCGCAATATGCTCGGGCTTTCCCGTCGCACCACGTTCCCAGCGCTCGTCGGTTCCGGGCAGGTGCAGGTTGGACACGCTGAAACCGGTGACACCGGCTTTCGGCCGCGCGCCACGGCCGGTGGCGCCTTCATCCCGAATTTCACCGCCGGCGCCCGTGGCAGCACCCGCGAACGGCGAGATCGCCGTGGGGTGGTTGTGCGTTTCCACCTTCATCAGCACATGTGTGAGTTCACGTCGCGCGCCATAGGCCGGGGCGTTGGTGAATCCTTGGGGCAGCCAGCGCTCCACTTCATGCCCTTGCATCACCGACGCGTTGTCGTCATACGCAACCACCGTGCGCTGCGGCGAACAGGCCTCAGTGTGACGGATCATCGCGAACATGGAGCGCTCTTGACGCTCACCGTCAATGATGAATTGGGCATTGAAGATCTTGTGCCGGCAGTGCTCGCTGTTCGCCTGGGCAAACATCATCAACTCCACGTCGCTTGGGTTGCGCCCGAGCTTGGTGAAGGCCGCGACGAGATAGTCGAGCTCGTCGTCGCTCAGTGCCAGGCCGAATTCGCTGTTGGCCGACACCAACGCGGCGCGACCCTGGCCGAGCACGTCGAGCCGCTGCATCGCCTTGCCCGGCTGCGCGTCAAACAGATGCGCCGCGTCATCGCTCACCGCGAACACGCTCTCCGTCATCCGATCATGGAGCAGAACCGCTGCGGCACTCCACTGCTGCGGTTCCAGCGACCGCGCGGTGCCAAGCAACGGCGATGAAATCGACAACCGATACTCAGTCACGCGTTCAATGCGCCGTAATGCCAGGCCGCAGTTGTGGGCAATGTCGGTCGCCTTGGACGCCCAGGGCGATACCGTACCCAGCCGCGGCGCCACGACGACCAAGGCGCCATCTCCCAGGCCGGTATAGGCGGGTCCGTAGCGCAGCAGCCCTTCCAGCTTGTCACGTTCGCCGCGCGACACAGGGGCATCACTGCACACCCAGTGCACGTGGCGTGCATGCACCGACGTGATGCGCCGGCTCACCTCGCCCAATCGGGCGAGCAGCGCGGCGGCGCGAAAACCCGACAGCGCATTGCCGCCCTCGAAACGTAGCAGATGCATGGACGCGACGCTTAAACGTAAGTCATTCGACGAGGTGGCGGAAGCGGCAGGCAGCGCGGCATAGCGCTCAGCGAAGAGGGCATTTTACGGGGCCGATGAGATAATCCCCACCCATGACGATCACGATCAAGAGTGCTGCGGATATCGAGGGAATGCGTGTCGCAGGGCGCCTCGCCTCCGAAGTTCTGGACATGCTCACCCCTCATGTGCGGCCCGGTGTGTCCACCGACCAGCTCGACAAGCTTGCGCACGATTACATCATCAATGTCCAGGGCACGATTCCCGCGCCACTGAACTATGCGCCACCGGGTTACACGCCCTATCCGAAGTCGATCTGCACTTCGGTTAATCATCAGGTCTGCCATGGCATCCCCAACGAGCGACCGCTGAAGAACGGCGACATCGTCAACATCGACGTGACCGTCATCAAGGACGGCTGGCATGGCGACACCAGCCGCATGTTCGTGGTGGGCTCGGGGTCGATTGCCGCCAGGCGACTGTGCCAGCTCACCTACGAGGCAATGTGGCGCGGCATCCAGCGCGTCAAGCCTGGGCTGCGACTGGGCGATGTGGGGCACACGATTCAGACGTTCGCCGAGAGCAACGGCCTGTCGATCGTGCGCGAATTCTGCGGGCATGGCATTGGCCGAAGGTTCCATGAGGAACCTCAGGTCATGCACTACGGGCGCCCGGGCACCCAGGAAGAACTGGTACCCGGAATGATGTTCACGATCGAACCCATGATCAACGCCGGTCGGCGCGACGTGCGCGAAACCGGTGACGGCTGGACCATCGTGACCCGGGACAAGTCGCTGTCAGCGCAATGGGAGCACACCGTGCTCGTCACCGAGACGGGCTACGAGGTGATGACGCTTTCGGCAGGAAGCCCACCGCCGCCTGCGTTCGTCACCGGCTGACCCGCGCCATGGCCACGCCTGCCGCGGCGAGGGCGCATCCCCAGCCCAGCGCAAGTGTCGTCGCGCTTCGCACCCAGTTCCGCGACGGCAAGGCGGCGCTGATCGCGCAGCACGGCCAGGCACGTGCAACCGCCACGTCCGCGAGCCGACTGCTGCGCGCCTTGAGTAAACATGTCGACCAGGTCCTGCAACAACTGTGGCGCATGGCCAAGGTGCCTGACACGGCGACCTTGGTTGCCGTGGGCGGCTATGGCCGCGGCGAGCTGTTCCCGCATTCCGACATCGACGTGCTGATCCTGCTTTCGCCGGGCTCCGAGCTCACCGAAGCCGACGCAGACGCCACCGCGCAAACCCCCGAAACGCAGGTGCTTCGACGCGCCATTGAAGGCTTCATCACGCTGTGCTGGGACACCGGATTGGAGATCGGCTCCAGCGTGCGCAGCGTCGAGCAATGTGTTGCCGAGGCACAGCGTGATGTGACGATACAGACCGCCCTGCTCGAATCGCGATTTCTGTGCGGATCGCGGCGCGTCTTCAATCACTTCGCCGAGGTCATCACGGGCGCCATCGATCCCAAGGCGTTCCTCCAAGCCAAGACGTTGGAGATGCAGCAGCGCCATCACAAGTTCGAAGACACGCCCTACGCACTTGAGCCAAACTGCAAAGAAAGTCCGGGCGGCCTGCGCGACCTGCACATATTGATCTGGGTGGCACGTGCCGCGGGCCTGGGAAAGACCTGGAGCGCGTTGGCCGCGAACGGCTTGATCACGGACTTCGAAGTCAAGCAGTTGCAACGCAACGAAGGCATGTTGCGTCTGATTCGCGCGCGCCTGCACATCGTCGCCGGGCGCCGTGAAGACAGGCTGGTGTTCGACCTGCAGACCGCAGTGGCGCAGAGTTTCGGCTATGTGCCCAAGCCCGGCCAACGTGTTTCGGAGTTGCTGATGCGGCGCTACTACTGGGCCGCCAAAGCAGTGACCCAGTTGAACCAGATCCTGCTGCTCAATATCGAGGAACGAATTCAAGGCTCGCAGAGCGCGCCGATGCGGCCCATTTCCGCGAAGTTCCTGGAGCGCGGCGGCATGCTCGAAGTGGCGAGCGACGACCTGTACCACCGCGACCCACACGCCATCCTGGAAACGTTCCTGACCTACCAGCAGACACTGGGCATCAACGGTTTATCCGCCCGCACGCTGCGTGCGCTGTACAACGCGCGCGACGTGATGGACGCTAAGTTTCGCCGCGACCCGGTGAACCGCGCAAATTTTATGCGCATCCTGCGTGAGCCGCGCGGGCAGACCCACGCCTTTCGCCTCATGAACCAGACCAGCGTGCTCGGGCGCACGCTGTGGGTGTTTCGGCGCATCGTCGGGCAGATGCAGCACGACCTGTTCCATGTGTACACCGTCGATCAGCACATCTTGATGGTGCTGCGCAACGTGCGGCGCTTTTTCATCCCCGAACACGCGCACGAGTACCCATTCTGTTCCCAGCTTGGCGCGACATGGGACAAGCCGTACCTGCTCTACATCGCCGCGCTGTTTCACGACGTCGCCAAGGGCCGCGGCGGTGACCACTCCGACCTGGGCGAGATGGAAGCGCGACGCTTTTGCCGTGACCATGGCCTGCCGCGCGAAGAGTCGGCGCTGATCGAGTTTCTCGTCAAGAACCACCTGAGGATGTCGCACGTCGCGCAAAAGGAGGACCTCTCCGACCCGCAGGTGATCGAACAATTCGCCGCTGAGGTCGGAACGCAACAGCGATTGACGGCGCTGTACCTTCTGACCGTGGCCGACATCCGCGGCACCAGCCCCAAGGTATGGAATGCCTGGAAAGGTAAGCTGCTGGAAGACCTTTACCGGCTGACTCTGCGCGCCCTGGGCGGCGCAAAGCTCAATCTCGACGCAGAAATCGAGGCCCGAAAACACGACGCGCGCAACTCGCTGAACCTGTTCTCGATTCCCCCCGGGGTGGAAGTAGCACTGTGGAACACGCTCAGCGTGAGCTACTTCGCGCGTCACGACGCCGCTGACATTGCCTGGCATGCGCGGGTTCTGCATGAGCACGTCAACACCCAACAGCCCGTCGTGCGTGCGCGCCTGTCGCCACTGGCGGAAGGCTTGCAAGTGCTGGTGTACACCCCTGACCAGGAAGACTTGTTCGCGCGCATCTGCGGATACTTCGACACCGCGGACTACAACATCCTCGACGCCAAGGTGCACACCACCCACACCGGCTATGCGCTTGACACCTTTCAGATCACCAGCACCGCGGCGCAGGACAGCTATCGCGATCTGATCCTGCTTGTGGAGATCCAACTCGCCCAGGTGCTTGCCGCCAAGGGGCCGCTGCCACAGCCACGCCGCAGCCGCATCTCGCGACGCGTCAAGTCGTTCCCGGTGACACCGCGCATCACGCTGCGGCCGGACGAACGCGCCCAGGCCTGGTTGCTGGGCATCTCGGCAAACGACCGCACCGGCTTGCTCTTCGCCATCGCCCGCGTGCTGGCGCGCCACCGCGTCAATCTGCAGCTCGCAAAGATCACGACGCTGGGTGAGCGCGTCGAGGACACATTCCTGATCGACGGTCCGGAGTTGCAACACAACAAGCAGCAGATCGCCATCGAGACGGAACTGCTCGAAGCCATCCAGGTTTGACCTTCAATGTCCGTGACCCGCATCACCGCCGCTGACGCATTGGCGCGGCTGGAAAGTTTCGACAGCCTGATCGACACCCGCTCGGAAAGCGAGTTTGCGCAGGATCATGTTCCCGGTGCCGTCAATTGGCCGAGCCTGGACGATGCGCAGCGTATTGCCGTGGGCACCGAGTACAAACAGGTTTCGGCGTTCGACGCGAAGAAGCGCGGCGCCGTGCTCGTGGCGCGCAACATCGCCGCGCACATCGAACGCGAAGCGATGCAAAAACCGAAGGGCTGGCGCCCGCTGGTGTATTGCTGGCGCGGCGGCCAGCGCAGCGGCGCGCTGGCCATGGTGCTCGGCCAGATCGGTTGGCAGGTGCAATTCCTCGACGGCGGCTACCGCGAGTACCGGCGCGCCGTGATCGCCGAACTCGAGGCGCTGCCCCAATTTCTGGATCTGTGCGTGGTGTGCGGCACCACCGGTTCCGGCAAGAGCCAGTTGTTGCATGTCTTGGCGAGCCTGGGCGAACAGGTTCTCGATCTGGAAAACCTGGCGAACCACCGTGGCTCGGTGCTTGGGCTTGTTCCGGGGCAGCACCAACCGGGGCAGAGGATGTTCGAGTCGATGTTGTGGGATCGATTGCGGGGCTTCGACACGAAGCGTCGCATCTGGGTCGAGAGCGAAAGCAAGAAGGTCGGTGACGTGCAGGTGCCGCCGGCCTTGGTGCAGCGCATGCGCGCCGCGCCTTGCGTGGTGCTCGACCTGCCGCTGGACGCACGCGTCGCGCTGCTGATGCGGGAGTACCGGCACTTCGCCGACGACGTCGACGCCTTCTGCAAGCGCCTGGATGCCCTGCGGGTAGTGCGTGGCCACGAGGTCGTGGACGACTGGCACCAGGCGGCGCGTGCCGGCCGAATCGAATCAGTGGTCCGTGAGCTGCTCGTGAGCCACTACGACCCCGTGTATTTGCAATCGATGAGCCGCAACTTCCCCGGTTTTTCGGCGCCGCAGCTCCTGATCGCGTGGGACGGCGGAGAGCCCGGTTTGCTTGCTGCCGCGCAGCGCTTGGCGCAATTGGGCGGGTCCAGCCTCAGCCCATGTGCAAGCCTCCGTTGACCGAGAAGTCAGCCCCGGTAGCGAACCCGGACTCGTCGGAAGCGACCCAGGACACGATAGATGCGATGTCCTGCGGAGTGCCCAGGCGTTTGACTGGAATTCCCGAGACGATCTTGTCGAGCACATCCTGACGAATCGACTTCACCATGTCGGTCGCGATATAGCCCGGGCTGACAGTATTCACCGTCACGCCCTTGCTCGCAACTTCTTGAGCCAGCGCCATCGTGAAGCCGTGCATGCCGGCCTTTGCGGCTGAATAGTTCGTCTGGCCGAACTGGCCCTTCTCGCCGTTCACCGAACTGATATTGATGATGCGGCCCCAGCCGCTTTCCATCATGCCTTCGATGACCTGTTTGGTCACGTTGAACAGGCTCGTCAGGTTGGTGTCGATCACGGCGTGCCAGTCTGCAGGCGTCATCTTGCGGAACATGCCATCGCGCGTGATGCCCGCGTTGTTCACGAGCACGTCGACCGTGCCATGTTCGGCCTTGATCTTTTCGAAGGCGGCGACGGTCGAATCCCAATCGCTGACGTTGCCCACCGATGGGCAAAAGGTATAGCCCAGTGCTTGTTGTTCACCAATCCACTTGACGTGGTCGCGGCTCGGGCCGCAACCGGCGATGACTTTGAATCCGTCTTTGTGCAGGCGCTGGCACATGGTCGTGCCGATGCCGCCCATTCCACCCGTGATGTATGCAATTTTCTGGGTCATCTGTCGCTCCTCGGTTCGGAAGTGGTCAGCGCTCGAGCGTCATCGCAACGCCCATACCGCCGCCGATGCACAACGAGGCAATACCGCGCTTGGCGCCGCGCTGCTGCATTTCATGCAGCAGCGTCACGAGGATGCGGCAGCCTGATGCACCGATCGGGTGACCGATCGCGATCGCACCGCCGTTGACGTTGACCTTGGAGGTATCCCAGCCCATTTCCTTATGAACCGCGCATGCCTGGGCTGCAAAAGCCTCGTTGATTTCGAGCAGGTCCAGGTCGGCAGGCTTCCAGCCTGCACGCTCGAGCGCACGGCGCGATGCCGAAACCGGCCCCATGCCCATGATCGCCGGGTCGAGGCCCGAACTGGCGTAACTCGCGATGCGGGCGAGCGGCTTGCAGCCCAACTGATCCGCCTTCTTGGCGCTCATCACGACCACGCCTGCTGCGCCATCGTTCAGCCCTGACGCATTGCCTGCAGTGACACTGCCCGCCTTGTCAAACGCCGGGCGCAAGCCGGCCAGGACTTCGGCCGTGCTCTTGCGGTTGATAAATTCATCAGCCGCGAAGACGAGTGCATCGCCTTTCTTCTGCGCGATGCTGAACGGTACGATTTCGTCCTTGAAGCGACCCGCATCCTGGGCGGCTGCTGCCTTTTGCTGCGACGCCAGCGCCAGCGCGTCCTGGTCGGCGCGGCTCACACCATACTTCTTGGCGACGTTCTCAGCCGTCACGCCCATGTGGTACTGGTTGTACACGTCCCACAGTCCGTCGCTGATCATCGAGTCGATCATCTTCCAGTCGCCCATGCGCTGGCCGTCGCGTGAACCCATCAAGACGTGTGGCGCCATGCTCATGCTTTCCTGTCCGCCGGCGATCACGATCTCGGAGTCGCCGTCGCGAATCGCCTGCGCGGCGAGCATCACGGCTTTCAGGCCCGAGCCGCAGACCTTGTTGATCGTCATCGCCGGAACCGCATGTGGCAGGCCGGCCTTGATGACGGCTTGACGCGCTGGGTTCTGCCCGGCGCCGGCTTGCAGCACCTGGCCTAGGATGACTTCGCCGATCTGGTCCCCGGTCAATTTGGCGCGCTTCAACAATTCGGCAATGACGGCGGCGCCCATTTCCGGTGCGGGTGTCTTGGCCAAAGTTCCACCAAACTTGCCGACAGCGGTGCGTGCGGCGGCGACGATCACGATCTCATTCATCACAAACTCTCCTGTAAAAAAGACTCAAGCTTTCTGTTTGACGTAACGGCCAGGTGCCGGTTCAATGACTCTGTACTTGCGATTGCCCTGGCTCTTCGGGGCTGGCACGAGCTTGCCAGCATGGCCTTGCAACCAATGTGCCCAGTCGGGCCACCAACTTCCCGGCCTTTCTTCGGCGCGCTCCAACCAGCGCTTCGGATCCGCCGGCAACGCACCGGAGCCTATCCAATGGCTGCGTCTGCCCTTGGCAGGTGGGTTGATCACCCCGGCAATGTGCCCGGAGGCGCCCAGCACGAAACGAACTTTACCGTCGAGCACCTGAGTATTGCGATAAGCCGCTTCCCAGGGAACGATGTGGTCTTCCCGTGAGGCGTATACGTAGGTCGGCAATTTGATCGAACGCAGATCGACTTGCTGGCCGCATACCTGCAGGGCGCCCGGCTGCATGAGCCTGTTTTCGAGGTAGGTGTTGCGCAGGTACCAGCAAAACATCGGCCCCGGAAGATTGGTGCTGTCGGAGTTCCAGTACAGCAGGTCAAAGGCCGGGGGTCTCTCGCCCTTCAGGTAATTGCCCACGACGTAGTTCCACACCAGATCATTGGGACGCAGGAAGCTGAACGTCGTGGCGAGTTCCTGGCCCTTGAGCAGATTGCCGCCCCCCGGGCTGTCCGGACCGAGCGTCATTTCGCGGGTTCGCACCATCGTCTCGTCGATGAACACGTCGAGCACGCCGGTGTCGCTGAAATCGAGCAGCGTCGTCAACAGCGTCAGGCTGGAGACCGGCCTGTCGCCTCGTGCGGCAAGCACCGCGAGTGCGGTGCAAAGTATCGTTCCACCCACGCAAAAGCCCAGGGCATTGATCGTGTCGCTGCCGGAAAGCTCCTGAACCCGCTCGATGGCGCAGATCGCCGCGTCTTCAATGTAGTCGTCCCAGGTGGTGCGGGCCAGGCTCTCATCGGGGTTGCGCCAGCTCATGACGAAGACGCGATGCCCTTGTTCGACGGTGTAGCGGATCAACGAATTGTCGGGCTGCAGGTCCAGGATGTAGTACTTGTTGATGCACGGCGGCACGAACAGCAGCGGCCGCTCGTGGACCTGAGGCGTCAGCGGCTTGTACTCAAGCAACTGGAACAGCTCGTTCTCGAAAACGACGCTGCCTTCGCTCGTCGCCACGTTGACGCCGACTTCAAAAACGCTTTCGTCGGTTTGCGACATGTGCCCCTGTTGCACGTCGCCCAACAGCTGCTGCACGCCTTGCGTGATGCTTTCCCCTTGGGTTTCGATGGCCTTGCGCAAGGCCTCGGGATTCATGGCCAGGTAGTTGCTGGGGGCGGCCGCGTCGACCCACTGCTGCACGGCGAAGCGAATCCGTTGACGCGCCTTGGCGTCGCCATCGAGCCGGTCCGCCATTTCCGTGAGGGTGCGCGCATTCAACAGGTACATCTGTGCACTGTAGGCGCTGAGTGGGTTGGTGCTCCAGTCCGCCGAGGCAAAACGCCGATCGGCAATTTTTTCGAGCGGCGCCTGCCCCGCGGCAGGCGGGCTGGCCTGCAGCGATCGCAGCGCCTGATTCCAAATGTCCGTGGCCTCTTGCAGATAGCGACCCTGCAATTCAGTCAGGGCCTGCTGTGGCACGTTGAGGCCGGCAATGGCACCCATGGCGTTCAGCATTGCAGGGGCTTGCGGCGTTGGCAAGGCCTTGTTGTCCTTCATGCAAGCTCCTCCAAGCGCTTCATGGCCACGATATTCTGTAGGTATGGGCGTTGAATTGAACTGCGGGCTTACCCCGCGTCGACTGCAATCGCGCCAGCAGGATCAAGCCTCGATCCAGATCGCTGCGGCCATTCGACCCGTGGTGCCGTCTCGCCGATAGGAGAAAAAGCGCGCCGCGTCTTCATGGCTACACCAGGAGCCCCCATGAATGGCCGTGACGCCCACCGCATTCAGGCGCGAGCGCGCAAGCAGCGGCAAGTTTGCCAACCACTTGCCCGTGCCTTTCGATTCGAACTCAGGCACCTCGGTGCCGGTTCCGGCGCGGAAGGCCTGGAGCACGTCGTCGCCGACTTCGAAGCGGCGCGGCCCGATGCATGCCCCGACCCAGCATTGCACTTGGGCGCTTTCGCAGCCCGCCGCCGCGCAGACCTCGCGCAGCGTGGCTTCCAGGATCCCAGCTGCCAGCCCGCGCCAGCCGGCGTGAGCCGCACCTACGGCCCGGCCTTGCGGCGCGGCGAACAACACGGGCAGGCAATCCGCAACCAGCACAGTGCATGCGACTCCCGGCTGCGTCGTCACGCTGGCGTCGGCTTCACGCTGAACCGCGGAGTCGCTGAAATCGGACCGGTCCAGGCGCACCACGGTACAGCCGTGGACTTGCCGCAAATAGAGCGGCTTGGCCCCTATGACCTGCGCAAGCCTTGACTGGTTGAGCAGCACGGCGGACGCATCGTCGCCGACGCGAGGGCTCAGGTTCATGGTGTCAAACGGCGCCGCGCTGAAGCCGCCGGCACGAGTTGTCATCAGCGCCCCCACGCCCGTCACGCCCCAATCCGGGACCAGCCACTGCGGATGGCGCACTTGCGGCTTCACGTGGCGTCCGGGCACGCCGAAGGCTGGGTCTTCGAGAAGGCTTCCAGGCGCATGCACTCTTCAAAAATCCGCATCACCGTCGGCACATGCGCAAGCCGGCAATCGAACCGCTGCGCATTGTGGATTTGCGGCACCAGGGCGCAGTCGGCGAGTGTCGGCTGATCGCCATGGCAAAACCGCCCCGTGGCGGGGTGCACAGCCAATTGCCGCTCCACCGCCTCCAGTCCCGTCTCGACCCAGTGCCGATACCAGCGGTTCTTGTCGTCTTCGCTGAGCTTGAGGTCATGCACCAGGTAGCGCAGCACGCGCAGGTTGTTCAACGGGTGAATTTCGCAGGCGACGTCATACGCCAAGGCGCGCACGCGAGCCCGCGCCACGGGGTCCGCCGGCAGCAGCGGCGGTGCCGGATGCGTTTCTTCAAGGTATTCAATGATTGCGAGCGACTGCGTCAGCAGTGTGTCGCCGTCTTTGAGCAACGGCACAAGCCGCGACGCGTTCAGTTCGCCGAAGCCCGGCTGCAAGTGCTCGTTCTTCGCCAGATGCACGGCGACATAGTCGTATGAAATGCCTTTGATCGCCAGGGCGATTCGCACCCGATACGATGCCGAAGAACGGAAGTAGTTGTACAGCTCCATGGGACACACCTCGCACGCGGATGCCGATCATGCCATGGGCCCCGCGCTACACTGATTTGCATGTTCACGCCACGCAGCATTCGACACTGCAAGACTTGCGCCGGCGCAATCCGCTACGAGATTCCCGCCGACGACAACCGAGAGCGCGCGGTGTGTTCTGCCTGCAGCGCGATTCACTACGAAAATCCCATCAACGTCGTCGGTACCGTCCCGGTGTGGGAGGACCAGGTCCTGCTGTGCCGGCGCAATATCGAGCCCCGCCACGGCTTCTGGACTTTGCCGGCGGGTTTTCTCGAACTTGGTGAAAGCACGTCACAAGGCGCGATTCGCGAAACGGTTGAGGAAGCCGGCGCGCGAATCGAGCTCGAGGGCCTGCTCACGCTTCTCAACGTGGTGCGGGTCGGGCAACTGCACCTGTACTACCGGGCGCGCCTGTGCGACACCGATTTTTCGCCGGGCCCCGAGACCATCGAAGCGCGGCTGTTCACGGAGGAGCAGATTCCCTGGGACGAATTGGCGTTCCGCACAGTCCGCGAAACGCTGCAGCGCTACTTCGACGACCGGCGCAAAGGCCATTTCGGCGTGCACTGCGCCGACATCGGCTGACGCCGGGCGGCAGCCCTCCGGTGGTCAGGTCAACTCGACTTGCGTGGAGACGCCGGCCGCCGCGCCAGAGACCGCGTCGACGCCAAGTTCATCCAGCGCATTGGCGTCGGCCCGGTCGTTCACGCTTTCGGCGTAAACGTCGATCGAGACGCTGTGCAACATTGCAACGACGCCGCTGATGTATGCGGCTCGGCTTGCGTCGGTGGCGACACCCATCGTCACCGAACTGTCGAGTTTGACGAAGTCCAGGCCCGCGTCAAGCAGGCGATCGATCTGCGACAGGCGATTGCCCGCGTGCTCCAGACCGAGCTTCACGCCACTGGGCCGCAATTGCCGTGAAAGTTCGCGCACGCGCGCGAACTGGTCGATCGCGGCGCCCTCACCGACCGTTAGCGACAGCTGCTTGGTCGAGCGCGCAGATTCAGCCAACGCAGCGCGCAGCTTAGGTATGAACTCGATATCGGCAAGCGACGCAGCCGAAATGCTGACGCAGCGCGCGCGCCCGTCCTTGCCGATCTCACGCAGCGCGCTCACTGCCGCGGTGGTATCGATCAACGATGTCAAGCGCCCGCGCATCGCCAGAGGAAGCCAGCGCGCCGCCACCTCGTAGTCGCCGTCCGGCTCCAACTGCAATCGCAAGGGGCATTCGACGTGGACCAGGCGACCCCCCGGCGCCAGGACAGCAACCTCGCCGAGTTGCATGCGCCCTGCCGCGAGGGCCGCCTGGATGTGCTGACGCCAGGCGGCCTCGCCCAGACCCACGAAAACCGAAGGTACTTCCCCCTCGACCTCCACGGCAAAACCGCCGCGTGCCTCGGCGCGCGCTAGTGCCATGTCGGCAGCGTTCATCAACGCCGCCATCGACATCGCGCGCGAAACTTCTACGGCGCCAAACGCAACACCAACGTTCGAGCCGAACGCGGGCAATGCGGCGCGAAGCGCGCCGGCGATCGCTTGCGCGGTTTCTTCCGCCACGCCCCCCACGGGCAGTCCCAGCGCGAAATCGGACCCATTGAGCCGCCCCACCAGGCAACCATGACCCCGTTGCGTATAGGTCTGCAGCACGTGAGCGATGGCGACGAGCATCTGGTCGGTGGCGGTGTGTCCCAGCGTACGGTTCACCTCAGCCAGGTCGATCACGCGCAACAGCACCAGCCCGCCATAAGCCGTGCCGTCTTCGCGCTGCATAGCCACAGTCATCTGGCCTAGGAAGTGAGTTCGATTCGCCAAACCGGTCAAGTTGTCGCAATTTGCCTGGCGGCGCAAGGTTTCCACTTGCGCCGACTGCGCTTCGAACACTTGTTTGAGTCGACCCACCATCGAGTTCATCGCACGTGTCAGGCGGCGCAGTTCCGGGGTTCGCGGTTCACTCAGCGTCACGTACTCTCCACGCTCCAGGGCGCGCGCCTGCTCGACCGCGGCATCGATGGGGGCGCGCAGCCGCGCCACACCCAGCATCGCGAACATTGCGGCCAGGCCGCCGACCAGGGCCAACGCCACTGCCGAGCGTTGAGTCGCGAGCCACAACTCGTCGTGCAGGAAGGCGGCGTGGCCCTGAACCTCGACGCTGCCGAGATCGCGTGCGCCGTCGACAACCGGCGAAACACCCGGAGCAGCTTCGAGCCAGACCCAGTCGACGAACCAGCGCGGTGCGTGCCACGGCGTCGCCGTTCCGGCTCGATCGAACTGCACGTTGCCGTCCGCGGCAATGAAACGAATGCGCTGGTACGCCCCCGTGTCAAACAGCGCCGTCATGGCCTTGACCATCGCCTGCGCATCGCCTTGCTGATGCGACAAGAGCATGGCCAGCGAATCGGCGTCATCGCGATTCTTGCTGCTCAGCTGACCCTGAAGTGACGCGCGCGAACTGTCCACGTTCACGCTGACGCTGCCCACCAGCGACAAGAACAGCGTGGCGAACAACAGCATCCAGATTTGACGGATCAGTGACATAGGCGTTTCGTAACACGTATGCCCATTGGAATGCTTTCGACACGAACTTTGTAGGATTCCGAGCGCAGCACATCGTGTGCGCCATCGAATCCTCCACAGTGGCCGTCGTTCTGTCGCGTTTCGCAGCCCTCGCCAAGCCATGGACCTCGACAAAAAGCTCAGCGCTTCGTCGGCGGCAAGTCGGTACAGACGCCCTTGAGCGCTTCCGCCGCCATTCCGATGCTCTCGCCTAGCGTTGGATGCGGGTGGATCGTCTTGCCGATATCGACCGCGTCGGCGCCCATCTCGATGGCCAGAGCAACCTCGCCGATCATGTCGCCGGCATGGGTGCCGACGATGCCGCCGCCGACGATGCGGTGCGTCTCCTCGCTGAACAGGAGTTTGGTGAAGCCTTCGTCGCGACCGTTCGCAATGGCGCGGCCGGAAGCCGACCAGGGAAACAGGCCCTTCCTGACTCTCATTCCTTTCGCCTTGGCATCGTCTTCCGTGACGCCAACCCATGCGATTTCAGGATCGGTGTAAGCCACGCTGGGTATGACACTTGCATCGAAGCTCGCCAGTCGCAGCTTCGCATCGCCCAACTGTTCTCCCGCCGCAACTTCCGCCGCGACATGTGCTTCGTGCACGGCCTTGTGCGCGAGCATGGGTTGGCCGACGATGTCGCCGATCGCGAAAATGTGTGCAACGTTCGTGCGCATCTGCCGATCCACCGGGATGAAGCCGCGCTCGCCAACCGCCACGCCAGCCTTGTCGGCATCGATCTTCTTGCCGTTCGGCGAACGACCCACCGCCTGAAGCACCATGTCATAGAGCTGCGGCTGGCTGGGAGCTCCCTCGCCTTCAAATTGAACCGAAATACCTTCGGCCTTGGCCTGCGCACCGACGGTCTTCGTCTTCAGCATGATCTTGTCAAAGCGTGGCGCGTTCATTCTTTGCCAGACCTTGACCAGGTCGCGGTCCGCGCCGAGCATCAGGCCGTCGAGCATTTCAACGACGTCAAGCCGAGCGCCGAGCGTGGAATACACCGTGCCCATCTCCAGGCCGATGATTCCGCCGCCCACAATGAGTACCCGCTTGGGACGCTGGCGCAACTCCAGTGCGCCGGTGCTCGTCACGACGCGGGGGTCGTCCGGCAAGAACGGCAGCTTCATGGCCTCGGACCCGGCGGCGATGATGGCGCGCTTGAACCGAATCGTCTGCGCGGCTCCGTTGGCCAGCCTGACCGACAGGTGGAAGGGGTCGGCAAACTCACCGCTGCCTTGCAGCACCGTCACCTTTCGCATCTTGGCCATCGCCGCCAGCCCGCCGGTCAGCTTGCCCACGACCTTGTCCTTGTGCGCCTTGAGTTTGGCAAGGTCCACGGTCGGTTCGGCGAACGCGACTCCCAGCGCGGCGAAATGCTTGACTTCATCCATCACCGCAGCGACATGCAGCAGCGCCTTGGAAGGAATGCAGCCGACGTTCAGGCACACCCCGCCAAGCGTGGGGTAGCGCTCCACCAGTACCGTTTTCAAACCCAAATCGGCGGCGCGGAACGCTGCGGAGTAGCCTCCGGGGCCGGCCCCAAGCACGACAAGGTCGCACTCGATGAAGTGACCGAGATCGGGAACCTTGATGTCGATGAGCGCCATGCTGTCAGGCTTTCAGCTTGATTGTGTGGGCACGTATGGGCCCACTCGAGTTCTTGTCAAATTCGCAACCGGCGCGCACGCCCAGTTCGGCCAGTGCGCGCGCGGATCTCACGGAGTCGTACGAAGCGTACATCGCGCCTAGGGCGAATCCGCGCCCGGTGCCGATGCCCCAGAAGCGGTCGAACTCGAACACTTCGCGGTACGAGTAGACGGCGTAGATGCCCGACGGGTTGGCGATGAGTGCAGTGAACTGTGAGCTCTCATACGGATCGGCTTCTTCTTCCTTGGTGTTGAGGAAGTAGGTTTCCTTGAGCTTGGGGTGAAGCTTGAGGAAGGTGTCAAAGACTTCGTCACGCGACTGCAACCTCAGATCTTCCGCCGGCAGCGCAGACAAGGCCTTGCGCAACACCGGAAAGTGGGCCGTTGTCCCGGCCATGCCGATCCACGAGTTGCCACATCGAAACAACTTCTGATTGGCTTCATAGCCATGCGCCAGACGCGTGTCACCGAAGGTGACGAGGCTGTCTGCAGCAATCGCCACCGTGTTGCCCTTGCGCACCACCACCACCGTCGTCATCGACGCGGCTTAGAGGAGCACGCGGCGGAAATCCGCCAGGATTGTGCCGAGGTAGGCGTTGAAACGCGCCGCGGCAGCGCCGTCAATCACGCGATGGTCCCACGCCAGAGACAACGGCAGCATCAACCGGGGAACGAAGGCCTGTCCGTCCCAGCGCGGCTCGGTCGCGCTCTTGCACACGCCCAGGATCGCGACCTCAGGGGCGTTGATGATGGGTGTGAAGTAGCGCCCGCCGATGCCGCCGAGCGACGAAATAGAGAAACACCCGCCGTTCATCTCGGCCGGCGACAGTTTGCCATCGCGGGCCTTCCTTGCAAGTTCCGACATCTCCGCACTGATTTGCAACACGCCTTTCGTATCAGCGTCCTTGATCACCGGAACCATCAGGCCGTTGGGAGTATCGGCGGCGAAACCGATGTGGAAATACTGCTTGAGCACGAGTTGCTCGCCATCCAGCGAGGCGTTGAACTCGGGAAACTTCTTCAGCGCCGCGACCGAGGCCTTGATGAGAAACGCGAGCATCGTGACTTTGACGCCCGACTTCTCGTTCTCCTTGTTCAGCTGAACACGAAACGTTTCGAGGTCGGTGATGTCGGCGTCGTCATGGTTTGTGACATGGGGAATCGAGACCCAATTGCGGTGCAGATTCGCGCCGCTGATCTTCTTGATGCGCGACAGATCTTTGCGCTGCACCAGCCCGAACTTGCTGAAGTCGACCTGCGGCCAGGGAAGGAGCCCAGGGAAAGCGCCGCCCGTCGTGGTGCCCGTCGATGTCTTGGCTGCCTGGGCCTGGGTCTTGGTGGCCCCAGTCATCACGCTCTTGACGAAGTTCTGCACGTCTTCCTGGGTAATTCGTCCTTTCGGCCCGCTGCCTGTCACCTCGGCCAGCGGTACACCCAGCTCGCGCGCGAGTTTGCGAATCGTCGGCGAAGCATGGGGCAACTGCTTTGTTTGCGCCGAGGTGATTGCCGGCTCTGCCGCAAGTACCGCCGTCGGCGCTGGGCGGGTCGCCACAACTGCCGGTGCCGCTGTCGGCGCGGGCGCTGCGGTGGGTGCGGACAGGGCGCCAGCCGGAGCGACCTGCACTCCGCCGGTGGCCTCGATCAGCGCCACCACGCTGCCCTTGGCAACCTTGTCACCGAGTTTGACTCGCACCTCTTTCACCACGCCGGCGTGCGAAGACGGTATCTCCATCGACGCTTTGTCGCTTTCAACAGTGACCAGGCTCTGCTCAATCTTGACAGAGTCACCGGGCTTGATGAACACCTCGATCACCGCGACTTCGGCGAAGTCCCCGATATCGGGGACGAGCAGTTCGATCGGTCCGCCAACTGGCGCCGCAGGCTCCGGTTCGGCGGCTTCCTTGGCAGTGCTTGGTGCGGGTGGTGCGGCGGCGGCAATCACGGCAGGCGCAGCGCTGCCTTGCGCGGTCTCGATGAGCAAGACCGGCATACCCTGATTGACTTTGTCACCCAGCTTGACTCTGAGTTCCTTCACGACGCCCGCGTGCGACGAAGGAATCTCCATCGACGCCTTGTCACTCTCAACTGTCAGCAGTGACTGCTCGGCGCGCACGGTGTCGCCTGGGGCCACCAGCAACTCGATGATTTCCACGTCCTTGAAGTCGCCGATGTCCGGTACCTTGACCTCTACCAATGCCATTTTTCTTGTCTCCACAGACTCTTGTTGCGGGCCCTACCGTCCAGGTGCGTCAATCAAGCATTGAGCGGGTTGATGCGCTCGGTATCGATCTTGTATTTTGCGATGGCCTGCGCCACCAGCGTCGGGATCAATGTGCCCTCGTCAGCCAGCGCCTTCAATGCCGCCACGACGATGTAGTGCCGGTCAATCTCGAAGTGTGTGCGCAGACGCGAACGGAAATCGCTGCGACCGAATCCATCGGTGCCAAGCACCTTGTAGCTGCGCCCTTTGGGAATGAAGGCGCGAATCTGCTCGGCGTAGTTCTTCATGTAGTCCGTCGAAGCCACCACCGGCCCGGCATGCGGACCGAGTTGCCGCGTGACAAAGGCAACGCGCGGCGTGGCCTGTGGGTGCAGCAGATTCCAGCGCTCCACGTCCTGACCATCTCGCGCCAGCTCGTTGAAGCTCGGGCAGCTCCAGACGTTCGCTGCAACACCCCAGTCGGACTCTAGCAACTCCCTGGCGAACTGTGACTCGCGCAGAATCGTCCCGCTGCCCAGCAGATTCACCTGAGGCCGCTTCGCCGCTCCGGAAGGCTTGGACGCCTCGTCGAGCAAATACATGCCCTGGATGATCTGCTCTTCGGTACCAGGCTTCAGCCCCGGCTGGGGATAGTTCTCGTTG
The DNA here is from genome assembly GCA_031396305.1 of Rhizobacter sp. Lineage (GTDB taxonomy): Bacteria > Pseudomonadota > Gammaproteobacteria > Burkholderiales > Burkholderiaceae_C > JAEMQF01. The sequence goes on from JANNKM010000471.1 coordinate 27,700, forward strand.
AGCAGCGTCACGTAGTAGTAGACGTTCTCCTGCTTCTCGACCATGCGCTTCAGGCCGTGATGCAGGATCACGCCGACCTCATGCGCAAAGCTAGGGTCGTAGCTGATGCAGTTGGGGATGGTTCCCGCCAGGATGTGGCTGTGCCCGTCTTCGTGCTGCAGGCCTTCACCATTCAACGTGGTCCGCCCCGACGTGCCCCCCAACAGGAAACCACGCGCCTGCATGTCGCCCGCGGCCCACGCCAGATCGCCAATGCGCTGGAATCCGAACATGGAGTAGTACACGTAGAACGGCACCATGATCCGGTTGTTCGTGCTGTACGACGTCGCCGCGGCGATCCAGCTGCTCATGCCTCCGGCCTCGTTGATGCCTTCTTGCAGGATCTGCCCGGCCTTGTCTTCCTTGTAGTACATGACCTGGTCCTTGTCGACCGGCGTGTACTTCTGTCCATCGGGGTTGTAGATACCGATCTGCCTGAACAGACCTTCCATGCCGAAGGTGCGCGCCTCGTCCACGAGTATCGGCACGACTCGCGGTCCGAGTTCCTTTTCACGCAACAGCTGCGTCAGGAAGCGCACATATGCTTGGGTGGTCGAAATCTCGCGACCCTGCACGGTGGGTTCGAGCACAGCCTTGAAAGTGTCCAGGGCCGGCACGACGAATTGCTCATCGGCGCGGGTGCGGCGCTTGGGTAGGAAGCCTCCCAACGCCTGGCGCCGCGCGTGCAGGTAGCGCATCTCCGGCGTGTCGTCGGCCGGCTTGTAAAACGGAATGTCCTGCAATTGGTCATCGGGAATCGGAATATTGAAACGATCCCGAAACGCTTTCACGTCTTCATCGACCAGCTTTTTCGTCTGATGCGCCGTGTTCTTGCCCTCGCCGATCTTGCCCATGCCGAAACCCTTGACGGTCTTGATCAGCAGCACGGTCGGCTGGCCTTTGTGGTTGACCGCGGCGT
>JANNKM010000483.1:0-2297 GCA_031396305.1 Rhizobacter sp.
TCAACGAGACGCAGGAGGCGCTGGAGCAGCAGAAGGCTTCGGCCGACATCCTGCGCGTCATCAGCAGTTCGGTGGCCGATGCGCAACCCGTGTTCGACAAGATCCTGGACAGCTGCAAGCACCTGTTCGGCGGCGACGAGCTCGACGTGCTGCTCGTCGACCAGCAAGGCATGCTGCAGGTGGCCGCCTATGTCGGCAAGGCGCGCGACACGATCATGGCCACCTTCCCGGCGCCGGTGGCCGGCTCGGCGCCCGGCCGCGCCATCACCGAGCGGCGGGTGGCGCACTACGCCGACGTGAGCAACAACCCCGATACCCCACCCGTGCTGCGCCGCATGGGCAAGGTCGCCGGCTACCACTCGGTGGCGTTCGCGCCGATGCTGTGGGAAGAGCGCGGCATCGGCGTGGTCGGCGTGGCGCGCTCGCGCGGAGCGTTCAGCAACAAGGAACTGGCACTCCTGCAGACCTTCGCAGACCAGGCGGTGATCGCGATCCAGAACGCGCGGTTGTTCAACGAGACCAAGGAAGCGCTGGCGCACCAAACCGCCAGCGCCGACATCCTGCGAGTGATCGGCCGCTCACCCACCGACGTGCAGCCGGTGTTCGCGGCCATCGCCGACATCTCGGTGAAACACCTGGGCTGCGATATCGCCGTGGTGCAACTTTGCAATGGCGACAACACCTACTCGCCAGCGGCCATGGCCACTCCGGCTGGCCCCGTGCCGGTGCAGGGATCGCAGATCCTGCCGGTGGACCCGAAAGCCAATTTCCCGTCTCGCGTGATCGTCAGCAAGACCATGCTGCACGTGCCCGACTGGTCGGTGGCCGAGCTCCCCGTCCATGAGCAGGCCCGACGTGAGCAACTGGGGCTGAACTGCGCGCTGTACCTGCCGCTGCTGCGCGGGGACGAGTGCGTCGGCGTGCTCGTGCTGGCCAGCAAACGATCGAACGCTTTCAATCAAAGGGCGATCGCGGTGGCCGAGTCGTTCCGCGACCAGGTGTTGATCGCGATCCAGAACGCGCGGCTGTTCAACGAGACGCAGCAGGCGCTGGAGCGGCAGACCGGCACCGCCGAGATCCTGAAAGTCATCGCCAGCTCGCCGTCCGACGTGCAGCCGGTGTTCGAAGCCATTGCGACGAATTCGAAGCGCCTCATCAACGGCTTCTCGACCACTGTGTTCCGCATCGTCGACGGCGTACTGCATCTGGTCGCGTTCACGCCCACCACCGAGGCCGCCGACGAGGCGTTGCGCGCCATGTTCCCGCGGCACATCACCGACTTCCCGCCGTTCGAGATGATTCGCGACGGCGAAGTCACGCAGATCAGTGACACAGAGTCCGACTCCGGCGTCCCGCAAATGATGCGCGACCTCGCGCGGCTGCGCGGCTATCGGGCGATGCTGTTCACGCCGCTGATGCGCGAGGCCGTGGTGCTGGGCATGATCGGCGTCACGCGCAAGGAACCGGGGCCGTTCGCCGAACATCACGTTCAGTTGCTCAAGACGTTCGCCGACCAGGCCGTAATCGCGATCGAGAACGTGCGCCTCTTCAACGAAACCAAGGAAGCGCTCGAGCAGCAGACCGCATCGGCCGAGGTACTGCAGGTGATCGGCAGCTCGGTGTCCGACACGCAGCCGGTGTTCGAGCGCATCCTGACGAGTGCGCAGCGAATCCTGAGCACGAATTACGTCAACATCGGCCTGATCGGCGACGATGGCCTGGTGCACCTGAACGTGAACCCGGCGCCGCAGTTTCCCGGGGACAGTTTGTATCCGAAGGTCGTGGAGTATCTCCATCGCACCTTTCCCGCGCCGAGGCGCGAGACGCTCCACGGTTACGTCGCGCACAACCGGGTCGTCCTTCACTACCCGGATGTGCACAACGGCAAGGACGTGCCACCGCCCGTGCGCGAAGCCACGCAGTGGATGGGCGATCACTCGCAGTTGTACGTGCCGCTGATCTGGAACGACAAGGGGATCGGTGCATTCGGCGTTGCGCGTTTCCCGATCCGACCGTTCAGCGAGAAGGAAATCGCGCTGATCAGGACCTTCGCGGACCAGGCGGTGATCGCGATCCAGAACGCGCGGCTGTTCAACGAGACGCAGGAGGCGCTCGAGCAGCAGACGGCCACCGCCGAAGTGCTGCGCGTTATCTCGGCGTCGCCGACCAGCGTGGAGCCGGTGTTCGAAGCGATCTGCTCGAGTGCGATGAGCCTGTTCGACGGGATGAACGTCGTGTTCGTGCTGGTGCGGCCCGATGGGCTGATGCACGTCGAAGCGGTCGCCGGTGACGACGAG
>JANNKM010000484.1:0-9878 GCA_031396305.1 Rhizobacter sp.
ATGCCGGTGGTCATTGCTCAACTTTGGCGCAAGGCTTTGCTGGGGCGTGGCCCGGCGGCGCTTGAGGCGACGCTGGCGCGTATCGGCCCATGGTCCATCACCGCGCTGCTGGCCACGCTCGTGCTGCTGTTTGCATTCCAGGGCAAGGCCATCCTGGAGCAGCCGCTGGTCATTGCGATGCTCGCCGTGCCGATCCTGATCCAGGTGTTCTTCAATTCCGGTCTGGCCTACTGGCTGAACCGGCGCCTGGGCGAGTCGCACAGCGTCGCCTGCCCCTCGGCACTGATCGGTGCGAGCAACTTCTTCGAGTTGGCCGTGGCCGCGGCGATCAGTCTGTTCGGCTTCGAATCGGGCGCGGCGCTGGCCACCGTGGTCGGCGTGCTGATCGAGGTGCCGGTGATGCTGCTCGTGGTTCGCATCGTGAACCGCAGCAAGGGCTGGTACGAGGCAGGGGCTCGGTCGCCCTGACGCTGGAACACGGATCCTCGGGTTGGTTTGCCTCAGCCCAAGTTCACGAGTCGCTCCAGGCGCTGCGCGAGCGCATCGGCGCGGGCGCGCCAGGCCGGTTCGTCGGCGAACAGGGCAGGGTAGTCGTGGCGCAACGTTCCCATGCACGAACCCGACGCAGCGACGACTGCGTCGAAGCCTTCGAATGTCGCGATGACGCGTCGCGCGATGTCGCGCGCGTCGCTGCTGTCGCCGCTGTTCAGCGCCGGCTGCCCACAGCAGGTCTGGCTGGCGGGCACCTCGACGCTGCACCCGGCGTCTTCGAGCAGCTTGACGGCCGCGAATGCGACGCTGGGCCGCATCAGGTCGGCCAGGCACGTGACGAACAGACCGATGCGCATGACGAGCGACGACCTACATCTCCTCCGGCACCATGTCGATCGCGCCGCAAGGGCATTCGGCGACGCACATGCCGCAGCCCTTGCAGTAGTCGTAGTTGAACGCGAATCGTTGTCCAGGGCCGAGCTTGATCACCGCGTTGTCGGGACACACGCCGTAGCAGTTGTCGCATTCGAAGCAGTTGCCGCAGCTCAGACAACGCCGCGCTTCGAACAAGGCGTTTTCCTGCGTCAGCCCGCCTTGCACTTCATCGAAACTGCTGGTGCGCCGCGCAAGGTCCAGCTGTGGCCGCAGCGTCTTTGGTGCGTCGCTGTAGTACCAGGGGTTGAGGCGCTCGAAGGTCGCTGAGCCGTGCTTCGCCGGGGGTTCGACGCGCGTGCCGCGCAGCCAGGCGTCGATGTGGCGCGCCGCGCGTTTGCCATGGCCGACGGCGACCGTCACGTTGCGTTCGGCGGGCACCATGTCGCCGCCGGCGAACAAGCCAGGGTGGCCGGTCATCAGCGTCGCCGGGTCGACCTGCACGACACCGTCTTTCATCTGCAGGCCGGGTACGCCGTCGAGCAGCGACAGGTCCACGTCCTGGCCGAGTGCCAGCACGAGCGAATCCGCTTCGAGTGTCTCGAACTCGCCGGTGGGCTGCGGGTTGCCTTTGGCGTCGAGCATCATTTTCTCGATCGTCAGCGCACCTGCGTTTTGATCGGTTCCTGCGCGGCTGATGGTCGAGAGCCACTTCACCAGCACGCCTTCCTGCAGCGCCTCTTCGACTTCGAGGTCGTGCGCCGGCATCTTCTCGCGGGTGCGGCGGTAGACGATGATCGCCTCGGTCGCGCCGAGGCGCTTGGCGGTGCGCGCCACGTCGATCGCGGTGTTGCCGCCGCCATAGACGACGACGCGGCGGCCCAGCATCGGCTGCTCTTCGCCCTCCATCGAGCGAAGCACTGAGACCGCGTCGAGGATTCGCGACGAATCCTTCGCCGGGATGAACGCACGTTTGGCGATGTGCGCGCCGACGGCAAGGAAGGCCGCGTCATAGCCGCCGTCCTGCATCGTCTGCGCCAGGTCGTGCACCTTGCGGTTCAATTCCAGCGTGATGCCCATCTCGACGATGCGCTGCACCTCGGCGTCCAACACATCGCGCGGCAGCCGGTACTTCGGAATGCCGAAGCGCATCATGCCGCCGAGGCGCGGACCGGCTTCGAGCACCGTGACGGCATGGCCCAGACGTCGCAGGTGGTACGCCGCCGACATGCCCGACGGGCCGGCACCGACGATCAGCACATGCCTGCCGGACTCGTGCGCCGGCGGCGCGAAACGCCAGCCATGCTCGAGCGCCGCGTCGCCGAGGAATCGCTCGACCGAATTGATTCCCACCGCCGCGTCGAGCTTGCCGCGATTGCATACGCCTTCGCACGTGTGGTAGCACACGCGCCCCATGATCGCGGGAAACGGGTTGTCGCGCGTGAGGTGGCGCCACGCCTTTTCATAGTCGCCGCTTTCGGCGTGGAACAGCCAACCCTGGATGTCCTCACCGGCCGGGCACTGCGCGTTGCACGGCGGCAGGCGGTCGACATAGACGGGGCGCTCGGTGCGCCACGTGCCGGTCTTGTTCGCCAGCGACGAGCCGGGGTCGAGCGTGATGGCGAAGGGTTTTTGCATCGTCACACCAGCATGCCTTCTTCGAGCAGATTGAAACGGCGGATGTTGCGGTCGGCGTTGGCCTGAATACGCGCCAGCGTGTCGGGGTTGCTGGTGGCGCCGAACAAATGCGCGAAGCGCCTCTGTGGCCGCAGGTATTCCTCCACCGGCACGCGATGGCGAATCTTCGTCACAGCGGTGACCTCGCCGCGCTCGGCCTCGAACACCGGAAAGATGCCGGTCTCACGCGCGAGGCGTGCCAGAAGGATCGTGTCGTGGCTCGCCGAGCCCCAGCCGAGCGGGCACGGCACGAGGATGTGCAGGTAGCGCGCGCCGTGCAGGGTCATCGCCTTCTCGACCTTCGCTTCCAGGTCACGCAGGTCGGCCACGGTGGCGGTGGCCACATAGGGGATCTCGTGCGCCATCGCAATCAGCGGCAGGTTCTTGCCCTGGCCGAATTCGGCGCCCGGGTGTTCGCCCACCGCCATCGTGGTGGCGGTGCGCGCGGCCGGCGGTGTGGCCGAGCTGCGCTGCACGCCGGTGTTCATGTAAGCCTCGTTGTCGTAGCAGATGTAGAGCACGTCGTCGTTGCGCTCGAACATTCCCGACAGGCAACCGAAGCCGATGTCGGTGGTGCCGCCGTCGCCGCCTTGGGCGATGACGCGCACCTCGCTGCGGTCGTGACCGTGTTTGCGCGCCTTGACTTTCAGCGCAGCGGCGATGCCGGTGCCGACGGCTGCCACGTTGCCGAACAGCGAGTGGATCCAAGGCAATTGCCACGAAGTTTCGGGGTATGGCGTCGAGAACACCTCGAGGCAGCCCGTCGCATTCGCCGCGATCAGCCGGCCGTCGGTGGCGCGCATCGCGGCGTCGATGGCATAGCGCGCACCGAGCGCCTCGCCGCAACCCTGGCAGGCGCGGTGCCCGGAGTTCAACGAGTTGTTGCGCTGCGTCGAAGCCTGCACGCTGCGCTGCTCGGGGGCGAGCAAACGGTTGCCCACCGTGAACGTGCCGGTCTGGTAGAACTTGACGGGTTGGTTCATGTCAGTTGCTCCACCGCGCGTGGCGCGAGCCGCGACGCTCGAAACGCGTGGCTCCCTTGTATGTCATCCCGGCGAACGCCGGGATCCAGGACAGTGGAGATCGGCAAAGGGTGGATCCCGGCGTTCGCCGGGATGACAGTTGCTCTCCCGCTTGCGGGAGAGGGTTGGGGGCGAGATGGGGGTTTCGAGCCGCATGCGGCGAGCCCATCGAGCGATTCGGGCTTGCAAGCCCGAATGCGCGCTGCAAGTGAGGGCTTCTCCCGCGAGCGGGAGAAGGAGCCCAGGCGCCCGGACGAAGTCGGTTTCACTTCAGGGGGAGTCATTTCTACGCCACCTTTGCCGCCACCGGCCCCACATCGCGCAACAGGTTCTCGGCGATCGGCCCGCTGCGGCGCACTTGTGCTTCGCGTTCGAGCTGGCGGTTCACGATGCGCCAGTCCAGGTCCATGAAGGTCAGTGGCGGCAGCTTGTCGGCGATCGCTTCGGCCAAGGTGCGGGCGAGTGACGCCTTCGTGATCGCCCGGCCACCCAGGCCGGCCACCACGGTGTAGCCGTGCAGGTGCAGACCCGACAACGCGAGCCGCACGTCGGTCGAGACCACGCCACCGAGTCCGACTGAAAAACTCTTCTCCAGCACCACCACACGCTGCGCGTCTTGCAGCGCGGCGCGTACCGCGGCCAGAGGAAACGGGCGAAACGACTGGATGCCCAGCACGCCGATCTTCACGCCGCTGAAGCGCAACTCGTCGATCGTGTCCTTCAGCGTGCCCAGCACCGAGCCGAGCGCGACGACGATGGTCTGTGCGTCATCAATTCGGTAGCCGCGCACCAGACCGCCCGAGGCGCGGCCGAAGCGGGCCGCAAACTCCTCGGCGATGCGCGGAATGCGTTCGAGCGCCGACAACTGCTTCGCATGCGCCAGGTAGCGCACCTCCATGAAAGCCTCGGGCCCGACCATCGCGCCGATCGACACCGGCTCGGCCGGGTCCAGCACCTGGCGCGGCTCATACGCGGGAAGGAAGGCGTCGACGTCGGCCTGCTCGGGCATGTCGACGCGCTCGTAGGCGTGCGTGAGGATGAAGCCGTCCATGCACACCATCACCGGCATCGACAGCTCCTCGGCCAGCTTGAACGCCTGGATGTGCAGGTCCAGCGCTTCCTGGTTGCTTTCGGCAAAGAGCTGGATCCAGCCGCAGTCGCGCTGGCTCATCGAGTCGCTGTGGTCGTTCCAGATGTTGATCGGCGCGCCGATCGCGCGGTTCGCGATCGTCATCACGATCGGCAGGCCCAGCCCCGATGCGTTGTACACCGCCTCGGCCATGAACAGCAGCCCCTGGCTCGCGGTGGCGGTGTAGGTGCGCGCGCCCGCCGCCGAAGCGCCGATCGCCACACTCATCGCGGCAAACTCGCTTTCGACATTGATGAACTCGCACGGCGACAGTGTGCCGGCCTTCACCAGCTCACCCAGTCCTTCGACGATGTGCGTCTGCGGCGAAATCGGGTAGGCGCAGATCACCTCGGGGCGCGACAGCGCCACCGCTTCAGCCACTGCGCGCGAGCCCTCAATCTGTTTGAGCATGACTCGGCTCCTGCATCTGATGTCGCACGACTTCGAAGGCTTCCTTCGCCGCAGCGACGTTGGCTTCAGCCACCTTGCCGCTGAACTTGGCGCGGATGGCGTGCGCCACCGCGTCCAGCGTGATCAGGCCGCTCAACGCGGCAAAGCCGCCCAGCAGCGCGGCGTTCGGCAGCGGCCGGCCCACATGCCTGAGCGCGATCTCGCTGGCCGGCACCGTGATCAGGCGTTCCTCGCGGAAGCGCTGCTCGATGTCGGCCAGACCGAGAGCATGGAAGCTGCGCTTGCTGTTGATCAGCACGTAGCCGTCAGGCTGCAAGCCCTGGAACACGTCGACCTGGTGCAACAGCGTCGAGTCCTGGACGATCAGCACATCCGGCGCCAGGATCGGCTCGCGCAGGCGGATCTCGTGCTCGTCGATACGGCAGAACGCGACCACCGGTGCGCCGGTGCGCTCCGAGCCGAAACTCGGGAACGCCTGCGCGTGGCGGCCCTGTTCGAACGCGGCGATCGACAGCATCTCCGCAGCCGTGACCACACCCTGGCCGCCGCGGCCGTGGATCCTGATTTGCAGCATGCAATGCGCTCCTGATGTCGCCATCGGGGCCCAGTATTGCGCCTGGCGCGCGCGGCTCCTTGAGCCAGGTCAAGCCGGCGGCAGGCGGCGCATCGCCAGAAACGCATAGGCCGCGAACGCCAGCGCGCAAACCACGAAAAGCGCGACCTGCCAAGCCAGCGGCAACGTCGGAAAGTACGCAAACAGCAGCGCGAACGGTGCGCCGCCGATCGCGGTGGACGCAGCGTTGGCGGGTGCCGTGGTCTTGCGGCTGAACAGGCCCAGCACGCACGACAGGATGTCGACCGGAAACGTCATGCGCAGCGCGATCAGCGAAAGCAGGGGGTGGCCTGGGTGCAGCAGCCGGTCGATTCGCGCGTATCGCGTCACGCCGGGAAACATGCGCAGCAGCGGCGCGCGCAGGTAGCAGCCGAGGCCGAAGGCCAATGCCGCGCCAAGCACCCAGCCCAGCAGGAGGAGCGCGGCCGTGCTCCACGGCCCCCACGGCAGCACCGCGAAAGGCGCGAGCGCGAGGTTGCTGAACAGCGGCAGCACGACCGCCAGCGCCGTGCTCGCGACGAAGAGCACGGCGCCCAGAACGCCGTGCCCGGACAGCGCATCGCCGATCGGCGTGGCATAGGTGCGCGCCAGCACGATTGCCAGGTCGAACAGCAGCAACCCCCAGGCCAGCGGACGCAGCGACTGCAGCAAATCCGTGCGGTTGAAGGAATCGGCGAATGTGGGGATGGTCGTGCGCTGGCGGGCGCTGGCTTACGCGGAGAAAACGCTGTCGGTCAGACGCCTGTTGTTGAGCCAGGAACTTCGCACGCATGGCGGCATGGTGCTGCTGGACAGGTACGGTCAGCTGATCGACCTCTCGGCATCGGGCCAGATCGCCATGTGCAAGATGTTCGAGGCACACCTCGAACGCGTCGAATGGGACGAATGGCATTTCCCGGTACGTCTGTATCCATTCACCAGCAGCCACGCGCCTGAGGGCCGGCGGCCGATCGCCATCGATCCGAACATCACCGTCGGGCGGCCGGTGGTCGTGCGCATGGGCATCTCGACTCACGCCATCGCGCAGCGCATCCACGCGGGTGAGTCGGTTGCCGATCTCGCACTCGATTACGACCTCACCCCTCCGGAAGTCGAGGAGGCGGTGCTCTATGAGCGCGCCGCTTGAGCCGGGTCTACTTCACTGACCGAGATCTCGGCAAGCAGTTTCCCAGCATTCTGGCCGCCGCCGGTTTACGGGTCGAACGTGCTGCAGACCATTTCGCACACGACACGCCGGACCCACAGTGGCTCGAATCGGTGGGTCGGCGCGGATGGGTCGTCGTCACGCACGACGGCCGTATCCGATACAAGCCGAACGAACTGGCTGCCGTGGTCCAGCATGGCGTCGCGCTGCTGGTGGTCATCGACGCGTGGTCGCTCCCGCCGCGGTCGTGGCGGGCACTCTCCACTCTGACAATGTTTCAGGCCACCTAGTCAGCCGCGCTACCGGCCAGCACATTGAACGACACTGCGAAGCTATGCCAGCAAGGAAAATGAATCCCAGCGACAGCGCCGCCAACAGTGGTTACGAGCCCCAGGCGCTGGCAAGTGGCTGAAGCTCTGCGTGGACTTAAAGTCGCCTGAGCATGGACCAAGCCACGCACAACAAGATCGTCTCCTTCATCTGGGGCATCGCCGATGATGTGCTGCGCGATCTCTTCAAGCGGGGCAAGTACCCCGATGTGATCCTGCCGATGTGCGTCATCCGGCGCATGGACGCGGTGCTCGAGCCGACCAAGAAGACGGTGCTCGAGATCAAAAAGATGCTGGACGAGGCGCGCATCACCGAGCAGCGCGCCGCGCTCTGCGATGCCGCCGGCCAGGCTTTCTACAACACCTCGAAGTTCACGCTGCGCGACCTCAAGTCGCGTGGCAGCCAGCAGCAACTGCTCGCCGACTTCGAGGCCTACCTGAACGGCTTCTCGCCGAACGCTCACGGTCGCCGAGGAGACGCTCACCGCCATAGGCGACAAGCGCGGCCAGCACCAACTCACCCTAGAGGCCATCGAGACGCTGCGCTTCACGTCCGCGACGAGGACATTCGCGCGGCACTTCATGAGGAATTCGGCGACGAACTTTTCACCCGCTTCAGCAAGGTCTCCGCCGTACTGGAAAAGCGCCTTGCGGATTTGGGCAACGACGAGGACGAAGGCGACGACGAAGATGGCGCCGCGAAGAAAGGCTTGCCCGAGAAGAAACGCAAGAAGCTGCTCGATCCCAAGACCTGGGAGCGCGACGGCCGCCTGGTCGACGTTGCCACAAAGCTGCGTGCGGCCCTGGGCGAAACGCTCTTCGAGGACCAGTACGAGCCCGACTCCGACCTGCGCGACACCGAGCAGGTGCCGCTGCTGGAAGAGGGCGGCATCGAAGCCTTCATCCGCCGCGAGGTGCTGCCCTACACGCCCGATGCGTGGATCAGGCAAGACGCCACCAAGATCGGCTACGAGGTCAGCTTCACGCGCCACTTCTACAAACCGCAGCCCTTGCGCACGCTGGAGGAGATCAGCGCCGACATCCTGGCCATCGAGAAGGAGGCCGAGGGCTTGCTCGACGGCGTGCTGAAGGCAGGGGCGCACGCATGAAGAAACCGAACAAACCACCCATCCGTCGCGCTGCCAAGGTGGTGCTGCCACGCTCTGCGGAAAAACCGCCAACTCGCATCGACGAAACGGCGCTCCTCGCCGATCTGCGCAACCTGATCCAGTCCGCCCGACAGCGCATTGCGGTGGTGGCGAATTCCACAACGACGCTGCTGTTTTGGCATCTGGGCCGGCGGCTTCTCAACGAAAATCTGCAGGATGAGCGGGCCCAATACGGGGAACGCATTCTCGCGACCGTGTCACGAGAATTGACCGTCGAGTTTGGGCGGGCTTTCTCTCTTCGCTCGCTCTATCGGGCCATCCAGTTTTGCCAGTGCTTCACGGACGAGAAGATTGTGTCGACGCTGTCGACACAATTGAGCTGGAGCCACTTCATTGAGCTGCTCCCGCTCAACGATCCGCTGGCCCGCGACTTCTACGCCGAGATGTGCCGCATCGAGCGCTGGGACGTGCGCACGCTGCGGGGCAAGATCGGCGGCATGCTGTACCAGCGCACCGCGCTGTCGAAGAAGCCGCAAGCCGTCATCTCGGCGGAGATCGGCAAACTTCGCGACGGGCAGATGAGCCCCGACACCGTGTTCCGCGATCCGTATCTGCTCGATCTGCTGGGGCTCAAGGGCGTATACAGTGAACGCGATTTAGAGGGCGCCATCCTGCGCGAGATTGAAGGCGTGCTGCTGGAGCTGGGCACCGGCTTCGCCTTCGTGGCCCGGCAAAAGCGCATGAGCGTCGGCAAAGACGACTTTCACCTCGACCTGCTGTTCTTCCACCGCCACCTGCGCCGGCTGATCGCCGTCGAATTGAAACTGGAGTCTTTCCAGCCGGCGCATGTCGGCCAGATGGAGCTGTACCTGCGCTGGCTGGACAAACACGAACGCGCTCCTGGCGAAGAAGCCCCGATTGGGCTCATCCTGTGCGCCTCTGCCGATGCCGAGCAGGTGGAGCTGCTTCAGCTCGATGCCAAGTCCATCCGCGTCAGCGAGTACCTCACCGAGTTGCCGCCGCTGCCACTGCTGCGCGAGCGGCTGCACCAGGCGATACAACACGCCAGGGAGCAGGCGGCCCGGCGATTGCCCAACCCGGGAGGCCGCGAGTGAACCCCCGCGACCCGCCGCCCCAATGAACGACACTTCCCACCCATGGCGACCAGAAAAAGCAAACCCAACGGCAGCGCCGCCACCGTCGGCTACGAAGCCCAGCTCTGGCAGATGGCCGACGCGCTGCGCGGCAGCATGGACGCCGCCGAGTACAAGCATGTCTGCCTCGGCCTGCTGTTCCTCAAGTACATCTCCGACGCCTTCGAGGAAAAGCACGCCGCGCTGCTCGCCGAGAAGGCGCAAGGCGCTGACCCCGAAGACCCCGACGAGTACCGCGCCCAGAGCATCTTCTGGGTGCCGCCCGAGGCGCGCTGGCCGCACCTGAAGGCGCAGGCGCGCCAGAGCACCATCGGCCAGCTCGTCGACGACGCCATGGCCGGCATCGAGCGCGACAACCCGGCGTTGAAGGGCGTACTGCCGAAGGACTACGCCCGCCCGGCGCTCGACAAGCAGCGCCTCGGCCAG
>JANNKM010000490.1:0-5212 GCA_031396305.1 Rhizobacter sp.
CACGGGCCATGCATTCCTGGAACGGCGTTTCCTGATCATTCCCGGCATTCGTTCCTCCCGCATCTATGTCGTGGACACCAAGCCGCACCCGACCCAGGCGAAGATTCATAAGATCATCGAACCGGAGGAGCTGTTCAGGAAGACCGGCTACTCCCGCCCCCATACGGTGCATTGCGGGCCGGAAGGCATTTACGTCAGCACGCTGGGCGGCGGCGGCAAGGACGGCACGCAGGGGCCGCCCGGCGTGTTCATCATGGACTGCGAGACCTTCGAGATCCGCGGCCAATGGGAGATCGACCGTGGCCCGCAGAAACTGCACTACGACTTCTGGTGGAACCTGCCGCGCGACTACATGGTGAGCAGCGAATGGGGGCTGCCACCGCAGTTCGAGAACGGCATCGTTGCCGAAGACCTGCTCGCCAACAAGTACGGGCACTCGGTGCACTTCTGGGACCTGCGCGACCGCAAACATGTGCAGGCCATCGACCTCGGCGCGAACCACCCGATGGCGCTCGAGATCCGCCCCGCGCACGATCCGACGCGCGAGTACGGCTTTCTCGGCGTGGTCGTCGACACGACAAACCTCGAAGGTTCGATCTGGACCTGGTACCGCGAAAACGGCAAGTTCAACATCAGGAAGACCGCGACCATTCCCGCCGAGCCGGCCGATGCGGCGAAACTCCCGGCGCTGCTGAAGGGCTTCGGTGCCGCGCCGCCGCTGATCAGCGACATCGACCTGTCGCTCGACGACCGCTTCCTCTACGTCGCCTGCTGGGGCACCGGCGAGCTGCGCCAGTACGACGTGACCGACCCGATGAAGCCGACACTCGCCGGCAGCGTGCGCGTCGGCGGCATCGCGCAGCATGCAAAACACCCGAGCGGCAGGCCGTTCGGCGGCGGCCCGCAGATGACCGAAATCAGCCGTGACGGCAAGCGCGTGTACTTCACGAACTCGCTGTACAGCACCTGGGACACGCAGTTCTACCCCGACGGCGTGCCCGGCGTTCAGGTGATGTGCAACGTCGGAGCGAACGGCGGCATCAGGCTCGACCCGGAGTTCTATGTCGACTTCGGAGCGGAATATGGTGCGCACCAGATCCGCCTGCAGGGCGGCGACTGCTCGACCGATTCGTTCTGCTACCCGTCGGCTTGAGAGCACCCCCAGGCCGACGACATACATCGTCCGCCCCAAAGGCCACGAAGGGCCCCCTCTGTGGCCCATGGGGTGAGTCGACTCGGGAGCGGCCCTTCGTTGACTCAAGGGCCGAGAGACCGACAGACCAGCCTCCGAGCACCGCGCCGTGAGCAACAGCGCGGCGCTGTGGCTGACGATCGTCGCGGTCGGCGCGTATCACGGGCTCAACCCGGCGATGGGCTGGCCGCTCGCGGTGGCCAACGGCATGGAGCAGCGCCGCGCCGGCGCCGTGTTCGCGGCGCTGCTGCCGCTGGGCGGCGGGCACTTCATGGCGATGGCGATCGTGCTGGTGCCGTTCGCCTGGCTGAGCTGGTTCGCCGAGTGGAGCCGGGCGGTCCGCGTCGGCGCGGGCGCGCTGGTGCTGCTGTTCGGCGTCTACATGCTGATGCGGCGCCGCCACCCGCGCGCGCTGGCGCGGATTCGACCGACCCAGCTCGCCTGGTGGTCATTCCTGATGGCCACGGCGCATGGCGCCGGGCTGATGCTGCTGCCGTTCATGCTCGGCTTGTGCGCCACCGAGCCCGCCGCGCCTGCGGGCACTGTGGCAGACCTGCCCGAACGCGGCCACGCGCTGATGATGAACTTTCTGGCGCAGTCCAATCTGGCCACCGCACTTGCGGTTGCGACGGTGCATACGCTGGCGATGGTGCTCGCGGGCCTCGGCGTCGCGTGGGCGGTCTATCGCTGGCTCGGATTGCGCGTCCTGCGCAGCGCCTGGCTCAATCTCGACGCAGCCTGGGGTCTGAGCCTCGTCGTTGCGGGAGCGGTGGGTGCGTGGATGGCGTCTTGACGTGCCTCGGCGCATTGAGGAACAGAGGCAAGCAGCCGAGGGCCAAGGTCAAGCTCGAAGGCGACGAGCAATCGGGGAGCCGAAGCGATTCATGCGGGCTTGGCCGACGAAGGGCTTGCCGATGGTCGCGACATCATCCTCGACGTGCGTTATGCGGGGGGGCAGGCCGCAGCGCTATCCGGAGTTGTTCGCCGACCTGATCGTAGCCCACCATCCCCAAAGATCTCTTGTTGCGGGCCGATGAGGTGATTCGATGAACACGTCCGCGGCGGCAACGTAGCTGTAGTAGTTGCTGGCCTCGAAGACAGTGCCCTCTCGGGATCGTGCGAGCATCGCGTCCACCCAGGAACGAGCAGCAGATTCGCTCAGACTTGGGTCTCGACCTTGCCCGAAAGCACGCCGAGCGCAAGAATTCCGGCGCGAAGTCAGCGCCGTTCGGCCAGACCAGTGTTCTCAGCTCGGGATGGACCGTGAATCCGCGGAAGTACTCGACGTTCCTCAGCGCTTGGAAAACCTCACCATGAAGCTCGGCAGATAGATCAACTTCGCCTTCGGCGCCGTCGTCGAACTTCACCCAGACGGTGTAGCCTGCGGCGGACCTCGCCTTGATGACGTGTGGAAGCATGCGTCTACTCCAGGGGCTCGATGCGTGGGAGCGGACGGCTGGCGCGAGCAAGCGTCCATGCATCGAGCAGTTCTTGACGGTGCGGAGTACTCCATTCCAGGTCATGCGCCAAGGCGCGCTTGGGAAACTCTCCGTTCACCTGCGCGGATGCAATCTCGACCGTGACCTCGACATCACCGTAGATCGCGTGAAGTGCGGGGGAGCGTGATCGCGGTAGTACATGGCAATCACGATCCCAAGGAAGCGGCTGAGCTCGGGCATGCGCCAGTGTAGTGGCGGCGCTTCCGACAGGCTCCTAGAATCACGCAATGGGGCGCGCTGCAACCTGGCTGCTCGGACTGTCCCTTCTGGCCGATGCACTCGGGGCGGCCAGCGCTGAAGCTGTGACCGGCGCAGCAGCGACCTCGAACCCCGCGCCGGTGGTCCTGATGGAGGTGAACGGCGCGATCGGCCCGGCGACTGCCGACTACATCCACCGCGCGCTCGAATTCGCGGCGAAGCAGCAGGCGCAACTCGCGGTGTTGCAGCTCGACACGCCCGGCGGCCTGGACGCGTCGATGCGCGACATCATCAAGGACATCCTCGCCTCGAAAGTTCCGGTCGCTACCTGGGTCGCGCCGAACGGCGCACGCGCGGCGAGTGCCGGCACCTACATCCTCTATGCGAGCCACATCGCGGCGATGGCGCCGGCGTCCAATCTCGGCGCGGCCACCCCCGTGGCGATCGGCCTGCCGGGAGCCGGCCCCTCGCCCGAGAACCCTCTGCCACCCAGGAAGGCGTCGGACGCCGAACGCGGCAGCCCCGCCACGCCGGGCCGCACCGCGAGCGGCGGGGCGCGCGGCGAAGCGCCGCCGGAACGCATGATCGACGCGATGGCGGCCAAGCGCATCGGCGACGCCGCCGCCTACATCCGCAGCCTCGCGCAACTGCGCGGGCGCAACGCCGAGTGGGCCGACAGGGCGGTGCGCGAAGCGGTGAGCCTGTCTTCGCAGGATGCGCTGAGAATCAAGGTCGTCGACCTGATCGCCGACGATTTGACCGATCTGCTGCAACAGATCGACGGGCGCGAGCTCCGCCTGGCCGGCGCAACCGGCCCCAGCAACGCCAACGTGCGACTGGCCACGCGCGACGCACCTGTCGTCGAATTCGAGGCCGATTGGCGCAACAAGGTGCTCTCGGTGCTCACCGATCCGAGCCTGGCGCTGATCCTGATGATGGTGGGCATTTACGGCTTGCTGTTCGAGTTCTCGAACCCGGGCTTCGTCGTTCCCGGCGTCGTCGGCGGCATCTGCCTGCTGATGGCGTTGTTCGCGTTCCAGTTGCTGCCGGTGAACTACGCCGGACTGGGGCTGATCCTGCTCGGTGTGGCGTTTCTTATCGCCGAGGCATTCGTACCGAGCTACGGCGCGCTCGGCCTGGGCGGAATCGTCGCGTTCGCGATCGGCGCGGTGCTGCTGATCGACAGCGACGTTCCCGGCTTCGGCATTCCGCTGCCGCTGATTGCCGCGCTGACCGCCACCTCGGGCGTGTTCATCCTCATGGTCGCCGCGATGGCGGCCAAGGCGCGCAGGCGCCCCGTCGTCAACATGGTCGCGGGCGGGCGCGCGCTGCTCGGCGCAAGCGGCGAACTGGTCGAGTTCGCGGGCGGCGAAGGATGGGCGCTGATCGGCGGCGAGCACTGGAAAGTTCGCGGCGCAGACAACTTGCGCGCCGGCCAGCAAGTGCGCGTCACCGGTGCGCAGGGCGTCATGCTCGACGTCGCTGCACTCGGCGCCGACCTTGCGCAGACCAGGACCGGAGCAACAACATGAACTTCATCGGTATCGCCACCTTCTTCACGCTGCTGCTGATCGTCGCGGCGTCGTCTCTGCGCATCCTGCGCGAATACGAGCGCGGCGTCGTGTTCCAGCTGGGTCGCTTCTGGAAGGTCAAGGGCCCGGGCCTCGTGATCCTGATCCCGGGGGTCCAGCAGATGGTGAAGGTGGGGCTGCGCGTCGTCGTGCTCGACATCCCGAGCCAGGACGTGATCACGCGCGACAACGTGTCGGTGAAGGTGAACGCGGTGCTGTACTTTCGCGTTGTCGACGCCGAGAAAGCAGTGATCCAGGTCGAGAACTATCTCGCCGCGACGAGCCAGCTCGCACAGACGACGTTGCGCGCGGTGCTCGGCAAACACGAACTCGACGACCTGCTCGCCGAGCGCGAACGTCTCAACCTCGACATCCAGAAAACGCTTGCCGCGCAGACCGACGCGTGGGGCATCAAGGTGACGATCGTCGAGATCAAGCACGTCGACCTGAACGACAGCATGGTGCGCGCGATCGCGCGCCAAGCCGAGGCCGAACGCGAACGGCGCGCCAAGGTGATCCATGCCGAAGGCGAGCTGCAGGCGTCGGTGAAGCTCGCCGAAGCGGCGGAGATCCTCGGCCGCCAGCCACAGGCGATTCAATTGCGCTACCTGGAAACCCTGACGGTGATCGCTGCCGACAAGAACTCGACGATCGTGTTCCCGCTGCCGCTGGACATCATCTCGCCGTTGCTGCAGTGGGCGAAAGGCAAAGCGGGGGCTTAGCAGACACCGATCCGCGCCACGAGGCTCTTC
>JANNKM010000511.1:0-3161 GCA_031396305.1 Rhizobacter sp.
GCGCACGTCGGGCGATGCCATGGCGTAGGCGATGTCCTTGTGCACAACCAATGCCACGGTGCTGTTTCTCGGTGAGAGTGGCGTCGGCAAGGAGGTTTTTGCGCGCATGCTGCATCGCTTAAGTTCGCGCAGCCACAAGCCTTTCGTCGCGGTGAACTGCGCGGCCATTCCTGAATCTCTGATCGAGTCGGAGTTGTTTGGTGCCGAACGCGGCGCCTTCACCGGTGCCACGCACAGTCGGGCGGGGCGCTTCGAACGCGCGGACGGCGGCACCCTGTTCCTCGACGAGATCGGCACGCTGTCCGCGGGCGCCCAGGGCAACCTCCTGCGCGTGCTCCAGGAAGGTGAGATCGAGCGGCTGGGCGATACCCACACCCGGCGCGTGGATGTGCGCGTCATCGCGGCGACGAACGTCGACCTTCGCGAGGAAGCTGCGGCCGGGCGCTTCCGCGAGGATCTGTTCTTCCGCCTCAATGTGTTTCCGATCCGCGTGACGCCCGTGCGCGAGCGGCGCGAGGACATTCCGCTGTTGATGACGCACTTCCTGGGCAAGTTCAATCGGCTGCATGGGCGGCGCCTGACCGGTTTCACCCAGCGTGCCGTCGATGCCGTGATGTCCTACGACTGGCCGGGCAATATCCGCGAACTCGAAAACGTCATCGAACGCGGCGTCATCCTGGCGGCCGAGAACACGGTGATCGACGCTCCGCAGTTGTTTACCAGCGGTGAGCAATTCAACCGCAAACAATTCGCGGTCGGCCGGGACGGGGCGCTGATCCACACCGACCCGACCCGGTTGCTCGAGGTTCAATCGACCGACCCCGAGTTCGACCGCGTGTCGAAGCACGTCAACAATCTGCTGAACGGCATCGAGGACGACTCCAAGGTATCGCTCGATGACATCGAGACCTTGCTGCTCAGGCAGGCAGTGACTCGTGCGCACGGCAATGTCGCAGCGGCAGCGCGCCTGCTTGGCATCACTCGCCCGCAGATGGTGTACCGGCTGAAGAGCCGAGGCATCCTGCATCATGGCGAGTAAGGTCGGTGGGCGGGCCGCGCAAACAGAGCAGGCTGATGTTCTCCCACCTCGAGCGGCCGTCCGGGCCGATCCCGGGCTGGCGCGAGGTGCTGGCCGACATCGGCCCGCGTTATGCCGCCAACGGTTTCATCGGCTGGGTCTTTGCCGCCACGGCGCCTGTGGCCATCATCCTGTCAGTCGGCACACGAGGCGGATTGAGCGAGGCGGAACTGGCGTCGTGGATCTTCGGCGTGTTCTTCATCAACGGGCTGATCAGCATCCTGTTCAGTTGGCTGTATCGCCAGCCCCTGGCTTTCGGCTGGACCATTCCCGGCACCGTGCTGGTGGGGCCGGCACTGACCCACTTGCACTTTGCCGAGGTGCTCGGCGCGTACTACGTGACCGCTGCGTTGATGCTGGTGCTCGGCGCGACGGGCTGGGTCCGGCGCGCGATGCAGGCGCTGCCGATGCCCATCGTCATGGGCATGGTCGCCGGCGTGTTCCTGCGTTTCGGCCTCGATCTCGTGCGGGCCCTGCACAGCGATGTCGTGATTGCGGCGCCGATGGTGGCAGCCTGGCTGCTGCTGACGGCGTTGCCGGGCCTCGGCCGGCGAATGCCACCGCTGATCGGCGCGCTGCTGGTCGGCGCCCTGGCCACTGCGCTGCTCGGGCGCTTCGACGGATCGGGGCTGGGGGCGATCGAGCTCGTACGGCCGGTCGTGCAGGCGCCGGCGTGGTCGATGGCGGCGATGATCGAACTGGTGCTGCCGCTGGCGATCACCGTGCTGGTGGTGCAAAACGGCCAAGGCTTCGCCGTCTTGAAGGCGGCCCACCACAACCCACCCATCGATGCCATCACGGTGGCCTGCGGCGTGGGCGCGCTGGCGAGTGCGGTGGTCGGAAGCGTCAGTACCTGCCTGACCGGCCCGACCAACGCCATCCTCACATCCTCGGGCGATCGGGCGCGCCAATACACCGCCGGCATCATGTTTGGTCTGCTCGGCGTCGTCTTCGGGCTGCTGTCGCCGGCGTTCACGCGTCTGATGCTGGCCGCGCCACAGGCCTTCATCATGGCCCTGGCCGGCCTGGCGATGTTGCGCGTGCTGCAGGCCGCATTCGTGGCGTCCTTCAAGGACCGCTTCACGCTGGGCGCTCTGGTCGCATTCCTCGTGACGGTCGCCGACCTCGGCCTGTGGAACATCGGCGCAGCGTTCTGGGGACTGCTGGCCGGGTTCGCGGTCTCCGCGTTGTTGGAGCGGCGCGACTTCCTGAGCGCGGCAACCAACGGGTGAATGCGGTCGATGCTTGCCATGTTGGAAGATTATTCGATCTCCGTCGCTGATATTCTCGTTGTCGTCGAAGCCCTGGCCATCCTTGCATTTGCGATGTCG
This sequence comes from Rhizobacter sp., assembly GCA_031396305.1. Taxonomy (GTDB): domain Bacteria; phylum Pseudomonadota; class Gammaproteobacteria; order Burkholderiales; family Burkholderiaceae_C; genus JAEMQF01. The sequence goes on from JANNKM010000511.1 coordinate 2,410, forward strand.
GGCCTGTTGGAAGCTGCGCGCAAGGGGCTCGATGCCGTGGGCGTTTGCATGGTCGCGGGACTCGCGGCCTTCGGCGGCGGTACGCTGCGAGACATTCTGCTCGACCGCCGCCCGTTCTTCTGGGTCGAGCACGCCGGCTGGCTGTGGGCGCTGCTGCTGCTCGGCATCGTCGCCATGTTTTTCATGCGAGCCCGACATTTCGCGCCGACGGAACGCGCGATGCAATGGCCGGATGCCGCCGGGCTGGGCCTGTTCACCGCCGGGGGCACGCAGATGGCGCTGGCGCAGGGCATGCCGGCCATCGTCGCAGTGCTGATGGGCTTGATCACTGCGGTGTTCGGCGGCGTCCTGCGAGACATCGTCTGCAACCAGATCCCGAGCGCCTTCCGCGATCACCGTCCCTACGCCATTTGTTCCTTCGCAGGGGGCTGGGTTGTGGTGGGCGCACAGGCGTTTCAGGCGCCGGCGTGGATCGGATTGCTGGGCGCCGCAATCGTGGCCACCGGCCTGCGCGCACTGGCACTGGCGACAGGGTTCACACTGCCCAGGTGGCCGCGTGGAAGTTCGCCGCACGGCTGACGCGGCTGCGTGGCGCGACCGTCAACCGCGTCGATCTGTCACGTCGGCCAAGCGCGCATCCGGAACGCATCGACGAGGAAGTCGATCAGCACGCGCACTTTCGGCGTCACGTGCTTGCGCGTCGGATAGACCGCATAGACGCCCAGTTCGATCGAGCGGTACCGCGGCAACAC
>JANNKM010000019.1:0-10358 GCA_031396305.1 Rhizobacter sp.
CGCGATGACGGTGGACGACGGCTACGCGATCCAGCGCGAGTGGGTGAAGCTGGAGCTCGCCGACGGGCGCGTCATCAAGGGTCGCAAGATCGGCCTCACGTCGCGCGCGATGCAGCAGGCGTCGCAGATCACCGAGCCCGATTTCGGGCCGCTGATGGACGACATGTTTTTTGAAGGGGGAGGCGACATTCCCTTTGACCGCTTCATCGCGCCGCGTGTCGAAGTGGAGCTTGCGTTCATTCTGAACCGGCCGCTCGCCGGCCCCGGCGTGACGCTGTTCGACGTGCTCGCGGCCACGCAATATGTCAGCCCGGCGCTGGAGATCATCGACGCGCGAATCGAGCAGTTCGACCGTGAGACGCGCGCACCACGCAAGGTGTTCGACACGATTTCAGACTTCGCCGCGAACGCCGGCATCGTGCTCGGCGGCCGGCCGATGCGACCGAACGACGTGGACCTGCGCTGGGTGGGCGCGCTGCTCTACAAGAACGGCGTGATCGAGGAAACCGGCCTGGCCGCGGGGGTGCTGAATCACCCCGCGACAGGCGTCGCATGGCTCGCGAATCGCATCGCGCAGTACGGCGAAGCGCTGAACGCCGGTGACGTGGTGCTCGCCGGGTCGTTCACGCGGCCGACGACGGCGCTGCGCGGTGACACGTTTCATGTCGACTACGGGCGATTCGGCGCGATTGCGTTTCGCTTTGCCTGAGAGCGCCCCCAGGCCGGCCGAGCCGGCCGCCCCCCGCGGGGGAATGAGCAAAGTGGCAAAGCCACATTTGCTCAGGCCCCGAACGCCGGACGCAGCGCCGGGCTGCTCAGGCGGGGTGCTGCACGCGGTGTTCGAGCGCTTCCCAAATCGGCGTCAACTTCGCCGGCAGGGCCGGCAGACCGCCCAGGTCCATGTGGCTCTCTTCAGGGCTGTGAAAGTCACTGCCGCGTGAGGCGAGCAGTTTGAACTCGATGGCCGTCTCGGTGTAGCGCGTGGCGTCGGCGGCGCTGTGGCTGCCGGTCACGACTTCGACGCCGCGCCCGCCGTGGGCGATGAATTCCGTGAACAACGCGTATTCTTCATTGGCGCTGAACTTGTAGCGCGCCGGGTGCGCGATCACCGCCAGGCCGCCCGCGCCGTTGATCCATAACACTGCCTCGCGCAACGTGGCCCAGCGGTGCGGCACGTAGCCCGGCTTGCCCTTGACCAGGTACTTGCGAAACACTTCATGGGTGTCGTGACACACGCCGGTGGCGACGAGAAAACGCGCGAAGTGGGTGCGCGACATCAGGTCCGGGTTGCCAACGAAACCGAGCGCGCCTTCGAATGCGCCGGGGATGCCCACCTTCGCCAGGGCGTCAGACATCTCCATCGCACGGAGCTTTCTGCCGTCGCGCGTGGCGGTCAGGCCGGCCTGCAATGCCGGGTCATTGGGGTCGATCCCCAGGCCGACGATGTGCACCGTGGTATCGGCGAACGTGACCGAGATTTCGGTACCGGCGAGGTAGGGCAGGCCGATATCGAACGCCGCCTGACGCGCGCGGTGCTGGCCTCCCACTTCGTCATGGTCGGTCAGCGCCCACAGCTCGACGCCATTGGCTTTGGCGCGCGCCGCCAAGGCTTCAGGGCGCAGCGTGCCGTCGGAGACGTCGGAGTGACAATGCAGGTCAGCGTTCATCAAGTTCGATTCGATGGGTCAACGCGCATTTTAGGGTTCGACCCGCGCCAAGCCCTCCCTCGATCCGGGTGACCCTTCGGCGAGCGTTTTGCAGGCGCGCGATCGTGACCAATTCACGTCAGGGCGAGATGCGCAGCACGCGCCCTGATGAGTTGTCGGTGAGCAGGTACAGCGCCCCGTCGGGTCCCTGGCGCACGTCGCGAATCCGTTCCTGCAACGATTGGAACAGCGGTTCGCGTTCGACCACCTTGTCGCCGGCGAGCGTCAAGCGCCACAGCGCCCGGCCTGCAAGCGCGCCGAGGAACAGGTTGCCGCGCCATTGCGGAATCAGCGCCGCGTCGTAAAAGCACAGGCCGCTCGGGCCGATCGACCGCGGCACCCAGGTCGTCAGCGGCTCCACAAAATCGGGCGCGTGACGGCCTTTACCGATTTCGCAGCCACTCAAGAAGGAACCGTAGTCGCAACCGTAGCTGCGCTCTGGCCAGCCGAAGTTCTGCGCAGCGCGCGCAATGTTCACTTCGTCACCGCCTTGCGGCCCATGTTCCGTGAGCCACAACTCGCCGCTGCGCGGGTGCAGCGCGGCACCCTGCGGATTGCGGTGGCCGTAGCTCCATATCTCCGGCTTGAGCGGTTGGCCGCTGGTGCGAAGCGGCGGGTTGTCGCGCGCGGCCTGGCCGTCGCGCTGGATTCGGACCACCTTGCCCAGGTGAGTAGTCAAGTCTTGCGCGGGTGTTTTCAGCTGGCGCTCGCCGAGCGCAACGAACAAGGTCTTGTCGCGCTGAAACACGAGCCGGCAGCCGAAGTGGCCGCTGCCGCCGACCTTGGGCCACTGGCGGAAGATCACCTCGACGTCGTGCAAACGATTGCCCCGCAGCCGGCCGCGCGCGACAGCCGTGCCGGCCTTGCCCGCGTCGGCCCCGCTGCCCGGCTCGGCGTAGCTCAGATAGATCCAGGGTTCGAGCTCGAAGTCAGGGTCCAGACAGACGTCGAGCAAGCCTCCTTGGCCACTGGCCACGACGGCGGGCACGCCGTCCAGCGGCGCGCTGACCTGCCGCCCGTCGGCGGACACGATGACCAGCGCACCGCCTTTTTGCGTGATCAAGAGCCGCCGGTCGGGCAAGAAGGCCAGACCCCAGGGTTGTTGCAGGCCCTGTGCGAATGTTTGGGCTTGCGGCGTGGCGGCGGCGTATGCGCGGCGTGTACTCAGGGTTGTCGGACCAGCGGCAATCCACGCTGCCAAGCCCGCCAGACTGCGCAGTACGGCACGGCGCCGTGTGTCGGGCGTGATATTGCGCGTGGTGGATGTGCGCGTGTTATTCATGCATTCCTCCCGCACTGAAACGGTTGAGTACGCCGATTTTCGGCCCCGTTGGCCTCCTGGATCGGTGGGGTGAATAGTCCTCGAATTCTGGGGCTTTCCCGGGGCCCCACGGGCCGCTGTACGGCAAGTTCAGGCAAGCTTCCGGACATGAATTCGCAATCCCCGAGTCTGTTCAACAATCTGGTACGGGCCACGCCCGCAGCGCCTTGAAGTCGATCCCTTACTCCGCAGGTGGCCAGCCTCGCCTGGGCTCGCGCCTGGTGCAGGCGGCGCTGATCGCCTCCGGGGCCGCCTTGCTGGTGGCGGCGGTTGCATTGAACGGCTTCGCCTATTTCACGCTGCGCACTGCGTTGGTTGAAAATCTGAAGGCACAAGCGCTGCTGACTGCGGATCACGCTGCAGCGGCGATGGTTCGCGGCGACCCGCTGGAGGCGGCGCAAGAGTTGAGTTGCGTACAGGCGTCGCCAATTCTTCTCGGCGCGGCACTTTATGACGCGTCGGGCCGGTTGTTCGCGAGCCACGTGCCGCAGGAGCGTGTCGATCCGAAGCAGCCCGCGGATTTGGCGTACCTGCCATTCGGGGCGGTTGAATTCCAGGGGTCTCAGGTTCGCGTGTCACAACCCATCGCACATCAAGGTAGAGAGCTCGGGCAGATCGTTGTCGCGGCCAGCCTGAAGGGGCTCTACGAGCGTATGGCGGCTTTCGTCGGCGTCAGCGTGATCGTCGTGCTCGCGGCGATGTGCCTGGCTTTTGTTCTGGTGGCGCGAATTCGCCGCGAGATGGACGACTCGGAAAGCCAGCTCGACCAGTTGGCCTACGTTGACCCGGTGACCCGGCTGCCGAACCGCCACGCGGCGAACGCGGAAATTCAACGCATGATTGCCCGCGTGGGCAAGGGCAGCGAAGGCTTTGCGTTGATGCTGCTCGACCTGGACAACTTCAAGATCGTCAACGACACGCTCGGCCACCCCACGGGCGACGATCTGCTGAAGTCGCTGGCGGAGCGCCTGACCGAACAACTGCCGCGCGGCGACAGGGTGTTTCGCTACGGGGGCGACGAATTTCTCATCCTTTCGGAGGGTTATCGCGCGCCCGAACATCTGCGCCTGATCGGCCAGTTCGCTTTGCTGACGCTGGACATGCCGCTCACGGTGGGCCCGCATGAACTTCAGGTGCGCGGCTGCGTCGGCGTGGCGCAGTTTCCGCGCGACGCGGCGGACGCGTCGGGCCTGGTGCGCGCCGCGGACACGGCGATGTACCGCGCCAAGAGTCTGGGCAAGAACACGAGTGCGGTGTTCGAACCCGATATGGACCACACCGCCAAGCGCCGCGTGCGAATCGACGGTGAACTGCGCCGCGCCGTGGCGCGCGACGAGTTGCATCTGCAGTACCAGCCCATCGTCGATTTGATCAGCGGCCGCATGGTCGGCGTGGAAGCGCTGGTGCGCTGGAATCACCCGGACCTGGGAATGATCGCGCCGGCGGAATTCATCCCGGTGGCCGAGGACAGCGGCCTGATCGCCGACATCGGCCAGTGGGTGCTGAACGCTGCCTGCGCCCAGATGCAGCAGTGGCATATGAAAGGCCATGTGGGACTGTACGTCGCGATCAACGTCTCCGATCGTCAGCTCAAGCGTGGCCTGGTGCGCCAGCTCGACGCCGCCCTGGCCGTCTCGGGCCTGGACCCCAGCTGCATTGAACTGGAGATCACCGAGCGCTCGCTGGTGGACAACATCGAAGCCGGCATTGCCCAGTTGAATCTGCTGAAGGAGCGTGGCGTGAAGCTGGCGATCGACGACTTTGGCACCGGCTTCACCTCGTTGAACTACGTGAAGCGACTGCCGATCGACAAGCTCAAGATCGACATGACGTTCGTGAAAGACCTGCCCAACAGTGTGAACGACGCCGCGATCGCGACGACGATCGTCTCGCTGGCGCAGGGCCTGAACATGAAGGTCGTGGGCGAAGGCGTGCAGACCCAGTCGCAGCACGAATTCCTGCGCCACCTCGGCTGCCATTTTGCGCAGGGCTATCTCTACAGCCGGCCCGTCACGGCGGACCGCATGACACGCTTCCTTGCGCAGCGCCTGGCCGAGGCCGAAGAGGTTGAAATGAACCATTGGCCGAATGTGTCCTCGGCGTTGTCGCCGATCACGGTGCATTAGGCCGGGCTGCGCCCGGCCCGCCCCCGCGGGGGTTTGAGTAGCTCGCAAAGCCGGATCTACTCAAGACAGCGGCGCTTCAGCCGCTGCCCTGCACCAGCATCTGCACGCGTTCGCGACCGTTGTATTCGTCCACGCTGAGCCGGTAGGCCAGGCGCACTCGCGCTGCAAGCGGCTCGGTGCGTCCGAACCAGATGGCGTCGCGCGTGCTTCCGGCCAGGCGCACGTTGAGCTTCAAGTGGCGTTCGCCGACGATGCGCTGCGACAGCACTTCGACCTCGTCGCAGAACAGCGGCGGCTCGAACGCCTGGCCCCAGACCTGGGCGTCGAGTGCGTGCACGGTCTGCGCGTTGAAGTACTCGCCGGGCAGCGGGCCGTCGGTCAACAAGGTGCGGGACAAGGTGGCCGCGTCGAGCCACTCGCTGGCGACTTGTCGCAAGGCCGCGTCGAAGGTTGCGAGCTGAGACTCCTCGATCGTGCAGCCTGCTGCCATCGCGTGCCCACCAAAACGCTTCAGTACATCGGGGTGGCGCTTCGCGACGAGGTCGAGCGCGTCGCGCAGGTGAAAGCCCGGGATCGAGCGCCCGGAACCCTTGAGCAGGCCATCCTGGCCGCGAGCGAAGATGAAGGTCGGGCGGTGCACGCGGTCTTTCAGGCGCGACGCGACGATGCCGACCACGCCCTCGTGAAACGTGGCGTCGAACAGCGCCAGCGCACTCGGCGGCTCGCCGCGTGGCATCAGGCCGTCGAGCGCGGCCTGCGCCGATTCGCGCATTCCTGTTTCCAGCTCGCGCCGCTCGCGGTTGATGCCGTCGAGAAGTCCCGCGAGTTCCGCGGCGCGGCCAGCGTCGTCGGTGGTGAGGCATTCGATGCCGAGCGTCATGTCCGACAGGCGCCCCGCCGCGTTGATGCGCGGGCCCAGCGCAAAGCCAAAATCGCCGGCACTTGCGCGGCGCGGGTCGCGCCCGGCGGCGGCGAAGAGTGCGGCCACGCCGGGCTGCATCTGACCGGCACGAATCCGCCTCAAGCCCTGCGCAACGAGGCGCCGATTGTTCGCATCGAGCTTGACGACGTCAGCGACGGTGCCCAGCGCGACGAGATCGAGCAGGCTGTCCAGGCGCGGCTGATTCGCGACCGCGAACGCGCCGCGCTCGCGCAATACGCTGCGCAACACGAGCAGCACGTAGAACATCACGCCCACGCCGGCGAGGTTCTTGCTGGCGAAGGTGCAGCCCGGCTGGTTCGGGTTGACGATGACGTCGGCCGAGGGCAGCATGATCTCGTCACCCCGCAATGCCGGCAGGTGATGGTCGGTGATCAGCACACCCAGGCCGTGGTGCTTCGCGTGCGCCACGCCCTCGAGACTGGCGATGCCGTTGTCCACGGTGACCAGCACCTCGGCACCCTTGGCAATCGCCAGGTCGACGATCGCTGGCGTGAGGCCGTAGCCGTGCACGGCGCGATCCGGCACCACATAGCGCAAGGACTCGCGTGGCGCGCCCAGCAAGGCCAGACCGCGCAGCGCGACGGCGCAGGCGGTGGCGCCGTCGCAGTCGTAATCGGCGACGACACAGAGAACCTTGTGCGCCGCAATCGAATCGGCAAGATAGACTCCGGCGGCTTGCGCACCCAACAGCTCGGTCGGTGGGAGCAGGCGCGACAGGGCGTCGTCGAGTTCGTCGTGGCTGCGCAGGCCGCGCGCCGCGAACAATCTGGCCAGCAGCGGGTGCACTCCCGCTCGTTCGAGCGCCCACACGGCGCGCGGCGGCACGTCGCGAAGCGCGAGCCGGGGTTCGTCGGCGCTCGGGCGCGGTTCCCGCAAGGTGCTCACAGTGCCTCCAGCAGCGACGCCAACGACGGGCTGCGCCACCGGCTCGTGACGCGGCTCCATACCGAGGTTGACCGGGATTCGAACGTCTGCGCGTGGCGCTGGCCGCACAGCGTCAGCGTCACGTCTTCCCCGGCAGCGCTGCGCCGGCGCAGATCGGCAAGCGGCCCGGCATCGAGCGCTCGCCACGCCTCGGCCCATGCTGCCCAGTCGCTGGCCAGCAGCGGTGTGCGCAGTTCATCGAGCACGTTCAAGCTCGGCCCGGTGGGTGCCACGTGAACTCCGCAGCCGCTGATCCAGAACGAGTTCACCGCGAGCGCGCCGCGGTCTTCGCGCGCCTGGTTGATGGGATGCGTGTACAGCAGGAGTTGCACTTCGCTTTGCAGCCGGCGCAGCAGCTTGCTTTGCCCGGTCTGCGGCAGCCAGGTCTCGATGCCGCGGCCGATCACCCGGTCCAGAGACGCGCAAGGCATGTCGGCCAACGACGGGTGCGCCGCGTACCAGCGCAATGGCGAGCCCCAGGCGAGCGTGAAGCCCTCGCTCTCAAACAAATGGCGCACCGCGTCGAACAGCGCGCGCGATTCAGCCTGGGTGAGCACGAGCGTGGCCGGGTCGAGCAGCGTGACGCGGTCGCGACCCGCGCTCCAGTGCGCTGGCGTGAGCAGGTCCCATGCCAGCGCACCGACATCCACGCCATCGGCAGCCGCCTCGAACGCCGCAAAGGGCAGGGCGCCGTCGCGCATCGGCCAGGCCCGGAAGGCGGCGAGGGCACGTTCGTGCGGCGGCGACAGTGATGCTTCGACGCCTTCGTCGCGGCGTGTCGCTGTCAGGCGTTGCAGCAACTGAGTCAGCGATGGCAGGGTCAGGTCGTGGAGCACTTGCGCAGCCACTTCGTCGTGGGCCGACGCAAACGGGATCAGAACGTGCATGCGGCGGATTATCGAATGCGCCATCGAACGGGTGCGCGCGCAAGCTCCTGTAGAGTCCTGCACCCATGAACCTGCCGTTCGAACTTCAAGTGGGCTGGCGCTACACGCGCGCTGGCCGCGCCGGGCGGCGCAATGGTTTCATCTCCTTCATTTCCGCGATCTCGATGCTCGGCATCTCGCTCGGCGTGGCGGCGCTCATCATCGTGCTGTCGGTGATGAACGGCTTTCAGAAGGAAGTGACGGACCGCATGCTGTCTGTCATCGCGCACATCGAGATCTACGAATCGCAGGGCCAGGCGTTCGAGGACTGGCGCGCCACGGCGGACAAAGCCCGGCGCTCGCCGCAAGTGATCGGCGCTGCACCGTTCATCGCCACACAGGCCTTGATTGCCCGCGGCGACGAGATGCGCGGCGCCATCGTGCGCGGTATTTCGCCGAGCGACGAAGCGACGGTGACGCAGATCGCGGCGCAACTGAAGGACACGACTCTTGCGCGCCTCGTTCCCGGTGGCTGGGGCATCGTGCTCGGCGTGGAGCTCGCGCGCAACCTGGGTGTGCGCGTCGGCGACAAGGTCACGATCGCCGCACCTGGCGGGCAGTTCACACCGGCCGGTTTGATTCCGCGCTTCAAGCAGTTCGAAGTGGTGGGCACCTTCGACGCCGGCCACTATGAATACGACAGTGGCCTGGCGCTGATTCACCTGGACGATGCGGCCAGGCTGTTTCGCCTGGAAGGCGCGAGCGGCGTGCAGCTGCGCCTGAAAGACCTGCACCAGGCACGCGGCGTCGCGGCGCAACTCGCCGTGCAGATGGGCCCGGGCGTCAGCGTGCGCGACTGGACACGCACGAACCGCAACTGGTTCAGCGCCGTGCAGCTTGAAAAGCGCCTGATGTTCATCATTCTCACGCTGATCGTCGCGGTGGCTGCGTTCAACCTCGTCTCCACACTCGTGATGACGGTCACCGACAAGAATGCCGATATCGCGATCCTACGCACGCTCGGCGCGAGCCCGCGCTCCGTGATGGGCATCTTCATGGTGCAGGGCGCCTTGGCGGGTGTGATCGGCACGCTGTCGGGCGTGGCCCTGGGGCTGCTGATCGCGTTCAACGTCGGCACCATCGTTCCGGCGATCGAGCGAGTGTTGAGCGTGGCGTTCCTGCCGAGCAACATCTACCTCATCAATCGCATGCCCAGCGAGCCGCGCCTGGACGACATCGTGCCGATCGTCGTGATTTCCTTGATGCTGTCATTCATCGCGACGCTGTATCCGAGCTGGCGCGCCAGCCGCGTGCAACCCGCGGACGCTCTGCGCCATGAGTGAACTCGTCATCCAGGCACAAGGCCTGCACAAGCGATTCATCGAACGCAGCGGCGACACCCCGCTGGACGTGCATGTGCTGCAAGGCGTCGATCTGGTTGTCGCGCGTGGCGAGGCGGTGGCTATCGTTGGCGCGTCGGGCTCGGGAAAGAGCACGCTGCTGCACCTGATGGGCGGCCTGGAAGCGCCCACTGTCGGCAGCGTGCAACTGGCGGGGCGCGACTTCACGAGCATGAGCGCCGCCGAACAAGGCGTGTGGCGAAACCGCCATCTCGGTTTCGTTTACCAGTTCCACCACCTGCTGCCGGAATTCAGCGCGCTCGACAATGTGGCGATGCCGCTGCGAATCCGGCGCCAAGACAGGCCTGAAGCACGCGCGCGTGCCAGCGAGGTGCTGGCTCAAGTGGGGTTGGCCGAGCGCGTGATGCACCGGCCGGCGCAACTCTCAGGTGGCGAGCGCCAGCGGGTGGCGATCGCGCGCGCGCTGGTCGCGAATCCCGACTGCGTTCTCGCCGACGAGCCCACCGGCAACCTGGACCGCGAAACCGCCGACAAGGTGTTCGCCCTGCTGCTCGACCTGGTTCACCGCCAGGGCATGGCGTTTGTGCTGGTGACGCACGATGCAGCGTTGGCGACGCGCTGCGACCGGGTGTTGAATTTGCAGTTGGGGCGGCTGGTGGCGTAGTCCGCCTGCGCGGTCATCCCCGCGAAAGCCGAGATCCACTGCGAGACCAAGCGCCGTCATCCCTCGCGCATCACTCGCCGCAGGGCGCCCGTCCGTCGGCGCGAACGCTTGCCCTACGCTTCGCTACAGCTTCCCTGCGATGCTCGCCGATCAAGGCAAACCCAGTCCGGGTACGGGCCTCAAACGCCTATCGTGTGTGAGCGCTCTCGTGTCCGGCGGCCGGCGCGGCAGGGGCTACCCGCAGGGGGCTCATGCTGTCGCGGTCTGCGCTTCGCTCCGACTCCGCGGCGGTGCTCGCCTAGGAGTCGCGCCGCAAACTCGCTGCGCTCACTTCGTTCGCTACGCTCAATCAGACGCGGCGAAGTCAGTTTTGGATGCGCGCTGCTCGCGCCGACTCCAAGGCTGCGCTCCTCGCCGCCACAGAAATCGCCCCCTGCGGGTAACCCC
>JANNKM010000023.1:0-12754 GCA_031396305.1 Rhizobacter sp.
TACGGCCATTGGCGCGACTACAACCCGGAAGAGACGGTGCGCTTCTACGCGCTGCGGCTGCGCGAAGCGGGCATGGTGAAGAGCGCGCCGCAGAAACTGATCGCTCAGGGGACAGACTGGCGGTTCGTCGAGCGGCTCAAGCGGGAGATGAAGGCATGAGACACCTCTCAGATCCAAGGCGTCGCGACATCCTGCATGCGGCAGCGGGCGCCGGTGCCGTCGCCGCCCTGCCAGCGTTCGCGGCCGGCGAGCCCCCGCCCGAGACACGCCGCATCCGCATCGCGCGCTTTCCGTACGACCTGACTTGCGTAGCGCCGATGTGGATCGCCGAAGAGTTGCTGCGCGCCGAAGGCTTCGAAGCGATCGAGTACATGAATCGACCGGCGGGCGACCAGCAGCGTGGTCTTGCCCACGGCGAGCTGGATTTCGCCATCACCGATATCTTCAGCGTTCTGCCGGCACTCGACACCGGCATGCCCACGGTGGTGCTCGGCGGCATCCACAGCGGCTGCTTCGAGCTGTTCGCCAACCCTCAGGTGCGCTCGGTGCGCGATTTGAAAGGCAAGACCGTGGTGGTCGCCAATGCCGGGCGCAAGGGCTTCGTATCGGCGATGGTTGCGCATGTCGGCCTCGATCCTCGCAAGGATGTGACCTTCCTCGAGTTTCCCGCCCGCCAAGGCATGCAACTGCTCGAGCAGGGCAAGGTCGACGCGTTTCTGGGCTTCCCGCCCGAGCCGCCGGAACTGCGGGCGCGCAACATCGGTGTGTCGGTGGTCAATACCGCGTCCGACCGGCCCTGGTCGCAGTATTTCTGCTGCGTGGCAATCAGCAGCCGCGATTTCGTCGGCCGCAATCCGGTGGCGACCCGGCGCGCTCTGCGTGCGTTGCTCAAAGCGACGGACATCTGCGCGGCCGAACCCGAGCGCGTGACGCGCATGCTTGTCGAACGCGGCTTTCTCAAGAGCGACGCGTATGCGGCACAGGCATTGCGCGAGATTCCCTACAAGCGCTGGCGAGAATACGACTCGGCCGACAGTCTGCGCTTCTACGCGCTGCGATTGCACGAAGCGGGGGTCATCAAGTCGGACCCGCAAAAGCTGTTGGCGCAGGGGACGAACTGGCGGTTCATCGAGCAGCTCAAGAAGGAGATGAAGACCTGATCGTGGTGGCCCACCGGTGGCCCACCGAGGCTTTTCCGGTGCCCCTTGGAGCAACCCTCGTGGCTTCATCAAGCCCCGGTGGACTCGCACCGCTGTTCCGAAGGCCTCGACAATGCCCGGTGGCGGACCTACATTTCGACCAGTACTTGCGGTCATCACATGATCAAGCGGCGACGCCACTGGGCCCAGCACCTTCCGGGTTTGGCGTTCGCGCTTGCCCTGACCAATGACGCCGCAGCCAACCCTGGCGCTCGCCTGCCCATCATCGGCCCGGCGCCCGCTTTTGCCCTCGACTCCTCGCATGGCTCACGCGTCAAACTGGCCGACCTGCGCGGCAAGGTGCTTGCCGTCACGTTCATCTTCACGACCTGCACCGACAGCTGCCCGATCCTCACGGCAAAGCTCGCCGAGACCGGACGCGCGCTCGGAGCCGACTTCGGCCCGCGCGTCGCGTTCGTCGCGATCAGCGTCGACCCGTTGAATGACACGCCGGCGCGCCTGCGCGACTACGCCGCAGCGCATCGGGCCGACTCGGCCGGATGGTTTTTCCTGACCGGCGCGCCGGGCGAAATCGACCCCGTTCTGCGCGCCTTCGGCGCCTACGCGAAGAAGAACGAAAGCGGCAGCGTCGACCACCTGTTCCTGACCTCGCTGGTCGACCGCGCCGGCAGACTGCGCGTGCAGTACCTGGGCACACGCTTCGATCCACGCGAAATGCAGCGCGACTTGCAAGCCTTGCTGCGCGAGTGAGTGCGCCCGTGAACTCGCCAGTCAATGCACGACTGGGCACGCCCCTGCTGCGCTGGTTGCCGCTGGCGGTGGCGCACGCGCCGGCCACCGTGTACACCAAGTTGCTCGTCGGCTTTCTCGCGATCGTCGGCTTGCTGATCGCGATCGGCGCCTTCAGCCTGGCCGAACTCGGGCGGCTGAACCAGCGTGCCGAAGACTTCGTCAAGCTGCAGCGCAAGATCGCCGCGTACCGGCAGATCCAGCACAGCACGACGTCGCAGCTGTACAGCGTGGCCACGGCGATGCTTGCGCCCGAACCCGCGGCGCTGGACGCCACACTGCGCCAGCTCAACCAGTTCGGCTACGACCTGGACCGGCTGCAATTCGTGGCGCAAGATGAAGTGGAACTGCTGCAACGCGTTCGCACCGAGTACGAGGGGTTCACCGCCGCGGTGGGCGAAGTGATCGCGCTGGTGCGTGCCGGCAAGGCCGCCGAGGGGCGTGCCGCGCAGGTCGAGCGCGCCGGGCCGCTCGCCGAACGCCTGGAGCGCCTGACGAACGAGCTCGTCAACAAGGCCGAGGCCGACATGCTGGCGCGCATCGACGAGAGCCAGGCGGGTTATCTGGCGTCGCTGCGCTGGCTGTTCGGCTTTGCGCTGGGCAGCATCGTCCTCGCGCTCGGCCTGGGCTATGCGATTTCGTGGTCGCTGATCGGGCCGCTGCAGAAGATGGGCGAACGCTTCGACAGAATCGCCGCGGGCGACTTCACGACCCATGTGGTCGTGCCAAACCGCGACGAACTCGGCGAGCTCGCCGCGAACCTGAATCGCATGAGCGACGAACTCGGGCGCCTGTACCGGCAGATCGAGGCGGCGAACCGGCACAAGTCGGAGTTCCTCGCCAACATGAGCCACGAATTGCGCACGCCGCTGAACGCGATCATCGGCTTTTCCGAGGTGCTGATCGAGAAGATGTTCGGCGAGGTCAACGAGAAGCAGTTGGAGTATCTGAAAGACATCCATTCGTCGGGGCATCATCTGCTGACGTTGATCAACGACATCCTGGACCTGTCGAAGATCGAAGCGGGCCGCATGGAGCTGGAACTCACAAGCTTCGACCTCGGCGAGTTGCTCGAGGGCGCGGCGATGCTGGTGCGCGAGCGCGCCGGGCGGCACGGCTTGACGCTCGCACTCGATGTTGCCGAGGGTCTGGACGATTGGGTCGCCGACGAGCGCAAGGTCAAGCAGGTCGTGATCAACTTGCTGAGCAACGCCGTCAAGTTCACGCCTTCGGGCGGCAGTGTGACGGTGCGTGCGCGGCGCGTGACGAATGAGGGCAACACGGTCGTCGAAGTGGCTGTGATCGACACTGGCGTAGGCATCGCGCCCGACCAGCAGGCCCTCGTGTTCGAGGAGTTCCGCCAGGCGGCGGGCGACCACTTGCGCAAATCCGAGGGGACCGGATTGGGCTTGGCATTGGCGAAGCGCTTCGTCGAGTTGCACGGCGGAACGATACGAGTCGAGAGCGCGCCGGGTCGCGGCTCGACGTTTGCGTTTATGCTTCCCAGGCACTCCGTGGAGGCCGCAGCATGAGCACCATCCTGATCGTCGAGGACAACGAAAAGAACATGAAGCTCGTGCGCGACATCCTGCAACACAATGGCCATCGCACGCTCGAGGCCGTGAACGGACTGGACGGCGTGCGCCTGGCGCGCGAGCAGAAGCCCGATCTGGTGTTGATGGATATTCAGCTTCCCGACATCGACGGCATCACCGCGCTGCGCCGGATTCGCGAAGACAACGCGCTCGACGCCGTTCCCGTGCTCGCGGTGTCGGCTTCGGTGATGCCCGATGAGCAGCACAAGATCGTGACCTCGGGGTTCGACGCGTACATCACCAAGCCGATCGCCTTGAAGTCGTTTCTCGAGACGGTGCAGCGTTTCCTCACCGACGGACGCAGGCGCGTCTGACCGCATGGCCGGGAAGATCCTCGTCGTCGACGACGTTGCCAAGAACGTCAAGCTGCTCGCCGACCTGTTGTCGGTGAAGGGCTACACGGCGATCACCGCAGCATCAGGTGCGCAGGCGTTGGCGCTGGTCGAGTCGGAAGCCCCTGACTTGGTCTTGCTCGACGTGATGATGCCAGGCATGAGCGGCTACGAGGTGTGCCAGGCGATCCGCGCAAACCCGGCGCACGCCATGTTGCCGATCGTGCTCGTCACTGCGCTCGACCCTGCGCAAGAGCGCGCCAAGGGGCTGGAAGCCGGTGCCGACGACTTTCTGAGCAAGCCGGTGAACCAGGCCGAATTGCTGGCGCGCGTGAAGTCGCTGCTGCGCATCAAACAGCTTTACGACGAAGTGAACCGCCAGCGCGATCAACTCGCGGCGTGGAACACGCAGCTCGAGCAGCGTGTGGCCGATGGCGTGGAGCAACTGGCGAAAGTCGGGCGGCTGAAGCGCTTCTTTTCGCCGCAACTGGCACAGGCCATCGTCGCGGGCGGCACCGACGACCCGTTGCGCAGCCACCGGCGCGAAATCACCGTCGTGTTTCTCGACCTGCGTGGCTTCACCGCGTTCACCGAGACCGCCGACCCGGAAGAAGTGATGGGCGTGCTCGGCGAATACCACGCCGCGATGGGGCGCCTGATCCTGGAATACGAGGGCACGCTGGAGCGCTTCACCGGCGACGGCATCATGGTGTTCTTCAACGACCCGGTGGTCATTCCCGACGCCGCGGCGCGCGCCGCGCGCATGGTGCTGGCAATGCAAGCCGAGGTGGCCAGGCTCAGCGCCGGCTGGCGCAAACGCGGCTACGAGTTGCAGATGGGCGTGGGCGTTGCGCAGGGCTTCGCGACGATCGGCTCGATCGGCTTCGAAGGGCGCATCGACTACGGAGCCATTGGCACGGTGACGAACCTCGCGGCGCGCCTGTGCGGCGAGGCGCGGGGCGGCGAGACGCTGCTGGCACAGCGCGTCACGGCGGCGCTCGACGGTGCGTTCAGCGTCGAGCCCGTGGCCGAACTCGTGTTGAAGGGTTTTCAGCGGCCGGTGGCCGCGTTTCGGTTGTTGGGCGGCTCAGCGGATCTGTCAGACCCACGCAGCTGAGTGTGCAACGCCGCAATCAGCATGACGACGAGCGCAATCATCAGACCCATGCCCTCGCGCGCGGTTTCTTCCACCATCCAGACCTCCTTGAGCCAGAAGTTGGGCATCGCCGGCCAGTAGTAAATGACCGTGCCGATGTAGAACGCCACGCTCGCCCACAGCAGGCGCATCAGGTCGGCCGAGCGCAGCACGCCCTGCAAGCGGAACGTGACCGCGTAAATCCACAACGCGGGAACGATGTACAGCAGAACCCACTGCGGCATGTCCGGGTCGTTGTACTGCACGGCGGCAAACGCGACCATCAGCAATCCAAGGATGACGTTGACTGCACGCATGGGGCTCATTGGGGTTTCCTGGTCGGCGCTTGCCGTGGCGTCAGCGATCAGGGCGAAAAGCTGCTGCTCTTGATGTAGGCCACGACGGCCTTGCGCTGTTCGAGCGAGAACACGTCTTTCCACGGCGGCATTTTCTGGAAACCGTAGGTGACGCGGTCAAAAATGAAATCGGGTTCCATGCGCCCAGGCGACAGCTTGGGTGCTTTGCCGGGGTAGGCCGAATTGCCATGGCAATGCCGGCATTGCGCGTCCCACACTTCCTTGCCCGCATTGATGGCGCTGGCGTTGGCCATGTAGGTACCGTCGAACTTTGGCACCGGCTCGGCGGCAGGCGCAGGAGCTTGCGCGTGCGCCCCGGCTGCCCACAGCAGCGCCAACGCGAATCCCGTCAAGACAAAGCGAAACGTCGTCACCACACACCTCTCGTCGAAGAAAAGAAACCGCCACCGAAGCGCAATGCGCCGCGGTGGCGAGTTTACCAAGCTAGTGAATCAAGGAACGATCTTGTAGATCGTGTCGAGTGAGCCGTTTGGGCCGGTGGTGATCGAGGTCAGCACATAGACCTCGCCGGCACTGTCTTGAGCGAATGCCAGCACGTAGGGCTTCTTGCCCGACATGTTGGTGGCTTCGGCGGTGTCCATCGTCCACTTGCCGTCGCTGCCCTTGGTGCCGAAGAAGATCTGGCCGTCCATCTCGCCGAAGGATTTGCTCCAGTCGCCGAAGATGTACTTGCCCTTCCAGGCTGCGTGCGCGCCGCGGTACACATAGCCGCCGGTGATCGAGATGCCCTTGCAGCCGTTGGGCTGCGCCGTGCAGTTGTTGTACTCGATGATCGCCGGCGTGATGCCCGACTTGTCGCAAGTTGCCGGGTGCTTGTCGGGATTTTGGTAGTCGAAGCAGCGCATGATGCCCTCGACACGCCTCCAGCCCATGTTCTGGCCCTTGCCGACGATCTTGATGGCTTCGTAGCTGTTTTGCTGCACGTCGCCGCAGTACAGTTCGCCGGTGCCGGTGTCGAACGAGCAGCGCCATGGGTTGCGCAGCCCCAGCGCCCAGATTTCGGGGTTCGCATCGCGGCGGCCGACGAACGGATTGTCGGACGGAATGCCGTAGGGCTTGCCGTCGGTGCGTGTATCCACGTCGATGCGCAGGATCTTGCCCAGATTCGTCGTCATGTCCTGGCCGTTGCCGATCGTCACGTTGTGGCCGATGCCCCAGTCGTTGGCGTAGCCGCCGTCACCCAGTGACACGTACAGCTTGCCGTCCGGGCCGAAGCCGATCCAGTGGCCGTTGTGGTTGAACTGCGGCCAGGGAGTGGACAGGATGCGCCGCGCGGTGCTCGGGTCGAGAACGTTCTTGTCTTTCGACGAGATCGTGTACTCCTCGACCACGTTGTTGTGGCTGTACCAGAGCATTTGCCCGAGGTCGGAGCCGTAATCGAGGTGCGCGCTGAACGCCACGTAGATCTTGCCGTTGCTCTTGAAGTTCGGGTGCAGCGCGATGCCCAGCAGGCCGCGCTCGTCGAAGTCATGGTGAAGCTTGGGGATCTTGTGGCGAACGTCGAGCATGGGCGCGGCGCCGAGCTTGCCGTTCTCCATCACCTGGATGCGACCGTTCTGCTCGACGATGAGCATGCGGCTTTCGCCCGGCACCTGCACCATGGCCAGCGGCGTATTGATCGCCGAGACCACCTTTTCCAGCTTGATCTTCGTTTGCGCCATGGCCATGCCGCCTGACAACGCAAGCAGCGCTGCGGTGGCAATTGAGGCAACTACCTTCTGAACTTTCATCACTCTCCTCCGGGTTTGTGGACTTCAATCACTGGCGACTTCACCAGCCGCCCGGCGAGACCGGGACAGCGCATTCACGAGCCAATCGAGGGTACGCAAATGGCAGGGACTTTCTCATAGGTATTTACGCGCACTGTGGCATGCATGCGCCAACTCAGTAAACAGCCGGCTACCTACACTTGCTCAGGGTTCGCCATCCCAATAGTCAAGGTCATCGGTGTCGCGGTGCATGCGCGCAAAGCCGTAGGGGTCGCCATCGCGCGTCGCGCTCGCCAGGTACTTGCCGGAGTCGGGGTACTCCACGATTTCCGGGCTCTCCTTCGTGCTGATCGACAGGTATTTGAGCGGCGCATCCGAGTCATTGATGATCTGGTGTGGATAGTCCGGCCCCGCGGGAATGAAGACGACGTCGCCGCTGGCAAGCGGCAACAATTCATCGGCCACGCGCAGCGTCGCCTTGCCCTCGAGCACGATGAATACTTCTTCCTGCGCGTAGTGGAAGTGATAGGGGCAGGCGCGCTTGCCCGGCGGGACGATGTCGATGCTCACGCCCAGCTTCGTTGCCGCCGTGCCCAGGGCGAGCCGCGCGCACAGCGTCTCGTACAGCGGATCACGGCGCTCGAGCGTTCTCTCGATCGTCTCGAAGTTGCGGATCAACCGCCGGCGAAGTTTCTGGGCAGTTGTTGCCATGTTCGCATTCCCTGGGATCACGGGCACAATCGCCCGCGCTGCATTCCCTCGATCGTATTCGTTCGCGCGATCCACGCTGACCGCCCCCCTAACTTGAACAGCCTGTTCGTCCTGTTTGGCATCGAGTCCTGGAAACCCGCGCTCACCGCGCTGCTGCTGCCGCCGGTGCCGCTGCTGTTCATCGTGCTGCTCGGCGCCTGGATGGCGGTACGGCGGCGCCTGCTCGGCTCGATCACGCTGTTGTTCGGCGTGGCCCTGATATGGCTGAGCCACTGCGCCGTGAGCGGGCATTGGCTGTCGCGCTGGTTGCTCGACCCGCCTGCGGCGCTGAACGCGCAGCGCATCGAAGCCCTTCGCGCCGACGCGCTCGCTCGCAAGACGATGGCCATCGTCGTGCTCGGCGGCGGCAACGAGCCGCTCGCTCCGGAGTACGGCACGAGCAACCTGTCGTACGCGTCGACGCAACGCCTGCGCTATGGGCTGTGGCTGGCGCGCGCGACGGGCTTGCCGGTGGCTTTCAGCGGCGGAATCGGCTGGGGCCAGTCCGGCAGCGCGACGGAAGCGCAGACCGCCGAGCGCATCGCCCGCACTGAATTCGGCCTGCCCTTGCGCTGGACGGAAAGCGAATCGCGCGACACCCGCGAGAACGCCACGCGCAGCGTGGCACTGCTGCGCCGAGACGGCATCAAACATGTCGTACTCGTGACACACGACTGGCACATGCCGCGTGCGCTGCGCGACTTTCGGCGCACCGCGCCGGAAGGTTTCAGCGTCGAAGCCGCGCCGATGGGGCTGGCGCACACCGCCGATTTGCCGCACCTGCGCTGGCTGCCCTCGGGTGAGGGCATGCTGCATGTGCGCAGCGTGTTGCGCGAGGCGCTGGGCCTGCTGGTGGGCGCCTGAGCCTCGCGGCCTGGCAATCGATCGTCCCGTACATCCGGCGGCACAGATCGTGCTCTGGTGCGGTTCAGGCGGCCCGCCGAATTGAACAACGCTTGATGGAGCCATCGCACCGCACACTGGGCACAACCCTGATGCGCGCCGCTGCGCAGTGGTGCCACACTTGAACTTCAGTTGCTTCAGGCTGAACAGGAATAGCAATGCTCGTACTCGCATGGTTGTTCGGCATCATCGTCACGATCGTCGTGATCGCGGTGGTGGTGATCTTCTTGAGCCGCTTCTACCGCAAGTCAACGCGCGACGTGGCCATCATCCGCACCGGCTTCGGCGGCCAGCGCACCGTGATCTCGGGCGGCGTTCTGGCGCTGCCGTTCCTGCACAAGGTCGACGAGATCAACATGCGCACGATCCGCGTGGAGGTCAAGCGCGCAGGCGACAAGTCACTGATCACCGAGGACCGCATGCGCGTGGACGCCGAACTGGAGTTCTACGTTCGGGTCCAGCCCACCGTGGAAGGCGTGGCCACGGCGGCGCAGGCGCTGGGCTCCAAGGCGTTCACGCCCGAGGGCATCCGCAATATGATGGAAGGCCGCTTCATTGACGCGGTGCAGGCCATCGCAGCGAGCGAAAAAATGGACACGCTGCACGAAAAGCGCGCCGATTTCGTCGCCAAGGTCGCGAGCCTGCTGCGCGACAACCTTGCACAGAACGGCATCCTGCTCGATTCGGTCTCGCTCACGCGGCTGGACCAGGCGGCGTTCGCATCGCTCGACGAGAACAACGCGTTCAATGCGGTCGGGATGCGGCGCTTGGCCGAAATCATCGCCGTGAACAAGAAGAAGCGCGCCGAAGTCGAGGCCGACGCCGACATTTCGGTGCGCCAGACCCAGCTCGATGCGACCAAGCAGCGTCTGGTCATCGGCCAGCAGGAAGAACAGGCGCAGATCAACCAGCGCATGGAGATCGAAAAGATCAAGGCCGCGAGCGACGCGGAGACAGCACGCGCGCGCGAGCAGGCGATGGTTGATTCGGAAGACGCACGCATCGACCGCGAACAGACCACGCGCATGCGCGAAATCCAGAAGTCACGCGAGCTGCGAAAGCTGGAGATCGAGGCCCAGCTCACTGCCGAAATCCGCAAGGTCGAAAGCTCGATCCAGCTCGCCGGCAAACACGCTGAAGAGGCACACGCTCAGGCGAAAGCCGAGGTGGCGCGAACTGAAGTGATTCTCGCGCAGGAACAGGTGCAAACCGAGCGCGAACGTGCCGTCGCGGACCGCTCGCGCGAAATGGCGGTGAAGCGCGTCACCGAAGCCGGTGAAGTGGCCGAAGCAAACGCCGCGACCGACGCCAACGTGCTGCTGCGCCGGGCACGCGCCGAAAGCGAAGCCACGCGCACCCGGGCCGACGCGGAGCGCCTGCGCATGCTGGCCGAGTCGGAAGGTTCGCGCGCCCTCATCGCTTCCGAGAACTCACTCAGCGAATCGCTGATGAGCATGAAGCTCGAGAAATACCGCCTCGACCGCATTCCCGACATTCTTCAGCAGATGATGAAGCCGGTCGAAAAGATCGACAGCATCCGCATCCACCAGGTCAGCGGTTTCGGCTCCAGCAACGGCGCGCCCGGCGGCGCATCCGGCGGATCGGGCGACGCGAGCGGCAACAAACCACCGGTCACCCAAGTGATGGACAGCATCATGGGCATGGCGCTGCAACTGCCGGCGCTGAAAAGCATCGGCGAGCAGATCGGCGTGGACTTTTCGTCCGCGGTGACGGTGGCGCCGGGCAAGGTACCGCCCGCTGAGCCGCCCCAATGACGCGCCCGGGCAAACACATTCGTCATGCCGGCGCACGCCGGCATCCACCGTCGGCACACCGCGCGGTTCGCCGCCATGGATCCCGGCGTTCGCCGGGATGACAGGCTTTCACTCGCATCTCGTTCGACCCGCTCAATTACCTCACACTGAAGGAGACATTCGCATGAGCAATTCCCGCCGCCGCTTCCTCGCCTCCACCGGCTCGGCCGCCGGCCTGACCGTCCTGGGAACCACGATTCCCTTCGAACTCGTGCTGGCGCAAGGCGCGCCCATCAAGCTCGGCTCGGTTCTCGACAATTCGGGCAACCTCGACGCCTACGGCAAGCCGATGGTGATGGCGACTCAGCTTGCCGCCGAAGAGATCAACGCCGCGGGCGGATTGCTGGGCCGCAAGATCGAGGTCAAGCAATACGACACCCAGTCCGACATCGCGCTGTACACCAAGTTCGCGCAGCAGCTCTCCCGCGACGACAAGGTCGACGTGGTGCATGGCGGCATCACGAGTGCGTCACGCGAAGCGATACGCCAGACCTTCAAGCGCGCGAATACGCTGTACTTCTACAACGTGCTGTATGAAGGCGGCGTGTGCGACCGCAACGTGGTGTGCACCGGCACCACGCCTGCGCAAGCGGTCGAGCCCATCGTCGGCATCGCCCTCAATCAATGGGGCAAGACCGCCTACATCCTGGCCGCCGACTACAACTACGGCCAGATCACGGCGAAGTGGCTCGCCCACTACATCGAAAAGGGCGGTGGCAAGACCCTGAAGACCGACTTCTTCCCGCTCGACGTGGCCGACTTCGGCTCGACGATCGCGAAGATCCAGCAGGAAAAGCCGGCCTTCATCGTCTCGGCACTCGTGGGCGGCGCCCACATGTCGTTCTACCGTCAGTGGGCGGCCTCGGGAATGAACAAGAAGATTCCGCTGTGCTCCACCACGTTCGGCGTGGGCAACGAGCACCTGGCGCTGTCACCCGCCGAGGGCGACGGCATCCTGATCGCCGGCAACTACAGCCCCGAGTCCACCGAGCCGGCGAACAAGGAGTTCCTCGCCAAGTGGGCCAAGCGTTTCGGCGACACGAAGGTCGTGCACGAGATCGCCGTGTCGCAGTACCAGGGAATCATGCTCTGGGCGGCGTGCGTGAAGAAGGCCGGTTCGCTGGATCGCGACAAGATGCTCGCCGCGATCGAATCGGGCATCAGCATTCAAGGCCCTGGCGGCAAGATCACCCTGGAGCCCAAGACCCACCACGCCACGCTGGACATCAAGGTGATGGAGGTGAAGGGCCAGAAGCTGACGATCAAGCAGGAGTTCAAGGCGCGCGCACCGTCGGACACGCTGCAGTTCTGTGATCTGCAGAAGAACCCGGCCGAGAACAAGCAGTTCGAAGTGAAGATCTAGCCCCGGGCTCGGCAGCGAGTTTTCGCACCAGGCAGTCATGGACTACGCCGCAGTCGTTGCTCTCGAAATCCTCTACATGATCGCCTTCCTCGCGCTGACCAGCGCGGGCCTGGCAGTCGTGTTCGGGATGACGCGCGTCATCAACCTCGCGCACGGCGAGTTCGTGATGATCGGCGGCTACACCACGATTGCCTGTGCCAAGGCGGGCATCAACATCTACTTCTCGATGATCGTGCTGGCCCCGCTCGTGGTGGGCGTGTTCGGGCTGATCGTGGAACGCGTCGTCGTGCGCCACTTGTACGGTCGCATGATCGACACGATGCTGGCCACCTGGGGCCTGTCGCTGTTGATGATCGGCCTGGTGACGCTGATCTTCGGCAATACCGCCGTCAGCGTTCCGGCGCCGATCCCGGGGTATGCGCTGGGCGACTACCAGATGGGCGGCTACAACCTGTTCATCATTCTCATCGCGGTGTTGATGCTGCTGGGCATGTGGCTGCTGTTTCGCTACACCCGCGTCGGCCTGGTCGCGCGCGGCGCGATGCAAAGCGCCGACGTGGCCTCCACGCTCGGCTACAACCCGGGCCGCGTCTACATGTGGACATTCACCGCCGGCGCTGCGCTGTCGGGCCTGGCGGGCGGCGTGCTCGCTCCGCTCACCGGGCTGCTGCCGTCATCCGGCGGTGCCTACATCGCGAAGGCGTTCATCACCGTGATCACGGGTGGCGCCGCGGTGATCGCCGGCACGCTGTCGAGCTCCGTCATCTTCGGCGCGATCAATCAGCTCGTCTCGTTCGGCTCAACGCCGATGATGGGCGAAATCGCGA
>JANNKM010000233.1:0-5853 GCA_031396305.1 Rhizobacter sp.
TGCTGCCCGAGCCGCTGCGCTTGGGCAGGTTCAGGACCAGCACACCGTCTTCGAGCTTGGCGACGGCACCCTTGTCGTCGATCTCATGGGCAAGCGTGAATGCGCGCGTGCTGCTGCCGGCATAGATTTCCTTGAGCAGCATGCGGCCGGTCTTGCTTTCCTGCTCCTTCTTCACGTCGGCACGGATCGACACCGCATTGGCGTCGATCTGGACCCGGATGTCGTCTTTCTTCGCGCCGGGGATTTCAGCGCGCACGACATAGGCTTTCTCTTCCTCCGTCACATCGACGTGGATCTCGCCGGGTGTCTCGACATCCAGCGACACGGGATTCACGATGCGGCGGAAGAACTCGGGAAACAACTCGCGTTCGAAACGGGTCAGATTGGTCATGTGCAAACTCCTGTCAGGACATGGAACAAACTGCATGCAACGCCGGCACCGCCGACACCACACACTCTAGGTGTTGAAGGTGGGTGCGCGTTGC
The DNA here is from genome assembly GCA_031396305.1 of Rhizobacter sp. GTDB lineage: Bacteria > Pseudomonadota > Gammaproteobacteria > Burkholderiales > Burkholderiaceae_C > JAEMQF01. The sequence continues at coordinate 486 of JANNKM010000233.1, forward strand.
GCCAAATCAAGAGTCCCCGGCGCGGCGCGAATTGAGCCAGCGCAAGGTGCCGCGTGCGATGCCGGTGTAGCCTCAACCGATGTCCACCGGCGCGCCGATGATCAAACGCCTGCTTGTCCCGATCGACGGTGCCGAGCTCACGCCGCATGCGATCGACACCAGCGTGGCCCTGGCCGTGCAGCTCGGCGCAGCCATCACCGGCTTCATTGCGCAGGCGCCGGTGCCCACGCCCACGACCACGAACGCCAGCGTCGAGGAGTTGCGCGCCGAGGAACGGGCGCAGCGCCAGTTGCGTCGCTTTGAAGAGCAGGCCCAGCGCGCGGGCGTCGCCTTCGAGGGCCACTCGCAGCACACGCCGGACATCGCCGGGGCGATCGTCCAGGCAGCGCAGCTCTACCAGTGCGACATGATCGTGATGGTCACCCACGGCCGCGGTACGGTCGGCAGGCTCGTGTTCGGCTCGCACACACAGCAGGTGTTGACGCGCAGTACGATGCCGGTGTTGGTCATGCACTGACCACGCCAGGATGAAACCCCCAAGCTCACTTCGTTCGCTGCCCCCGTGGCCGCAAAGGGGCCACTTTAGTGGCCCTTGGGGCGCTCAGTACCTTCGGAACGGCCGTGCGGTACTGAGATGAGCATCCGCAACCTCGAGCAACTTCTCACCCCACATTCAATCGTCGTGGTCGGCGCCTCGGCGCGCCTTGGCAGCGTCGGTGCAACGGTGTGGCGCAATCTGGGAGGCGGCACCTTCAAAGGTCAGGTTCACGCAGTGAACCCCAAGTACCGTGAGATCGGCGGCGTCAGCGTGTACTCGAGCGTCGGCGCATTGCCGGCACCGGCTGACCTGGCCGTCATCTGCACGCCGCCTGCCACGGTGCCGGGGTTGATCGCCGAGCTCGGCGCGGCCGGGACACGCGCCGCCATCGTCATGACCGCGGGGCTGACGGCGCAGCAGCGGCAGACCACACTCGAGGCCGCGCGCGTGCATGTGCTGCGCCTGCTCGGGCCCAATTGCCTGGGCCTGATGACACCACGGCTGGGACTGAACGCGAGCTTTTCCCACACCGACGCGCTGCCCGGCGAGTTGGCATTCGTGTCGCAATCGGGCGCGCTCGTCACGGCGATGCTCGACTGGGCCAAGTCGCGCCAGATCGGCTTTTCGCACCTGGTGTCGCTCGGTGAACACGCGGACGTCGACTTCGGCGACCTGCTCGACCACCTGGCGACCGACGCCGCGACGCGCGCGATATTGCTCTACATCGAGTCGATCGAGGCGGGTCACGAGCATTCAGCGCGCAAATTCATGTCGGCGGCGCGCTCGGCGGCGCGCAACAAGCCGGTGATCGTCGTCAAGGCCGGTCGCGCCGGCCACGGCGTGCAGGCGGCGGCGTCGCACACCGGCGCCTTGACCGGCTCCGACATCGTCTTCGACGCCGCCATCCGCCGCGCCGGCATGCTGCGCGTGGACACCCTGCAAGGTCTGTTCCTGGCGGCGCAGACGCTGGCACGCTTTCGCGGTAACCGCAATGATGTGCTGACGGTCATGACAAACGGCGGCGGTGCCGGCGTGATGGCGGCGGACGCTGCGGCGCAGATGGGCGTCACGCTGTGGGAGCCCGACGCGCAAGCGCTGGGCAAGCTCGACGCCGTGCTGCCCGGGACCTGGTCGCGTGGCAACCCGATCGACATCATCGGCGACGCGCCCGTGGAGCGCTACACCGCAACCCTGAGTGTCTTGCTCGCCGAGCGCGGCGCCGGCGCAGTGCTGTTCATGCACGCGCCCACCGCGATTGTGGCCAGCGCTGACATCGCCGTGGCCTGTGCGCCGCTGGCCGCGCCAGCGCGCGACAGGGTGATGGGCTGCTGGCTCGGCGACGCAGCGGTGGCGCAGGCGCGCCAGACGTTCCAGCAGGCCGGCATCGCCGACTATGCGACCCCCGAAGAGGCGGTGCGCGCGTTCTCGATGCTCGTCACCTACCGGCGCAACCAGGAGCAGTTGCTTGAAGCGCCGCCGGCTGCGTCGGCTCGTCAGGTGTTCGACGTGGCCGGCGCGCGCGCCATCGTTGCCGACGCCCTGGCACAGGGCCAGCAGTGGCTGACCGAAACGCAATGGCAAGCGCTGCTGCGGATCTACTCGATCGCCACGGTGCGAAGCAGCACCGTGGCGCCCAGCGAAGACGCCGCACAAGCGGCGGCGCGCGACATCGGCTACCCAGTGGCGCTGAAGATCGTCGCGCCCGACATCACGCACAAGAGCGACGTCGGCGGCGTGCGCTTGAACCTGCACGACGACGCACAACTGCGCCAGGCCGCGCGCGAGATGCTGCAGCGCATTCGTTCGCAACAACCGAAGGCGCGCATCGACGGATTCATCGTGCAGTCGTTTGTGCAGCGAATGCACGCCCAGGAGTTGATCGTCGGTGCGAGCGTCGATTCCGTGTTCGGCCCGGTACTGCTGTTCGGCCAGGGTGGCGTGGCGGTCGAAGTCGTGGGCGACCACGCCGTGGCGCTGCCGCCGCTGAACGATGTGCTGGCGCGCGAACTGATTTCACGCACACGCGTGGCGAAACTGCTCGCCGGCTATCGCGGCCGGCCGCCGGCTCAACTCGATGCCGTGGTGGACGTGCTGACCGCGTGCTCCTGCATGCTTGCCGACCTGCCCGAACTCGCCGAGCTCGACATCAACCCGCTGCTCGCCGACGAGTCCGGCGTGATCGCGCTCGACGCGCGCGTGCGCATCGCCGCCGCGCGCCCCGCCGGCACCGCGAATTTCGCGATCCTGCCGTACCCGAACGAGCTGGTGGAGACGCTCTCCTGGTGCGACGCGCCGCTCACGCTGCGGCCGATCCGCCCGGAAGACGAACTGCAGCACCGCGAATTCCTGGAGCAGATGGACCCCGAGGACATCCGCATGCGCGTGTTCTACACGCGGCGCGAGTTGCCACGCAGCGAGCTGGCGCGCCTGATGCAGATCGACTACGCGCGCGAAATGGCATTCATCGCCGAGCGCACGCGCGCCGACGGCCGGCGCGAAACGATCGGCGTGGTGCGCGCGGTCTCGGACCCGAACAATGTGGAGGCCGAATTCGCGATCATCGTTCGCTCCGACCTGAAACGCCACGGCCTGGGCCGGCTGTTGCTCGACAAGATGGTGCGCTACGCGCGCAGCCGCGGCTTGAGCCACCTGGTCGGCTCGGTGTTGCGTGAGAACAGCGGCATGCTGGAACTGACCCGGGGCTGCGGTTTCACCGCCGACGCGACGAAGCCGAGGGAAGGCGGCGTCGTGAACCTGGTGTTGCCGCTGGCCGCGTCCTGAGCGCCCCCAGGCCGACGATTACGTCGTCCGCCCCCCGAGGGGGGATGAGCGAAGTGGCAGAGCCACATTTGCTCATGAGCGCCCCCAGGGCCGGGCCAGCCCGGCCCCCGTCATAGCGGCGAAAGCCGGTACCCACTCGTTGGAGCGTCGCGCGTTCGGTGCGCGTTCGGTGCGCGGTCCGCTGCGTTCACCCAGTGGATCCCGGCGTGCGCCGGGATGACGGTCGCTTGTGTGTGCATGCTGAGCTTTGTCGCCAATCAGATTTGCTCATGAGCCACACCGCGCCAGCGCTTGCGCTGCGTCAAGCCGCCGCGACGCCAATGCACGCAGGATCGACGCGCCGCATGGCATGAAAGCGAGGCCGACCATGAACCTGATGAAGGTGCTTTTGCCCGTCGATGGCAGCGCGTACACGAAGCGCATGTTGGGTTGGGTGGCGGCACACGACGAGTTCTTCGTTGCACAGACCGAGTTCACCGCGCTGACGGTGGTCCCGGAGTTGCCGCGCCACGCCGGATACTTCGAACTCGCAGACGTGAAGGGCTACTACGAGGCACGCGCTGAAGAAGTGCTGGAACCGGTGCGCGCATTCATCGCACAGAAGGGCTGGCGGGCGCACTTCGAGCACCGCATCGGACATCCGGCGGAACAAATCGCCGCGGCTGCCACGACGGCAGACTTCGACCTGATCGTGCTTGGGTCGCACGGCCAGTCGGCGCTCGTGAACCTCGCGCTCGGGTCGGTGGCCACCGGCGTGCTGGCGCGCTGCAAGACGCCCGTGCTGCTGATTCGCTGACGGGCTCGCGCGAGTCGGGTTCGCCCGCTGTTCGTCACACCACTGCCACACAAGTCGCCTAGGCTTGCGCAGCGTTGCGCGTCGTGCGCTGCGCCTTACGCCAGCTCAGGAGACACGCATGGCACAGATCGACGACGACATCGTCAGCAACGATTCATCGAACCCGCATTTCAACGACGTCGTCGAGGCGCGCCTGTCGCGCCGCGGCGTGCTGGCCGGCGCTGCGTACACCGTGGCCGCAACACTGGGGGGCGTTGGTGGCCTGTTGAGCAGCGTGCCGGCGCAAGCGCATGGCCGGCGCGGCCCGCGGCTCGGCTTTGAAGGCATCGCCGTCTCCAGCGCCGACCAGGTGGTCGTGCCGCAGGGCTACACCGCGAAGGTTTTGATTGCCTGGGGCGACCCCGTGTCTGACGGTCCCGCCTTCGCGCCCGACGCCAGCAACACCTGGCAGGACCAGGAGCGCCAATGGGGCATGCACAACGACGGCATGGTCTATTTTCCGATCCGCGGCTCGCGCCACGGCTTGCTGGTGCAGAACAATGAATACGCCGACGACGTGCTGCTGTTTCCCGACGGCACGGCGAACTGGAGCGCCGACAAGACGAAGAAGTCGCTCGCCGCGCACGGCGTGTCGATCATCGAAGTGAAGCAGGTTCGCGTCGATGAGCGCGATGACGATGACGACGATGACGGCGATGACGGCGACGCTCACAAGCATCATCACCGCCGCGCGCCACGCGAGTGGAAAGTGGTGCGCCCGTCGAAGTACGCGCGCCGCATCACCGGCTACACGCCGATCACGATCGGCGGCCCGGCCGCGGGCGACCCGCGCCTGATGACGAGCGCCGACCCCACCGGCCGCCATGTGCTGGGCACGATCAACAACTGCGCGATGGGCTACACGCCCTGGGGCACCTACCTCGCCTGCGAGGAAAACTTCAACGGCTACTTCCGCAAGACCGGGCCGCAGACCGCGCTTGAGCGGCGCTACGGCATCACGGCAGGCGGCTTCGGTTATCTGTGGCACACCACCGACACACGCTTCAACGCCGACCTCGAACCCAATGAAGCGCACCGCTTCGGCGTTGCCTGCATCCTCGCGCAGCGAGTTTGGCTGGTCGCTCGACCAGGGTGAGCGCCCCCTGGCCTACGGACATTTGGCTACGTTACTACGAGACGCAGGGTTGGGCTGGGCCAAGATGCCCGTGTGGTATGACCCGCGCGAAACGGCCCAAGCGGATCGGATCGCCTGG
>JANNKM010000257.1:0-13792 GCA_031396305.1 Rhizobacter sp.
GGAACTGCCCTGGCTCTCCTTGCGGTCACCTGGACCGGAAGCAACCTCGTCGCCGTGGGCGTCGCACAGACCACGCTGTCGTCACCGGATGGAGTCACCTGGACCCCGCTCGGAACTTTGGGTTACGGCAACGACTTTTCATGCATTGCCTGGTCGGGGACCGTGTTCGTCGCGTGCCTGGGCATTACGACGTCGCCGGACGCCATCACTTGGACGAGCAACTCGTCACAGCCTCCGCATGGCGTTGTTTGGACCGGCACTCGGTTCGTTGTCGTGACGGATGCGGGACTCATCTACGTGCTGTCGGCGCAAGGAACCGATTGGAATTTTCCCTATTCGGGAAGCAGCACGACCCTCAGAGCCGTGGCTTGGTCGGGCTCCTACTTCGCCGCCGTGGGAGACTCCGGCAAGGTGTCGATCGCGCCGGATACCCCAGCCTATCTGACCACGAATGGGTCAGCGTGGACGACTCTGAACTCCGGGACGAATCAGCATCTGCGAGGAGTCGCTTGGTCGGGTGCCCGCTTCGTCGCGGTAGGCGATGCGGGCACCATCCTCTACACGGTGCCCTGAGCCGAATGCGGCCTCACGACCTCCGGGTCAGCCCCTCGCTCCGATGGCCGTCGTGTCGCGAGCCGCGCTTCAACCCAACCACTGCTTCAACTGGACAAACACTTCGGGTCGATTCAGCAGGTCCAGATGATTCATGCCATAGCCGACCCATTGCCGATGTTCGGGAAACGCCAGTGAGCGTGCCGCGTCTTTGTGCCGGCCGAGCGCACTGTGCAGCGGCACGAGGCCGTCGCCGAGCAGGCGAGCCTTCAGAGCGTCGCTCTGCGAACCCAGGCACGCGGCCGCCGCGAAGCAGCGAATCGAATCGGGCAAGGCCACGGGCCGGCGCCGGTCCGGGCCGCGCGCGAAGCGATTGCGGCCGACCCAGTCTTCGTCCAGCAGATTGCCGTGCCGCAGGTCGGTGATGCCGGCGCTGCGCACTTTGCCCAGGCGTGCGAACGGCGCGGTGTAGCTTGCCAGGTAGGGTGTCGCACCGAGCACGATGTCGACCCAGTTCCCGGCGCGCTCCAGCGGCGCGCCATGGTGCGGTGTGCCCAGGCACACCAGGTCGTTCACGCGTCGCGGCCAGCGGTGTCCGGCCTGCATGCCATAGTGCAGCGCGCTGCGCGCGAGCAGGCCGCCCATGCTGTGGCCGAGCAGCACGAGGCGTTGCACCGGCTGCGGCCACTGCTCGATGAACCGCTCCAGGAGTTGCGCCAGCGCGTGCCCGTTGATCGAGATATGCAGGCCGCTGTTGTAGAGCAGGTAAAGCGGCGTGAAGGCAAGGTCGCGCGCGAGTGCCTCGCCATGGTCGTGGCCGGCGCGCGACCACTGCAGGTCGCTCATGCACAGGCCGTGCAGCAGCACCAGGACGTTGCCGTTCGCTTTGGGCAAGCGCGCTGCAAGGTCGGCGCTTTGCAGCAGCAACGGGCGGCCGCCGCTGCGCAGCGTCATCGGCGTGGCCAGCGGGTTGCCTGAGGCGGCAAGGTAGTCGCCAAGCACGCCGTTCAACGCGGCGACGATGGCTTCGCGCTCCGGACTCGTGTCCTGCGGGCCGAGCGCTGGGGCGAGCAGCCCGAGCAAGGCGTCCAGGCTGCCGCCCACGACGCGTGTGACACCGCGAATCGACTTGTAGACCAGGCCGGTCATGCCGCCGGTCCGCTCATCCGGAGCTGGTGCGCTCAAGCCTGGAACGCGAGCGATGCGCTCGTGCATCGCCTCCACCAGATCGGTCAGGCCGGTGGTGGCGTCGGTCGCCAGGCGCAGCGCGCCGCGCAGGTCGGATGAGGGCAGTCGCTTGCGAAAAGGCATCGTGTCATCTATGGGGTAACGAGTCTGCGAGTTGGAGGCCGATGTGCCAGCGCCACGCGAGTGTGACAGGCCCAGCGCAATGAGTTCGCACCGGACGCTGCACCTGCTGCTCCGCTCAGCGCCTTACAGTACGTAGCGGAGAATCGCCACGTAGTGCGTCGCGCTGCCGGCCAGCACAAACAAGTGCCAGACGCCATGCGCATGCGTCATGCGCTTGTCGAGCGCGTAGAAAACGATTCCGACCGTATAGAACAGGCCGCCCGCGAGGACCCAGGCAAAACCGGCCTGCCCCAGGACGCGATACAACGGCAGCAGCGCGACGATGGCGGCCCAGCCCATCACGACGTAGATCACCACCGACAGGATGCGCGGTTCGGGCTTGGCCCAGAACTCCTGCACGCTGCCCAGCAGGGCCAGACCCCAGACCACGCCGAACATCGACCAGCCCCAGGGCCCGCGCATCGTCACCAGGCAGAACGGCGTGTAGCTTCCGGCGATGAGCAGATAGATGCCCTGGTGGTCGAGCCTTTGCAGCACGTCTTTCGCGCGTCCGCGCAGGCTGTGGTACAGCGTGGAAAAGCTGTACAGCAACACCAGCGTGAAACCGTAGATCGACACGGCGACGATCTTCCACGGGTCGCCGCCGAGCGCGGCGAACACGATCAGCAGCACCGCGCCGGCCAGTGCCAGCAGCGCGCCGCCGAGGTGGGTGTATGCGTTGAATCTCTCGCCGTGGTACATCAGGCTGGCATCGTGTCGTGTGAATCTCGGGCTGAAGACGCAGGCAGTTGCGCCGCATCAACCGGCGCTGACCCGTTCGCGCAGTAGGGGCAATTCCGCGCTACGCATTCCAGCATCATGCAATGCTCGCACAGACACGCAGGGCGCGATGAGCCATGATTGAAACCACGAAGGCAGAAGCTTCCGGCCAGGCGGGCGACGCTGACCCTGCCGTGCCCGCGTTGCTGGCGATCGTGCAGGCGACCTTGCGGGATCTGCATGCCGACGCGCCGGGAATGCCCGCGATCACACTGCGCAGCGTGCTCGACCGTGACCTCGGCCTGGACAGCCTGGCGCGCATGGAGCTGCTGTTGCGCACCGAGCGCGAGTTCGGTATTGCCTTGCCGGAAGACACGTTGCAGCGCAGCGAAAGCGTCGGCGATTTGCTCGATGCCGTGCAGCGCGCTGCGGCATCCACGACATCGAGCGGTGCGGCGTTCGCAGCCACGCGCATCACCGAGCGCACGGCACCAGCCGCGGTGCTCCCGGTGCCGACGCAAGGCTCGGTCGGATCGCGCGGCGATTCGCCCGCGACGGCTCACACGCTGGTCGATGTGCTCGGTTGGCATCTTCACGCCCACCCCGACCAGACCCAGGTGATCTGCCTGGATGGCGACACCGAGAACGCCATCTCGTACCGCCAACTCAGCAATTGCGCAGCAGCGGTTGCGGCCGGACTGCAGCGCACCGGGGTGCGGCCGCGCCAGTGCGTGGCGATCATGCTGCCCACGTCGGCTGACTACTTCGGCGCCTACTTCGGCATCCTGCTCGCGGGGGCGATTCCGGTGCCGATCTATCCTCCGGCGCGCGCTTCGCAGCTCGAAGATCATGTGCTGCGCCACACCGGCATCCTGGCCAATGCGCAGGCCTGCGTGCTCGTCACGGTGCCCGAGGCCATGGTGGTTGCGCGCCTGTTGCAGGCGCGCGTTCCGGGGTTGCGCCACGTGGTGAGCGTGCCGCAACTCGCACTGCAGGGCGGGACGCCGTCGCCCGTGGCCGTGCGCGGCGACGACATCGCCTTCATCCAGTACACGTCGGGCAGCACCGGCAACCCGAAGGGCGTGGCGCTGACCCACGCGAACCTGCTCGCCAACCTCCGCGCGATGGCGAAGGCGTCGCAGGCGACGCCGCGCGACGTGTTCGTCAGCTGGCTGCCGCTGTACCACGACATGGGGCTGATCGGCGCCTGGCTCGCGCCGCTGTATGTCGGGTTCCCGCTCGTCGTGATGTCGCCCCTGGCGTTCCTGGCGCGGCCGGCGCGCTGGCTGCAGGCGCTGACGCGCTACCGCGGCACGTTGTCGGCTGCGCCGAACTTCGCCTACGAGTTGTGCCTGAAGCACATGGCGGACATTGATCTCGTCGGCCTGGACTTGAGTGCGTGGCGTCTGGCCTTCAATGGCGCCGAGGCGGTGAGCCCCGACACGGTGCAGCGCTTTGGCGAACGCTTCGCTGCCTGCGGCCTGCGGCCTGAGGCTCTCGCTCCGGTATATGGCCTGGCCGAGGCCTGTGTGGGCTTGCTGTTTCCGCCGCTGGGGCGCGCGCCGCCGGTTGACGCCGTGCAGCGCGAGCCGTTCTCGCACGAGCATCGCGCCGTGCCGGCGGCGCCCGGCGATCCGAGCGCGCTGCGCTTCGTCGCCTGTGGCCGAGCGCTGCCGGGGCACGCGATCCGCATCGTCGACGACAGCGGCGTCGAGGTCGGCGAGCGCGTCGAGGGCCGCCTCGAGTTCCAGGGCCCGTCGGCGACGCAGGGGTACTACCGCAACCCGCAGCAGACCGCGCTGCTGTTCCACGACGGCTGGCTCGACACGGGCGATCGCGCCTACCAGGCCAGCGGCGACGTCTACATCACCGGCCGCGTCAAGGACATCATCATCCGCGGCGGGCGCAACCTCTACCCGCAGGAAATCGAAGACGCGGTGAGCGCGGTCGACGGCGTGCGCAAGGGTTGCGTCGCCGTGTTCGGCAGCCCGGACCCGGCCAGCGGAACCGAACGCCTGGTGGTGCTGGCCGAAGCGCGCAATCTTGATGCGGCGGCGCAGGCGCAGTTGCACGACGCCGTGTCGCGCGCCGTGTTCGGCGCGATCGGCGAGCCGCCGGACAGGATCGTGCTCGCTCCACCCCACACCGTGCTGAAAACCTCCAGCGGCAAGGTGCGCCGATCGGCGTGTCGCGCGCTCGTCGAATCGGGGCAGGTCGGCGCGCCGGTCGCCACGCCGCGCCGGCAAGTGCTGCGCCTGGCCCTGGGTGCTTGGGCACCACGCCTGCGGGCGCTGCGCGACAGCGTCGGCGGCGTTCTGTTCGGGTTGCGCGCCTGGGGCGTGTTCGGCGTGCTCGCGCCGCCGACCTGGCTGCTCACGGCGTGCACGCGCAACCCGTCCGCGGCCTGGCGCGTCAGCCATGCGGCTGCTCGCGCGCTGCTGCGCCTGAGCGCCACACCGCTCAGCGTGCGCGGCGTCGAGCGCCTGCCCGAGGGGCCTTGCGTGCTCGTCAGCAACCACGGCAGCTATCTCGACGGCATGATCCTCGTTGCGGCGCTGCCTTGTCAGTTCGGTTTCGTCGCCAAGAGGGAGCTTCGCGATCAATTCATCGCGCGCGTGTACCTGACGCGCCTGGGCGCATTGTTCGTCGAACGTTTCGACGCGCAGCGCAGCGTCGCCGATGCGACGCGCCTGGCTGAGTGCGTGACGAACGGCCGCTCACTCGCCGTGTTTCCGGAAGGCACATTCGTCGCCTCTCCCGGCCTGTTGCCGTTCCACCTCGGGGCATTCCTCGCCGCGGCGCGCGCCGGCGTGCCGGTGATTCCGGTGGCGCTGCGCGGCAACCGGGAGGTACTGCCCAACATCGGCTGGTGGCCGCGGCGCGCGCATCTTGAGGTTCACATCGGCGAACCCATCTGGCCTGCCGGCGACGCGGGCGATGTCTTTGCGATAGCGGTGCGGCTGCGCGAGGCGGCGCGCCGCGCCATCGTGCTGCAAGCGGAGAGTGGTTGAGCGCCCGCCGACCTCATCGCCAATCGTGTCGTTGACGACCTTGAACTCGTCGAGGTGCGGAAACGTGAGCATTCATCGACAAGTCAAGTTCCTGCCGGTTCAGGAATACGCGTTGCTTCAGAATCGGCAAATTGATTGAGTGGGGATCGGGCGGAGCATGGACCACTTGTTGAGGCGTCAGTTGCTGACTACCTTCGTGCCGGCAGGACTGCTGCTCGCCGGGCTCGCCGTACTCGGCCTTGGCTATGGGAAAGACATTGGCCAGCTGATGCGCGAGCCGACCGCGACCGCAGGTCTTCATCCGTTGACGGGGTTAGTCTCCAACCTTGGCGTCTTGTTGTGGGCGGCGGCGGCGGCGATTTCTTTCTTCTCCGGATCGATTGTCAGAGGCGCCGATAGAGACAGCGCGGCTGGTTTCATGTTTTCTTCCGGATGCCTTTCTGCATATCTGTGCTTGGATGATTTCTTTCAAATCCATGAAGACTTGGTTGGGCGTTACTTTGGTATTCGTGAAAGATATGTCTACGTCGTCCTCGGGATTGCGGTACTCGCATATCTTCTCCGTTACAGGCGCCTGATTCTGCGCACAAATTACTCTGTCCTGATCATCTCGTTCATGTTCCTTGGTGCCTCGGTAGTCATCGATGATTTTTTCGAACCATGGATGCAGGGTCTCGGCCAGGGCCGGATCCTGATCGAGGACGGCGCCAAGTGGCTTGGAATCGCTGCTTGGTGCAGTTACCACGTTCGCACTGCCTGCGGGCTGGTTGCCGATGGCGTGTTGCCCACCGGAGAATCGGGATCTCGCCAGACCGGGCCTTGAGGCTGTCCCACGCTGGTCCGTCGGTCATTCCGCGCGCAGCCGGGGGGTAAGAAACTTTCAGCGGTCACGGCCGTTTGGCGGCAGATCAGCCTGCTCGCCGGTTTCGCTGCGAGACGATCTGAAGATGCGCGCCAAGTGATGGAAGAGTCCACGTTTGGCTGTTTTCGCCTGTCCAGCCTGTTCACTCAATGCCGGGCGAGCTTCGATTGTCTGCGCGGCGATCTGACCCAGGCTTTCGAATACCAATCGCCCCACTGGAATGCGCAGACCAAGTTCTCGATTCAATCTTGCCGCGACCTGGACAGCCAGCAACGAATTCCCGCCCAGATCGAAGAAATTGTCGCTGGCGCGCACGTCGCCGATACCGAGCAAGGATTGCCAGATTGACGCGACGGCCTTCTCGGCATCCGACAGCGACGCCGCGACCACCGGATCGACTTCGTGCGCATTGGAATTGGAATCAGGCACGGGCAACGCCTTGCGGTCCAGCTTTCCGTTCGGAAGCACGGGCAACGAGGCCAGGGTGACGAACGTCGTGGGGACCATGTGGTCGGGCAACTTGGCACGCAGCTTCTGCTTGAGCTCGGCCGCCAAGGCCGCGTCGGCCACCACATAGGCAACGAGTTGCTTGAAACCTGGGCGATCTTCGCGAACCTGCACTGCACTTTGTCGCACACCCGGGCAAGCGTTGAGCGTGGATTCGATCTCCCCGAGCTCAACGCGTTGGCCGCGGATCTTGACCTGGTGATCGATGCGCCCGATGTACTCGATGTTGCCGTCGGGCAGGAGCCGCGCGAGGTCTCCAGTGCGGTAAAGCCGTTGACCTGCCTGAAACGGATCCGGGACGAAGCGCTCAGCGGTCAGCTGCGGTCGATTGAGGTATCCGCGGCCTACGCCGAACCCGCCAACATGAAGTTCGCCGACCACGCCCACCGGCACTGGCTGCACATGCTCGTCCAGCACGTAGCAAGTCACATTGCCGATGGGGCGCCCGATAGGCACATTCAGTTGCGCGGGCATCAATGCGCCGATCTCGAACCAGGTGGCATCGTCGGCCGCTTCGCTCGGGCCGTAGAAGTTCCCCAGGGTCGTGGCAGGCAAGGCGCGCTGGAATTCCCCCGCCAAGGCCCAGTCCAGTACCTCGCCTCCAGAGACGACGTAGCGCAAAGTCGCACACTGGGCCAATCGGGGTTCGTCCAGCAGGACCCGCAGTGCCGAGGGCACCATTTGAAGGACTGTGACTGCCTGATCGATCGTCATTTCGACGAGTGCCTGCATGTCGCGGTGGGCACCGGGACGCGCAAGCACGATCGACGCGCCGCAGATCAATGGCGTGAATATCTCCCAGATCGAAGCGTCAAAGCTGATCGAGGTCTTGTGGGCCACTCGGTCAGCCGGTGTCATGCGCATGGCATCCTTGAGCCAAACGACATGGTTGCAGACCCCCCGGTGCGAAATCAAGGCGCCCTTCGGTTGGCCGGTTGAGCCCGATGTGTAGATGGCATACGCCAGGTGGTCCATCGTGCAGTTGAGCGGCAGGTTGGGCTCGGTGTCAGCGCTCCCGCCTTCGGAGCGCACGCAAATCACGTGGGTCGTGCGACCCGGGTCAACTTCGGCCCATCGGCCTTCCAGGCGCGGCAGCGTCAGGACCACCGGTGCGTTCGAGTCTTGCGACATGAACGCGAGTCGCTGCGCAGGGTACTCGGGGTCGAGAGGCAAGAATGCGCCGCCGGCTTTGAGTATCGCGAGCAAGCCCACGAGCAGCTCGAATGAGCGCTCCATGCACACACCCACCAGAACATCGGGGCCCACGCCAAGCGAGCGCAGCTGCATTGCCAGGCGGTTGGCGCGGGAGTTCAGCTCGGTATAGGTGAGGGTATCGGCATCGAAGACCGCGGCGATTGAGTTGGGGCTGCGCGCCACCTGCGCTTCGAACAGCTCATGCAGGCATTGGTCCAGCGGGTAGGGCTGCGCCGTACTGTTCCAGTGGACCAAGATCTGCTGGCGTTCGGCGGGGCTCAGCAACGGCAGGGACGCAATCGACTGGCCGGGGTCGGCAACGATTCCGGCGAGCAGCACCTGGAAGTTGCCCGCCAGGCGCGTGATGGTGGTTGCGTCGAACAGATCCGAGGCGTACTCGAACTTGCCGTGCAAGGTGCCGTCGGTTTCCGTCACCGACAACATCAGATCAAAGATCGACGTCGAGCGCTGCATTTCGACGTGGCGCGTGCGCAGGCCCTCCAGCGCGATGCGGCTTTCGGGAGTGTTCTGGAACACGAACGCAACCTGGTACAGCGGGTTGCGGCTGGGATCGCGCTGGAGGCTGAGTTCGGCCACCACCCGGTCAAAGGGCAGCTCCTGGTGGGTGAACGCGTCGAGCGCTGTCTGGCGAACCCGGCCCAGCAGTTCGGTGAAACCCGGGTTGCCGCTCAGGTCGGAGCGCAGCACCAGCGTATTGATGAAGTAGCCGATCAGACCCTGAAGCTCAGGCCGATTGCGACCGGCGATCGGAACGCCCACGGCCAGGTCTTGCTGGCGCGAGTAGCGCATCAACAGCACCTGGAATGCGCCGAGCAGCACCATGAACAGGGTTGCGTTCTCGCGCTGCGCCAGCGCCTTCAGCGCTGCGAGCTGGGCCGCATCCACCTCGAAGCGCACCAAACCACCGCGATGGCTGGGCCGGGCCGGGCGGGGCCTGTCGGTGGGCAGCTCGAGTGGCTCAAGCCCTTGAAGCTTGTCATGCCAATACTTCAGTTGGTTCTTCAGCGCATCACCGGCCAATTGCTCCTGCTGCCACAGCGCATAGTCGGCGAATTGAATCGGCAAGGGCGGCAAGCCGCTGGCGTCGCCACGCGACGCATACAGGAGCCGAAGCTCGCTCGCGAGCACGCCCATGGACCAGCCGTCAAAGACGATGTGGTGCACCACCAGCAGCAACACATGCTCGGTCTCGCTCAGCCGCAGCAAATGTGCCTCGAGCAAAGGCGCGCATGCGAGATCGAACGGTGTATCCGCCAGGCTCTGGAGCAGTGAACTCAGCTCCAGTTCGCGCTCGGCAGCGCTGGCGCCGACGAGCTGCCGAGCCTTCAGCGAAACCTGCGCGCCGGCCTGCTCGGCGTCTTGCACCACTTGAACCGCCACATCACCGCGTAGTTCGAACGCGGTCCTCAAACTCTCGTGGCGCTGCACCAGCGCACGCACGCTGCGCTCCAAGGCCTCGACATCCAGCGTGCCCACCAGTTCAATGGCCCGAGCGATGTTGTACCTTGCACCTTGCCCACCCAGCTGGTCCAGGAACCACAGGCCATGCTGTGAGGACGACAGCGCAAGTGCAGCATCGCGCTGACGCCGACCAATGGCAGGCTCATTGACTGGCGCCTGCGGGCGGCGAAGGCGCAGCTCCAACAGTCGCTTCCTGGCGGCTGCGGAAGTTTCTGGATCTGTTGTCTGCTTCATGGAGCGGGAGCGCGAATCGTGAAAGAACTGAGTCAGGAAAGCTGTGCTGAACGAAGCTGCGGCTGCACTTGAGCCGAGGTGGCAGCCTCCTCTTGCGCGAGCAGTCGCAGCACCTCTTCATCGGACATTGCCGCAATCTCGGCCTCAAGCTCGGCTTCGCGGCACTGCTCCGATGCAGCAAGTCGCTCCAGTTGTGCCGCCAGTCCAGCGATGGTTGGATGCAGGAACAACGCCGTAGCCGGCAGCTTCACCCCGTGGTCCTCGTTGATTCGCACAATGACCCGGCTACCGCTGAGCGAATCACCACCGAGGGAGAAGAAGTTGTCCAGCACACCGAGGTGCTGCAATTGCAGCACCTCGCGGAAGGTCGCGGCGAGCGACTCTTCAATCGCGGTGCGAGGTCCGACGTGGACCTTGCGCAACTGGTCAGCCAGGAGCAGGTGCAGTCGCGTGCGCTGGAACTTGCCGACGGGCCCTTTCGGGATCTCGTCAAGAATGATGATCGACGTGGGCACCTTGTGCGTGACCAGGCGGGAAAGCAAGTGAGCCCGCAGTGCCTGCTCGCTCACCTGAAAGGAAGGTCGAAGCACAACGGCGGCGACCAGGTCTTCGCCCAAGGTGGCATGGGGGACACCGAATCCGACAGCCTGAGCGATCGCAGGGTGCTCGAGCAACGCGTCGTCAACTTCACGCGGCGCGATCTTCTCGCCGCCGCGATTGATCATCTCTCCCGCTCGCCCAGTGATGAAGACGTATCCGTCAGCGTCACGGCGCGCGAGATCGCCCGTCTTGAACCACCCATCCTGGAAGGCAGCCGCATTGGCGGATGCGTCGTCGTCGTAGCCGTCGATCACGCGTGGACCGCGAATCACGATCTGCCCAGCCGCGCCGTTCGCGCATTCGCCGCCTGACTCGTCAACAATGCGGAAGTCAACCTTTGTGGGTAGACCGACAGAGCCGGTTCGGCGCTCTCCCGGCGGTAGCGGATTGATGCAGATGACCGAACACTCGGTCATCCCGTAAGACTCGATCACCGGGGCGTGCAGCGCCGATTCGAGTTGAACCAAAGTCGCTGGAGGCAACGCAGACGATGTTGAGCGTATGAATCGCAGGCAGGGTGGCCTGACGGCGTGGGTGTGTGCATTGAATGCCGCGAGTACCGCCTGGTGAATCGTGGGAACTGCCGTGTACCAAGTCGGCCTCAATTCGTCAAACCAGCGCACGACGTGCTCGGAACTGAAGCCCGGCGTGCAGATGACGCTGGCGCCGGCGAACAGTGAGGTCAGCAGTGCACCTCGCAAGGCATGGCTATGAAACAGAGGCATCATGTTCAGGCATCGGTCCGATGGCACGATGCGCAGGTGTTCAGCGAGATTGGCCGAGGACGCCGTCACATTGGCATGACTCAGCGGTACGTTCTTCTGTCGTCCTGACGTCCCGGAAGTGGGTATCAGCAATGCGACATCATTTGGCCTCGCTGTGTCCACAGCCTGTTCGGCGCAACTCTGGTGACCCGTGGCGTAGCCTGGATCAAGCGCACCGGCGGGCCCGTTGCGCAACGGTGGTATGCGCACGATGGGGATACGAAGTCGTTGCGCCGCAGCCTTGAGCTCACCGTGCGCTTCCAGGCCGGTGACGAGCAAACTGACCTTTGTGTTCTCCAGTTCGCGAATGAATTCTTCTTGCCGGAAGTCGGGGTTGAGCGGCACGCATGTGGCGTGTGAGGCGATTCCGACAAACGCACTGGCTGCTTCCGCGCCGTTGGGAAAAACGAATCCGACACGCTGCGCATGCGTGATGTGATGCGCGCGCAGCAGTTCACCGAAGCCGAGGGTCTGACGCCGCAATTCAGCGTAGGTCATTGGTGCGCGTCCGGGCGCCAACAATGCGAGTGAATCGGGGCGCTGTGAGGCGTGGCGACTTAAGACGGAACCAATCGTTTGCTCGCTGCTCATCGTGAATTCGGTTGCCTCGGCCTTGGAAATGTTGCGGCGCGCGGCGTTGCCCCAGGCGCACAGCAGATGGATGCTAGTGTTCGGGGAGCCCGCCGTAGCCGCAGTCGAGCGCTTGCGGCTTCACCAACCGTGAAGAACGCACTCTCCCGTCAAGACATCGGCCGAGCTGGGCGTGCCAAGTGAAGTAGGTCTCACTCGACGGCCGGATCGGGGCGCTCTTGCCCTGCTGGGCGTCGTCGGCCGCGGCGGCTGTCAGCCGGCCCTCCCGATCCTCTGCGCGCATGCACGCTCAACTCTGGCGTCTCGGCCCGCGCTCGAATTGATCGACCAGCCAGCGCGTGAAGGCCACAACTTCGGGCTTCTGCGCGCGCTCGGGGTGCACCAGCAGGTAGTAGCTGTAGCCGGTGGCCATCGCCATGTCGGGGAAGGGCGTCACCAACTGGCCGGCGGCAACGGCGTCGGCAAGCATCGGTGTGCGGCCCAGCACCACGCCCTGGCCGCGCACCGCCGCTTGCACCGCCTGGTCGATGAAGCTGAATATCAGCCTGCCGCCGGCCGCGGGCTGGGGCGGCACGCCGAAGTGCTCGAACCAGCGCGGCCAGCTCGACGCGATCGATGCCCGCCAGTGCTCGTCCATCTCGATCAACGGCAGGCGCTGCAAGTCGGCCGGCACGCGCAACTCCAGCCCGCTGCGTTCGAGCAGGTGCGGGCTCAGCGCGGGCGTGATCAGTTCTTCGCACAGCAGCGTGGGCTGCTGCGACGCGTCGATGCGCGAGGGCAGGCTGCGCCTGATCGCCAGGTCCAGGTCTTCCGCGGCGAGATCGACCATGCGGTCGCTCGCGTCGATGCGGAATTCGACGCGTGGATGCGCCTGCTGGAATTCCGCCAGGCGCGGCACCAGCCACAACGATGCGAACGACGCATACGTGGTCAGGCCGATGCGCGGCGCCTGACCCACGCCGCGGATCGCGTCGACGCAGGCGTCGATGCCCGCCAGCGCTTGCGTCACCACGCTGTGCAGATGCTGGCCCTGCGCGGTCAGCGCCAGCGCGCGGGTCTTGCGCACGAACAGGGCCTTGCCCACCTGGCGCTCGAGCGTCGCGATCTGGCGGCTGATCGCGGATTGCGTGAGTGTCAGTTCCTCGGCGGCGAGGGTGAACGACAGATGTCGCGCCGCGGCCACGAAGCCGCGCAACGCCGTGAGTTGAATCGGCCGGCGCGCGCGCGCACGCGCAGGTCGTCTTGGGGGCGGTGCTCGGTTGCTCATGGCCGCACCATACATGAGAGTTATGCATTCATCAACGGCGTCGAATTCGTTTGTCACGGGGTGCGCGATCGCCTTCAATGGCAGACGTGCCGCAGCCGTGCGGCGTTTGGAGATCCCCGATGAACCGCGCCACCCGTTCCCCGCGTTCCTTGCCGACGCGCCTGCCGACGCAGTTGCCCTGCACGAGAATCCGCACCTTCGACCTCGACCACGATCAGCTCCTGGTGCTCGAAGACCAGGCCGGAACGCGCGTCCGGGTGCTGTATGGCGGCGTGTGGCTGACCGAGCAAGGCCGGCCCGACGATCGATTCGCCTTGGCCGGCGCCGAGCTGCTGCTGCACGAACGCGGGCGCGCGTTGCTTGGCGGTATGGGACGCTCGCGGCTGGAGCTGACGCCGCCGAGCCGACGCTGGGCTGATGCGCTGACGCGGCGCATCGACGCGATGCGCCGCGGCGTCACCCGGGCGCTCGCGCCTTCTTTCGTCGCTCGAACCCAGGCGCGCGACGCCGAGCCTTGCCGATAACCCGCTAGCCAATTGGCATGGAGTGTGTTTAGGATCGTCGGCAGCAGGCATGGTGTCGTCGACGGGCGCTTGTGCCGGTGAGCTGCACTCCGGGCGTCGTCGGCGCCGGCTTGGCGCTGACATTCGCTTTCGTG
>JANNKM010000256.1:0-10681 GCA_031396305.1 Rhizobacter sp.
GCTGTCGAGTCCGAGCGCCTGACGGTCGCCGCAACCGGGGCAGCGCAACGCCCGGCCAATTGACCGGCAACAGGTGGGTTCAGGCCGGCCGGGCCGAGCCACGCTGCCCCTGGGAGGGCCCAGGCCGACGCGCCCCCTGACCGCCTGAGCGCAGCGGCAGGCGCGCACTGGCCAGGCTGGAGAGGCACTGCGCGAGCGCCTGCGCGGTGCAGGGTTTTTCGAGTGTGGCGTCGAATCCGTAGGTCTCGAGCAAGGAGTGCGCGCCGTCGAGCGGGCCATCGGTGTACACCACCACCGGCACACGCGCGCGGCCGCGTTCGGACTCGAACTGTCGGATTTCCCTGGTTGCCGCCAGGCCATCGAGCACGCGCAACGTCGGATCCATCAAGACCAGGTCGAACTCGATCCCGCAGGCCAGAGCGACCGCCTCGGCGCCATCGCCGGCAAACATCGGTGCCACTCCAAGTTCGGCAAACACTTGACTGGCAAGTCTGCGCGCCTTCGGATCGTCATCGGCCACCAGGATTCTCAGGCGAGCGATCTCAAGTGCAGTGAGCGCAGCCGCGACCGACGACGGGGGCGATGTGGACAAGAAACCAGGCTTGCGGTCGCCACCAAGGAACTGCCCGAGCCAGAGCCCGGCAGCGCCGAGCCAACTCCGCGAGTCGAGATTCGCGCCAGTGTTACGGTTCATGGACAGGTCCATTCAAAAGTGAATGCGCGATCTTGGCCGTGCTGACAGTTTTGTTCCGTCCGCTGGCGTACATAGCGCAGCAGACGACAGTGGCAACCCCTCAACAGAATGCTTCGCGGGCGTGGCGCAGCCCGGCGTCGCTTTCGCCTGTGGGTCACCGCACAGACCGCGGCGCGCTGCGGGCGTAGATTGGCCTCGGGTCGGCGCCCAGCGTGGCGTTCGATCATTCATCAACTCAAGCACCAAAGGAACGCACATGAACTGGGACCGAATTGAAGGCAATTGGAAACAAGCCACCGGCAAGGCGAAAGAGCAATGGGGCAAGCTGACCGATGATGATCTGGACGTCGTCGCCGGTCGCCGTGACCAGCTCGCCGGCAAGATCCAGGAGCGCTACGGCGTCGCCAAGGACGAAGCCGAACGCCAGCTCTCC
Organism: Rhizobacter sp.; assembly: GCA_031396305.1. Classification (GTDB taxonomy): domain Bacteria; phylum Pseudomonadota; class Gammaproteobacteria; order Burkholderiales; family Burkholderiaceae_C; genus JAEMQF01. The sequence goes on from JANNKM010000256.1 coordinate 1,128, forward strand.
GCGTGGGAACGCGGGGCCAGCGAATCCTGGTTCAAGTGATCCGAAGGGCCGGGGCTCTTGTGTCATCCCGGCATTGAGCGCCCAGGCCCTGACGAGCTCGCCCGACATCGAATCAACCGGGTTGCGCTGGCCCGCCGCGGCCCGGGGTTCGCGCGTTGCCGACAACCCGGCCCGCCGGTAACCAGTGCAGCAGGCACTCCTGCAATTCGCGCGCGCGGCAGGGCTTTTCGAGAACGGCATCGATGCCCAGGTCGGCCCAGAAAGACTCGCAGCCGCTGTACACCGACGCCGTGTATGCCACCACGGGTACGCGCACGCGCGCGTGGTCGTCCTCGAAACGCCGAATTTTCCGGGTGGCCGAGAGGCCGTCCAGCACGGGCATCTGCAGGTCCATCAGGATCAGGTCGAACTCTGTCTCGCAAGCCATCGAATACGCTTCGCCGCCGTGCTGCGCCAGCCAGGTCGTCGCACCCATCTTGTCCAGCATCGCGCGCGTCAAGACCTGCAGCGGCGGGTTGTCCTCGACGACCAGGATGCGCGGGGAGGTGGCGTCGGGCACGGTGCGCCCCAGAGTCGCCGACGTCGCGGCAGGGGTGGCGGCGGATGCATCGGACTGAACCAGCCGGTCCCAGGCGCCGCCGAGCCAACTCAGAATCGGCACAGATGTCTCGCGAATAGGGTCGTCCATGCGAACCTCGTCGCAAAGCCGCAAGTAAACAAGCTTTGCACTGCGCACCCTTGGCGTCTGTACGCTGCCGAACATAGCGCTGCACCGCGCCCCGCAAGTTGACGGTCTTCGTGGGTTCGTTCGCCATGGCACAGACGCCAGCTTCGCCCGCCGCTACCCTGCTCTTCGGCTGGTTCTGCCCGCAGCAGCCGGGCCGAATCTCACCCTGCCCCAGGCACCGCAATGACATGACCCCACAAGAGTTGCTCCTGCCACTGCCGACAGCGCAGTGGGCCGAGTTCAGCCGGCAGCCGATGCTCGGGCGCCACCTGCTGGAGCGCAGCGACCTGTTTTGCGACGCGGCGCTGATCGAGTTGCTCGACCGCTTCCCGCGGCACAACATGCACGCCCTGAACATGGGCGACGACCCGGAGCATCCCGAGCAAAACCGCCCCGCCTTGCATGCGGGAGTGAACGGCACTGAGCTGCTGCGCGCCGTGCGCCGCGGCCGCCTGTGGCTCAACCTCACCCATATCGAACAGGCCGATGCACGCTACCGCGCCTTGATTGACGCGCTGTATGTGGAGCTTGCGGCGCATGTGCCGGGCTTTCGTGCCCAGGCAAGCCAGGGCACGCTGCTCATCTCGTCACCGCGGGCGCTGGTGTACTACCACGTCGACGGGCCGGCCTCGGTGTTGTGGCACCTGCGCGGGCGCAAGCGCGTCTGGGTGTATCCGGCGAACCAACCGCGCTTTGTCGCCCGCGACGCGCTGGAGGACATCATTGCCGGTGCGCGCCATGAGTACCTGCCCTTCAAGACCGCGTTCGACGACGCGGCGATGATTTCCGATCTCGAGCCCGGGCAATGGATTGCCTGGCCGCAGAACGCACCGCACCGCATCACGAACCACGACAGCCTGAACGTGTCGCTGTCGACCGAGCACTTCACGGCGCGCAGCCGGCGCCGTTCGCGCGTGCACGCGGCGAACCGCTTCTTGCGCCTGCGCTTTGGCATGGTCGGCCTGTCGGCGCGCGAAGACGGAGCGGTGGCGCTGTTCAAGACAGTGCTGCATGCCGTGGCGCGCCGCACCGGCCTGGACCGCACGGCGCCGAAGCGCCACACGCCGACGCTTTACGTCGATGCCGACGCACCCGAAGGCGTGCGGCCTCTGTCGATGGCGGGCGAGCCGGCGCAGGTGGCGGCGTGATCACGGTGCGCTGTTTCGACTCCTTCGCGCAGGCCGCCTTCGTGCGCGACGCGGCCGACGCGCTGAATCGCGACTCGGCGCGCCCCGACCCGTTTTCGACCTTCAAGTTCTTCGAACACTTTTATCGTTGCGACGAATCGCATCCGGCCGGACGTGGCCTGCAACTATGGCTGCTGGCGGCATTTCGCGGTCAGCAGCTGGTCGGATACGCGGCGCTGCGCAGCGTCAAACGGCGCGTGCTCGGCGTCGCGACGACGCCGGTGCTCGGCTTCCTCGTCACGCGCGACTCCGACCGGCCGCACGTCGTGGCACGTGCCGAGGATCTCCCGGAAGTCAGCACCGCGTTTTACGCGCACCTGCTGGCGCGCCGCCGCGAATGGAGCCTGCTCGAGTTCCGGCAGCAGGACGGCACCTCGTCGCTGCGGCGACCGCCGTCCGAGGTCGATCTCACGCGGCACCTCGTGAGCGACTGGACCAGCCTGGAAAACGGCACGGTGCGAATCCGCTGGGCCACGTTGCGCGACTACTTCCAGGCGCTGCCGAAGAAGTTCCGCTCCAACCTCGCACGCCAGCTGCAAGGCCTGCTCGGCGCAGGCCGGGTCGAGTTGCTTGCGTCGTCGAACCCGCTCACGACGCCCGCGCTGTTCGAGCTCTACCTCGGCATCGAGCGCCGCAGCTGGAAGTCACAGGCGCAGGCGCACATCGCGCGCAACCCGTTGCGGACCGACTACTTCCGCGGGCTGCTCGGCGCCGATCAACCCATGCGCGTGTCGATTCACCTGCTGCTGCTCGATGGCGTGCCGATCGCCGGGCTCATCAACGGCACGTTTCTGGAGGGTTTGTACGCCCTGCACATGGTCTACGACGATCACTTCGCGCGCTTCGCACCCGGCTCGGCGACGATGCTGATGGGCGTGCGCGAAGCGATCGAAAGCGGCGCTTCATTCTTCAACCTGCTGTCGGGTTCGGGCTACTACAAGTCGCGCTGGCTGGCGGACATCACCGAGACCCGCGATGTCCAGATCTACCGGCGCGGCAGTTGGCTGTACTGGCGCCGCTGGGTCGGCGACCGGTTGCGCCGCCTGAGGCCGACTACCGGCCCGGCAGCGCCGCTGCAGTTCAATCCGGTACGGCGCGCGACCCAGGCGCGCGGGCCACGCGGCGCGCCATCTGTGGCCACGGCCGAACTGGAACGCATCAGCACGCTCGTCGCGCAGGCCCGCGAAGGACAGGCTGAATTCCTGTCGGCGTCGGCTTTCGCGTCGATGCTGCCGCTCGGGCCGGCGCAGCCACCGGTGTAGAGCCGCGCCCAGGACGATCCGGTGGCTGTGCGCCGTCGCACCGACAGGAGCGCGCGCCCGGTCCAGACTCGACCCCGTGCACCCATTCCCGACACCTGCACCGCCAAAGAGATCCGGTCACCGACCTGACGAACCGCGCCGTGCGGGCTCGCCAAGCAGTGCGCTTCGGGCCGTCGCCGGGATGCTGCTTGCCACCCTTGCCGGCTGCTCAGGCGGCGGCGACAAGGAAGCGCCAAGCACGCCGACTGCCGATGACAACGTGGTGGCAGGAGCGCCCGCACCTGCACCTGCACCTGCACCCGCTCCCGCTCCCGCTCCCGCTCCCGCTCCCGCACCCGCACCCGCACCTGCACCTGCACCGCCAGCGGCACCACCACCACCACCACCGACGATTTCGGTCAGCGTCGCGCCCGCGGCGGTGTCGATTTCGACGCTGCAGACGCAGAGTCTTGCGGCCACCGTCAGCAATGCCGCGAATCCGGCGGTGACGTGGTTTGTCGATGGCGTTCGCGGTGGCAATGCCGACATCGGCGTGATCTCGGCGCAGGGCCTTTACACACCGCCGCCGCGCCCGGCGAGCCATTCGATCACCGCGACCAGCGTCGCGGACCCGCGGCGCAGCGCGAGTGCCAGCGTCGCAGTCACCCCATTGCGCGGCATGCTGACCTATCACAACGACAACGCACGCTCCGGCCAGAACCTGCAGGAGACGCTGCTCACGCCGGCCAACGTGAACGCCGCGAGCTTCGGGAAAATCGCCTCGTTTGCGGTGGATGGTTATGTCTACGCCCAGCCGCTCTACGTGGCAGACGTGCCGGTGGCCGGTCGCCTGCGCAATCTCGTGATCGTTGCCACCGAGCACAACAGCGTCTATGCGTTCGATGCCGACGACCGCACCGGCACGCCGCTGTGGCAGCGCAGCTTCATCGACCCTGCAAGAGGCATCACCACCGTGCCGAGCGTCGATACGCAATGTGCCGACATCACTCCGGAGATTGGCATCACGAGCACTCCTGTGATCGACCCGATCACCGGCACGCTGTACGTGGTGGCGATGACCAAGGAGAACGGCGTGCACGCGCACCGCATCCACGCGCTTGACATCAAGACCGGCGCTGCGCTGTTCACCGCGGGAACGCTGATCCAGGCCTCGATCGCGGGGGCGTCAGTGCCCGACGACGGCACGGGGCGCCAGGTGTTCGCGTCGCTGCGCGAGAACCAGCGCGCGGCGCTGCTGCTGAGCAACAACGCCGTGCATGTGGCGTTCGGATCGTTCTGCGATGCCGGCGATCACCACGGCTGGTTGCTGACGTACGACGCGACGACCTTGCGTCCCCGCAACGTCTTCAGTTCAACGCCGCGTGGCGTCGAGGGGGGAATCTGGCAAAGCGGCGGTGGCGCGGCGGCGGACGTGCAAGGCAACGTTTACGTCATCACCGGCGATGGCACCTTCGACGCGGCCTCGGGCGGCAGCAACTACGGCAATTCGATCCTCAAGCTCGCCCCTGCGGGCCTGACGGTGACCGACTACTTCACGCCGTACAACCAGTCCACCCTGCAGGCCGTGAATGCCGACCTGGGTGCCGGTGGCGCGATGCTGCTGCCGGATCAACCCGTCGGGCCGCCGCGCCTGCTGGTGGGCGCCGGCAAGCAAGGCATCGTGTACCTGCTGAACCGCGACAACCTGGGCAAGTTTCAGGTCGGCGACGACACCCAGGTCGTGCAATCGTTTCCCGCAGGCACCTGCGGTGCGGGCGCATGCGCGAATTTCAGCACGCCAGCGTATTTCAATGGCATGGTCTACCTCGCGCCGGTGCGCGATCGGCTGAAGGCCTTCAGTCTGAGCAACGGCCTGCTGGCCCTGGCCAAACAATCGACGGTGACGTTCCCCTGGCCCGGCGCGACTGCCGTGGTGTCGGCGAACGCCTCGAGCAACGGCATCGTGTGGACCCTGGAAACGAACGGATCGGGCGCGCCGGCCGTGCTGCGTGCCCACGCTGCCGCCGACGTGTCGGTCGAACTCTTCAGCAGCGCCCAGAACGCGCTGCGCGACGCGCCGGGCCGGGCCGTCAAGTCCGCGGTACCGACGGTGTTCCGCGGCAAGGTCTACGTCGGGACGCAAGGCGTGGTCTCGGTTTACGGCTTGCTGCCCTAGCCACCCGGCTTCTTTTTCCTGATTCACTCCGAAGAAAGAATCCTCATGTCCATGCGCCATCGACTGACGAGCCGTGCCGTGCCGATCCTGATATTCATGGGCCTGGCTGGATGCGGCGGGGGCGGCAGCAGCGGTGCGCCGCAGGTCGACCCCGCCGGCGCCAACAGCGGCGCAGCGGCGCCACCACCGACGGCAGCTGTCGGAGCGTTGGCCGGCGGTGGCAATGCAGACGGCATCGGCGCCGCCGCGCGCTTCAATCGCCCCATCGGTGTGGCCACCGACAGCGCAGGCAACGTCTATGTGGCCGACACGTCGAACCACACCATCCGCAAAATCACACCTGCGGGCGGGGTCAGCACGTTCGCCGGTGTCGCGGGCGTGAGTGGCAGCGCTGACGGCAGCGGCGCCACCGCGAGCTTTGCTTACCCGCAAGGCGTTGCCACTGACCGCGCCGGCAACCTGTATGTCGTCGACCAGGGCAACAACACGATCCGCAGGATCTCGCCGCTGGGCGCAGTCAGCACCTTCGCCGGTTCCCCGGGCTCGGGTGGCAGCACCGACGGCATCGGGAACCTGGCACGCTTCAATTTTCCGATCGGCATTGCCACCGACGCCGCAGGCAACGTCTTCGTCGCCGACAGCGGCAACTTCACGGTGCGCAGAATCACGCCCGCGGGCATGGTGACCACACTCGCCGGCACGGCCCCGGGGCTGCGCGGCGGCGGCGGCAGCAGCGCCGACGGCATCGGCGCCGCGGCCCACTTCGCTCGCCCGACCGGCGTGGCCACCGACAGTTCAGGCAATGTATACGTCGCTGACCAAGGCGCCTCGACCATCCGCAAGATCACCGCCGCAGGTGTGGTGACCACGCTCGCCGGGGTGGCGGGCATGCGTGGCAGCGGCGATGGCAGCGCAGCTGCGGCGCGCTTCCATGACCCGATCGGTGTGGCCACCGACAGCGTGGGCAACCTCTATGTGGGCGACACCTTCAACAACACGGTGCGCAAGATCACGCCCGCGGGCGCAGTGAGCACGCTCGCCGGCACGGCGGGCCAGATCGGCAACACCGACGCAACCGGCGCCGCCGCGCGTTTCAACGCGCCGATCGGCGTGGCGACCGACGCCGCGGGTCAGGTCTATGTGACCGACACCGCCAACCACAGCGTGCGCAGGATCACCCCTGCCGGTGTGGTCAGCACGCTCGCGGGCTCGTGAGCGCGGCACGATCGGTGGCGCACGTCATCCCGGACGCCGGGACCCACCGTCCGCCGCGCTCGACCGCCAACGCACGTCATCCCGGCGAACCGTCGCCCCGTGCTCGACACGGGGGCCGGGATCACCCTCCGCCGCGCTCGACCGCCCACGCACGTCATCCCGGCGAACGCCGGGATCCACCCCCCGCCGCACTCGACCGTCCTGGATCCCGGCTTGCGCCGGGATGACAGGTGCTTGTAGTCATCCCGCTCCCACTTGCTCCCCTACTGCCAGGCGACGCCCGTCATCCAGTCGAAAAAGACCCTGCCATAACCATCGGTCGGCGTGCCGTCGACGTCCTTGATCAGTACGTTGTCCTGCTCGGCAAAGACGTTCCAGCAGCAGCCGATCACCGACCAGTTGTTCGCGCCAGCGAACGGCAACAACTGCTGCATGAACGGCGCGCCCAGCGTGCCCGCGCCGTTGTGTTCGCCGATCTCCGACAACACGATGGGCACGCTGACCGAGAGCGCCTGTACGGCGCTCCAGTTCGACGGCATGCTCCAGGTGCTGGACAGGTTTCCCCAGCCACCGAGCGCGAAGGTCGCGCCACTGCCTGAACCGCTCGTGGACGCTTGCGAAACCGGCCCGACGGGCAGGTTCGTCTGCAGATAGCGCCCCTCGGTGCTGAGGGTCACGGCCGTCACGGCGCCGCTCGCGCCGATGGCGCCGACGCGCAATACGGCAGGCGAATACACCGTGTTCGGCTTCGCCAGCGTGACGCTGTCGCCGACCGCGTAACCCGCGCCGCCGGTGGACACGCTCACCGAAGTGGGGCGCTGCATCGGCGGGTACGGATGCCACGCGGCAGCAACCTGATTCAACGGATCGCGCGGTTTGTTCGCGAGCCAGCCACTCATGTTGTTGCCGAACTCCACGCCGCCGATCAGCACGACGTTGGCTGCGCCCGTGGCGCGCACCGTATCGAGCAGCGTCTGCATGCCCGCGGATTGCCACGCGACGTTGACGTTGCGATAGTTGCTCGTGCCGCTCGTCGCCGGATAGTAGGCAAGCGTTGCGCCCGTCATCAGCGCGCTCCACTCGTTGACCGGCGAACTCAGGCCGAAGAAGAACGGCTCGTTGTAGAGCGAGAACAAGACGCCGGAATTGCCCTTGAAGGTAGTCGCGACGGACCGCCAGAAGTCGACCGAGTGATCCATATTGGCCATCTGCGTCTGCACCATCGGGCAGGTATTGCCCGGCGCCGCCCAGTGCAGTTCGAGGATCACATACAGCCCGGCGTCGGTGGCCTCCTGAACCTGCGTCGAGATCGCGGAGCGGTAATTGCCGCCCGGATCACCCAGACGCGTCACGCCGTCGGTATCGACACAGGTCAGCCCCAGCCAGGAGGTCTCGTTGAGCGTGAAGCGCACCGTGTTCGCGTGCCACGCCTTGACGGCAGACCACTTCGGTCCGTTCGGCTGCCCCGCCTGCCCGCCCGATGGATCGCTCGGACTCCAGCCGCCGATCGCGACGAATTCGAAGCCACTGAAACTCACGCCGCGCAATTGCAGCAGGTTGCCGGCGGCATCAATCAAGCGATTCCCTTGCACACTCACGGCCCGCGCCGCGGTGGGCACGGCGAATGTGATATTGATCGTCGCCGCGACGGGCGTGCCGAGCGCGATGCCGTTGGTCGGGTTCGACAGCTTCAGCGTAAACGCCTTGTCGGCCGCATTGGGCACCGCATTGTTGATCGGCAGCGAGATCGTCTTCGGCGCGGCATCGCCGCTCGCCCAGGTGAGTGTGCCGCTTCTTGTCGTGTAGTCGACGCCTGCGAGCGCGGTGCCGTCGGCGGTGGCATAGGCCACGCTGCCGTCGCGCGACCCCTCGGCGCGGTTCACCGTGACGGTCAGCAGGCCCGTGCTCTGCGCCACGGAGTAGCTTGCGGTGGCCATCGCGACCGTGCCGGCCGGCAACGGCGGCGGCGGCGTGCTGGCGCCGCCCCCGCCGCCGCACCCGAAGGCCGACAGGGTCGCTGAAAGTACAAGAGCAGTTCGCAGGAGTGACATGGCGCTTCGCCTTGCGGCCCGGGATTGAGCCTATGCCCCCACCATGTCACGACCCGCGCAGAAGTTCTGTGCGGTGCCGAACGCTGCGGTTTCCCTGCCCGCGGTGGCGCTCATCCTCAAGCAAATGTGGCTTTGCCACTTTGCTTGAACCCCCACGGGGGGCGGGCCGGGCTAGCCCGGCCCTGGGGGCGCTCGAACCGAGGGCAGCACGCATCCCCTCCAGAAATTTCTGCGCAATCCTGGCGTGCGCCGCTTCGGTCGGATGAATTCCGTCGAACAAGTCCGCCGTCGTCAATGCCCGATTGACATCGACGAAGCGCACGCGTTGGCCCGCCGCGGCTCGAGCCTCCACATTGTTGCGAACGGCGGCGTTGAAATGCTGAGTGAGCGCCGCGCGATCGGTCATCTTGTTCTCGGGGGCGCCGTCGCCTTTGCCGTGAATCAGGCGCGCGCTTTGGGGCGGAATCGACGCCACCAGGATCCAGGCATCGGGGCGCGCCGCCCTGAGTTGATCGATCAACGCACTATGGCGCATGCCAATTTCGGCGCCGTCTTCGTTCGTGAACCAGGCCGTGTCGTTGGTCCCGATCATGAGCAGAATGAAGTTGGGTTGCGTCGATTCCACCCAGCCGTTGACGCGGCTCGCGATATCGCCAATGGTGAGCCCTGGGTGCCCCTCGTGGTGTTTGCCAGCAACGCGCGTGTTGGGGTCAGACAGCGTGCCCACATAACTGACGCCGCAGTTGTTCTGCTGCAGCCCGGTATGCAAGTCGTTGCGATAGCCGCCGTTCACGCCCAGCGTGATCGAGTCGCCCAGAGGCATGATGCTGTTGCAGCTTGGCGGTTGCACTCCCGACCCGGGCCCTGCGACGCCTGCTTCGGACGACGAGTTGGAACACGCAATCACACCCAGCGCCGCCGAGCAGAGAAGTACGCGAAGCATGGTCAAGTCGGGGC
>JANNKM010000268.1:0-5885 GCA_031396305.1 Rhizobacter sp.
GTAACCGCGGGCGAACCAGGAGCTATCGCTCGGCAACGGCAGGCGGCTTCGACCTCTTGACTGGCGATGTAGGGTTGGGTCCAGTCCCGCTCGACGTGGCTCGTCGGCACCGGCAGGCCGCGCCGTGACAGCAGCCGCAACGCTTCGTCGTACAGCGACGGCGCGGCGTAGGCGGCGCGCACATGGGCCAGCAGGTCCGCGCGGTGGGCGTGGGGCTTGAGCATCGCCGCGTTCTTGTTGCCCAGGCTGAACTCGATGCAGCGGTACTGCCAGCTTTGAAAGCCGCTGCTGCTGGCCAGGTAAGGGCGGATCGCGGAGTATTCGGGCGGATCGCGGAGTATTCGGGCGGTGTCATCGTCGCCAGCACATCCCACGCGTGCACGAGTTGCTCCATGATCTTGCTGACGCGTGCGAGCATCTTGAACGCGCTGCCCAGTTGGTCGGCCTGGATGCACCGCACGGCGGCGGCGAGCTCGTGCAGCAGCAGCTTCATCCAGAGTTCGCTGGTCTGGTGCTGCACGATGAACAGCATCTCGTTGTGGTCGGGCGAGAGCGGGTGCTGCGCGCCGAGCACAGCGTCGAGGTGCAGGTAGTCGCCGTAGCTCATGTCGTGGGAGAAGTCGAGCTTGGGTGCGTCCGGGTCGGGGCGGGGCGGTGGGCTCATGGCGGGGTTCCTCCTGCGCGCATTATTGCTTGACACCTCAAATATCAAGACATAAAGTGCACCGAATGCGAATCACATGTGTCGGCGGCGGCCCCGCGGGTTTGTATTTCTCGCTGCTGATGAAGCAACAGGATCCGGCGCATCAGGTCACGCTGATCGAGCGCAATGCGGTGTCCGACACCTTTGGTTGGGGCGTCGTGCTGTCGGACCAGATGCTCTGGGCGCTGCACCGCGCCGACCCGAAGACCGCGGAGAGAATCAATGCGTCGTTCAATCACTGGGACGACATCGAAGTGCACTTCCAGGGGCGCAGCGTGCGCTCGTCGGGCCACGGCTTCTGCGGCATCGGGCGCATGCGCCTGCTGAACATCTTGCAGGAGCGTTGCCGGGAACTCGATGTGGATTTGCGTTTTTCGGCGGACAGCACAAGCGTCGAAGACATCGACGCCGACCTCATCATCGCCGCCGACGGCCTGAACAGCCGCATCCGCACCCAGTTCGCGGCGACGTACGAACCCGAGATCGACCTGCGCCACTGCCGGTTTGTGTGGCTCGGCACGAGGAAGACGTTCGACGCATTCACGTTCGCGATCGAACCCACCCCGTGGGGTTGGTTCCAGGCGCACGCGTACCGCTTCGACGCCGAGACGTCCACATTCATCGTCGAGGCGCCCGAGTCCGTGTGGCGCGCCGCCGGGTTGGAAGCGATGAGCAAGGAAGAAGGCATTGGGTTCTGCGAGCGCCTCTTCGCGAAGTACCTCGACGGCCACCCGCTGATGAGCAACGCCGCCCATCTGCGCGGCTCGGCACAGTGGATCCGCTTTCCGCGCGTCGTGTGCAAGCGCTGGGTGCATCGCTTGGCGGGAAGCGGCACGCCCGTCGTGTTGATGGGCGACGCGGCACACACGGCGCACTTCAGCATCGGCTCGGGGACCAAACTCGCGCTGGAAGACGCGATCGACCTCGCCGCGAGTCTGGCGGCGCACCCTGCCGATGTGAACGAGGCGCTCACACATTACGAGGCGCGGCGCAGCGTCGAAGTGCTGAAGATCCAGAACGCCGCGCGCAATTCGACCGAGTGGTTCGAGAACGTCGAACGCCACGCCAAGCTCGCGCCGGAACAGTTTGCGTATTCGCTGCTGACGCGCTCGCAGCGCATTTCGCACGAGAACCTGCGCCTGCGCGACGCCGCCTACGTGGGGCAGTTCGAAGACTGGCTCGCGCAGCGTTCGGGCCTTCAGGTGCATGGCGTGCCGCCCATGTTCACGCCGTTCACGCTGCGCGGCGTCACATTGAAAAACCGCGTCGTCGTCTCGCCGATGGCGCAGTACAGCGCCGTCGACGGCGTTCCCGGCGACTACTACCTGGTGCACATGGGTGCACGCGCGATGGGTGGCGCGGCGCTCGTCTTCACCGAGATGACCTGCCCGTCGCCGAGCGCGCGCATCACCCCAGGCTGCTGCGGCCTGTGGAACGGCGCGCAGCAGCAGGCGTGGCGGCGCATCACTGATTTCGTGCATGGCCACAGCACCGCCAAGGTGGCGCTGCAACTCGGCCACTCGGGAGCGAAGGGGTCGACGCGCGTGCCATGGGAGGGTGAAGACCTGCCGTTGCCGCATGGCAACTGGCCGCTGCTGGGGCCTTCCAGGCATCAATACGTGGCAGGAGTCAGCGACTGGGCGCGCGCGATGACACGCGCCGAGATGGACGTCATCCGCGACGAATTCGTCGCCGCCACGCGCCGCGCCGACGGGGCGGGTTTCGACTGGCTGGAGTTGCATTGCGCGCACGGCTACTTGCTGTCGGCGTTTCTGTCGCCGCTCACCAACCGGCGGGATGACGAATACGGCGGCAGCCTGGACAATCGCCTGCGCTTTCCCGTCGAGGTGTTCATCGCGATGCGCGCCGTGTGGCCGGCGCACCTGCCGATGTCGGTGCGACTGTCCGCGCACGACTGGGTGCCCGGCGGCAATACCCCGCTTGAGGCGGTGCAGATGGCGCGCGCATTCAAGGCGGCCGGCGCGGATTTGATCGACGTGTCTTCGGGCCAGGTCAGCAAGGCGCAGCAACCGGTGTACGGCCGCATGTACCAGACGCCGTTCGCCGAAAGCATCCGCAACGATGTCGGAATCGCGACGATGGCAGTGGGCGCGATTTCGGAAGCCGACCACGTGAACAGCATCATCGCCGCCGGGCGCGCGGATCTCTGCGCAATCGCCCGGCCGCACCTCGCGAACCCGGCTTGGACGTTGCTGGAAGCTGCGAAGATCGGCTACACGCTGGGCATCGGCGCCGACTGGCCGGTGCAATACCTGGCGGGCAAGAATCAGTTGGAGCGCAACCTGGAGCGCGAACGCGCGCTGCTCGAACAGAACGTCGGGTTGACGCCGCAAGAGCAGGCGAATCTGGCGCTGGGGGTGTGATGCACGACGGGGTATCGATTGGCCTGCGGTGGATCCCGGCATTCGCCGGGATGACGGAGCAAGGTTGTCATCCCGGCGGACGCCGGGATCCACCCTCCGAAAGACTCTGATGGACGTCGCCATGCCAGCCTTGCGCCGCGACATGGAGTCGCGTGTGATTGATGATCACCATCAGGCGCTCAAACTCTGGCTGCGCCTGCTGTCGTGCACGACGCGCATCGAAGACGTGATCCGCAACCGCCTGCGAAGTGAATTCGCGACAACGCTGCCGCGCTTCGATCTGCTCGCCCAGCTCGAACGCCATCCCACCGGTCTGACGATGGGCGAACTCTCGCAGCGCCTGATGGTCACCGGTGGCAACGTCACCGGCATCACCGATCAACTGGAAGGCGAGGGCCTGGTGCTGCGCACGCCCCACCCTGGTGACCGCCGCGCCTACGCGGTGCGCCTGACGCCGGCCGGCAGGCGCCAGTTCCGGCGCATGGCGACAACCCACGAGCAATGGATCGTCGAGTTGTTCTCGGCGTGGTCCGACAGCGACAAACAGCGCGTGCAAGACCTGCTCGCCACCCTCAAGACCCACCTCGCCGCGACCGAGCCCACCACCACGCGCCGCAAGGCGAGGGAGAAGACCGCATGACCCGAAGCATCGACAGCCACCTCGCCGGAGGCAACCACCGCGAGTCGGCGACGCTCAAGCCCCATCACTTCGGCTGGGCCGTGCACGGCCAGGTGGGTGCGATCACGTTGAACCGCCCGGAGCGCAAGAACCCGCTCACATTCGACTCTTATGCCGAACTGCGCGACCTGTTCCGCCTGCTGCAGCACGCCGACGACGTGCGCGCCGTGGTCGTGCAAGGCGCGGGCGGCAATTTCTGCTCGGGCGGCGACGTGCATGAAATCATCGGCCCGCTGACCAAGATGAGCATGCCCGATCTGCTGGCGTTCACGCGCATGACGGGCGACCTGGTGAAAGCGATGCGAGCCTGCCCGCAGCCGATCCTGTCCGCCATCGACGGCGTGTGCGCCGGCGCCGGGGCGATCGTCGCGATGGCGTCCGACCTGCGCGTCGGCACGGCGCGCAGCCGTTGCGCTTTCCTGTTCACGCGTGTCGGCCTGGCCGGCTGCGACATGGGTTCGTGCAGCATCCTGCCGCGCATCATCGGCCAGGGGCGGGCGTCGGAGTTGCTGTACACCGGCCGCGCCCTGCCGGGTGAAGAAGCGCTGGCCTGGGGTTTCTACAACCGTATCGCCGAGCCCGACGCACTCTTCGACAGCGCGCTCGCCTGGGCCACCGAGCTCGCCACAGGGCCGAGCTTTGGCCACGCGATGACCAAGCGCATGCTGCATCAGGAATGGGCGATGGGCGTGGACGAAGCCATCGAATCGGAAGCGCAGGCGCAGGCGATCTGCATGATGACGCAAGATTTCCACCGCGCCTACGAAGCCTTCGCGGCGAAGGCCAAACCCGTGTTTGAAGGAGATTGATCTTGTCGCCTGCGATGAACACAGCGCACCTCGAGTGGCCGTTCTTTGACGAGCGGCACCGCGAGCTCGGCGCCTGGCTCGCCGATGGCGCGGCGGCGCTTTTTGGTGCGCCGCATGGCGCACCGGACACGGGGAGCGATGTCGATGCCACCTGTCGCCAGCTCGTGCGGCAGCTGGGTGACGCGGGGTGGCTGCGCCATGCGGTGGCCGGTGCCGCCCACGGTGGGGCGAGCGAAGTCATCGACACGCGCGCGATCTGCATGTTGCGCGAGGCGCTCGCGTTCCACAACGGCCTGGCCGATTTTGCGTTTGCGATGCAGGGCCTCGGTTCGGGAGCGATCTCGCTGCACGGCACCGCGGCGCAACGCGAGCGCTACCTGCCACGCGTGGCGCGCGGCATGGCGATCGCCGCGTTCGCGCTGTCGGAGCCCGACGCGGGGTCGGACGTTGCCGCCATGGCGTGCAGTGCACGAGCAGACGGCGAATCGTATGTACTCGATGGCGAAAAGACCTGGATCAGCAACGGCGGAATCGCCGACTTCTACATCGTGTTCGCGCGCACCAGCACGCCGAATGCGGCAACTTCCCCCGAGGCCGAGCGGCGCAAGACGGTGCGCGCCAGCGACGACATCTCGGCCTTCATCGTCGACGCTGCCGCGCCGGGGCTGGAGATCGCGCAGCGCATCCAGGTCATCGCGCCGCACCCGCTGGCGACGCTGCGCTTCGACCGATGCCGCGTACCGCGCGGGCAGCTGCTCGGCGCAACGGGTCAGGGTTTTCGTATCGCGATGCAGACGCTCGACGTGTTCCGCACCTCGGTCGCCGCCGCCGCGCTGGGCTTCGCGCGGCGCGCGCTGCATGAAGGCGTGCAGCGCGCCGCATCGCGGCCGATGTTCGGCAAGCGCCTCGCCGACATGCAGATCACGCAGGCCAAGCTCGCGCAGATGGCGACCACGGTGGACAGCGCGGCTCTGCTCACCTACCGCGCCGCCTGGCTGCGCGACCGTGGGCGCAACATCACCGCCGAAGCGGCGATGGCGAAAATGGCGGCCACGGAAGGCGCGCAGCAGGTCATCGACGCCGCGGTGCAGCTCTGGGGCGGCGCCGGTGTGGTGAGCGGCAACGTCGTCGAGCAGCTCTACCGCGAGATCCGCGCATTGCGCATCTACGAGGGGGCCACCGAAGTGCAGCAGCTCATCATCGCGCGTGAGCTGTTGAAGACGCATGCGTGAATTGCCGTGCACGCGGTGGATCCCGGCGTTCGCCGGGATGACGGCAGGATGGCCGGCAGTTTGTCATCCCGGCGAACG
>JANNKM010000284.1:0-5917 GCA_031396305.1 Rhizobacter sp.
GACAGCCCGGAAACGCTGAAGGCGCTGGAGTACGGCAAGGAGCTGTACGCCACCTTCATTCCCGGCACCTTGTCATGGCTGGACCCGAACAACAACAAGGCCTTTCTGGACAGCCAGATTTCGGTGACGAACAACGGCATCTCGATTTATGTCGCGGCGAAGAACTCGACCGACCCGAAGGTCAAGGAGATCGCATCGGACATCTACCACGCGTCGTTCCCGATCGGGCCGGTGGGCGTGCCGACCGAGTCGCACCTGTTCTTCAACCAGATGGTCATGAAGTACACGAAGTACCCGCAGGCGGCGAAAGAGTTCCTGCGCTTCATGATGGAGCAGGAGCAGTTCGATCCGTGGCTCACGGGGGCCGGGGCTTACATCGCGCCGCCGCTGGCGGAGTACGCGAAGGTGGCGATTTTCACCTCGGACCCGAAGCACACGCCCTATCGCGACTGCCTGAAGAACCTGCGTCCGGCCGGTTACGCTGGAGCGCTGGGCTATGCATCGGCTGGCGCCGCAGCTGACTTCATTGTCGTGAACATGGTCGCGGAAGCCGCAAGCGGCTCGAAGACGCCCAAGGAGGCTGCAGAGCGTGCACAAAAGCGCGCCGAGCGCTACTACAAAGTTTGACGCACGGCAATCATCGTGGATCGCGGCGTTCGCCGGGACGACACCGGGCGGTCATGCGTAGGCTTGCCCCGACATGACCCCTGAGGCGTCATCCCGGCGCAAGTGCCACCCCGTGCTCGATACGGGGCCGGGATCCAGTGCTTCGATCAACAGTTCTCAACGACCAGACTGAGCCGCCGGCCGATTTTCGATGCTAGAAAAACTCCAGAACAGTCGCAACGCACTCGGCCTGGTCTTCATGCTGCCAGCGGCCGTGTTGCTGCTGCTGTTCCTGACGTATCCGCTGGGCCTGGGCGTGTGGCTGGGCTTCACCGACGCCAAGGTCGGGCGGCCGGGGCAGTGGATCGGCATCGAGAACTATGTCTACCTCGCCACCGACCAGGTGACGCAGCTGGCCCTGTTCAACACACTCTTCTACACGACGATCGCCAGCGTCTTGAAGTTCTTCCTCGGCCTGTGGCTCGCATTGCTGCTGAACAAGAATATCCGCTTCAAGAGTTTCTTCCGCGCCGTCATCTTGCTGCCTTACATCGTGCCGACCGCCTTGTCGGCGATCGCGTTCTGGTGGATCTTCGACGCGCAGTTTTCGATCATCAGCTGGATGCTCGTGAAGATGGGCTGGATCGACCAGTACATCGACTTTCTGGGCAGCCCGTGGAACGCGCGCTTCTCGGTGATCGCCGCCAACGTGTGGCGCGGCGTGCCGTTTGTGGCGATCACGCTGCTCGCCGGCCTGCAGACGATCTCGCCGTCGTACTACGAAGCCTCGGCGATCGACGGTGCGACGCCGTGGCAGCAATTCCGCCACGTCACACTGCCGCTGCTCACGCCCATCATCGCCGTGGTGATGACGTTCTCGGTGCTGTTCACGTTCACCGATTTCCAGTTGATCTACGTCATCACGCGCGGCGGCCCGCTGAACGCGACCCACCTGATGGCCACACTGTCGTTCCAGCGCGCCATTTCCGGCGGCGCACTCGGCGAGGGTGCGGCAATTTCGATCGCGATGGTGCCGTTCCTGCTGGCCGCCATCATGTTCAGCTACTTCGGGTTGCAACGCCGCGCCTGGCAACAGGGGGGAGCGGACAAATGAGCAGCGCTGCAAGCAATGCCGACATGGGCGGAATGGGGTTTCTCGACTCCACACCGCGCAAGCTTGTCACGGTCTACCTGCCGCTGTTCATCTTCCTGTTCGTGCTGCTCTTTCCGTTCTACTGGATGGCCGTCACGTCGTTCAAGCCGAACAACGAATTGCTGTCGCGCGACGGCAATCCGTTCTGGATCATCGAGCCGACCCTGGCGCACGTGAAGAAGCTGCTGTTCGACACCGCCTATCCGCAGTGGATGTGGAACACGGTGCTCGTCTCGGTGGTCTCCACGTTCTTCTCGCTCGCGGCGTCGGTGCTTGCCGCCTACGCGATCGAGCGGTTGCGCTTTTCGGGTGCGAAGAACGTCGGCCTGGCGATCTTCCTCGCCTACCTCGTGCCGCCGTCGATCCTGTTCATTCCGCTGGCTTCGGTGGTGTTCCAGTTGGGCTTGTTCGACACCCGGCTGGCCCTGATCCTCACCTACCCGACGTTCCTGATTCCGTTCTGCACCTGGCTGCTGATGGGTTACTTCCGCACGATACCGTTCGAGCTTGAGGAGTGTGCGCTGATCGACGGCGCAACGCGCTGGCAGATCCTCACCAAGATCGTGCTGCCGCTCGCGGTGCCGGGTTTGATCTCGGCGGGTATCTTCGCCTTCACGCTGTCGTGGAACGAGTTCATCTACGCGCTGACCTTCGTGTCATCGAGCGAGATCAAGACGCTGCCGGTGGGCGTGGTCACCGAACTCGTGGAAGGCGACGTCTACCATTGGGGCTCGCTGATGGCCGGCGCGCTGTTCGGCTCGCTGCCGGTGGCATTCATCTATTCGTTCTTTGTCGAGTACTACGTATCCGGCATGACCGGGTCCGTCAAGGAATAAGGACTGCGCGATGCGCGTCGGCATCATTGGTCTGGGCGCGATGGGTCAGCCCATGGCGGCCAACATCATCAAGGCGGGCCACACGGTGCGCGGCTTCGACCTGCAGCCGCAGGCGCTGGCGAATCTGGCTGCCGCGGGCGGCGAAGTCGCCGAGTCGCTGGCCGACGTGGCGCAAGACGTTGACTTGCTGTGGCTGATGGTCGTCAACGGCGATCAGGCCGAACGCGTGCTGTTCGGCGACGCCGATGGCCTGGGTGGCGCCGAGAAAGCCCTGCCGCGTAGCGCCCTCGTCGTGGCCGCGTGCACCCAGCCGCCCGCCCAGGCGGCACGCCTGGCGGCACGCCTGGCCGACTGCGGCCTGGCGATGCTCGACGCGCCGGTCTCGGGCGGTGTGGTCGGCGCGCGCGACGGCGCGCTGACGATCATGTGTTCCGGCCCGAAGGCCGACCTGGAGCGTGCGCTGCCGGTGCTGCAGGCCACCGCCAAGCGCATCTTCCATGTCGGCGAACAGGCCGGCCTGGGGTCGACGGCGAAGATGATCAATCAGCTCTTGTGCGGCGTGCACATCGCCGCCGCCGCGGAAGCGATGAACGTCGCCGAGACGGCGGGTCTGTCGCTGCAAACCATGCACGAGATCATCTCCGTCTCCGCCGGCAACTCCTGGATGTGGGGCGATCGCGGGCCGAAGATGATGCAGGACAACCCGCCGGTGACGAGCGCGGTGGACATCTTCGTCAAGGACCTCGGCATCGTGCTCGACCAGGGGCGATTGAATCGCCAGGCCACGCCGCTGGCGGCGGCTGCGCACCAGATGTTTCTCGCGGCATCCGGCCAGGGCCACGGGAAGTGCGACGACAGTCAGGTGATTCGTGCTTACCGAACCTTGAATGGGACGAAGAAGAAGGCATGAGTACACCGACGATCGGTTTCATCGGCGTGGGCCTGATGGGCCACGGCATGGCAAAGAACATCGTCACGAAGGGCTATCCGTTGGTCGTGATGGGTCATCGCAGCCGCGCCCCCGTCGAGCACCTGGTGTCGCTCGGCGCGCGCGAAGCCAAGACGGCGCGTGAGCTGGCGCAGGCTTGCGACATCGTGCACCTGTGCGTGACGGGCTCGCCGCAAGTCGAGGCGCTGCTGCGTGGTCCGGACGGCATCCTGGCGAGCCACAAGGCCGGTCTCATCGTCATCGACTGTTCGACCTCCAACCCGGTCTCCACGCTCGCGCTCGGCGAAGAATTGAAGGCCAAGGGCATGACCCTGGTTGACGCACCGCTGTCGCGCACGCCGAAGGAAGCCGAAGAGGGCATGCTGGACACGATGGTCGGCGCCGACGCACAGACCTTCAAGACCATCGAGCCGGTGCTGCGGCTCTGGGCCGGCAACGTGGTGCACCTCGGTCCGCTGGGCCTGGGGCACAAGATGAAGCTCATCAACAACTTCATCGCGATGGGCTATGCGGCGCTGTTCGCCGAAGCCCTGGCGATCGCACGCAAAGCGGGCTTGACGATCGAACAGTTTCACGCCGTCGTCGGCTCCGGGCGAATGCGCAGCGGCTTCTACGACACGTTCATGAAGTGGTCGCTCGAAGCCGATCCCAACGCCCACAAGTTCACGATCGCCAATGCGCACAAGGACATGCGCTATCTCGCCGCCATGGCCAACGAGGCGGGTGCGGTTAACAACCTGCAGACGCTGGTGAAGAACAGCTTTGCCGCGATGGAAGCGGTGGGCCAGGGCGACAAGTTCGTGCCGATGCTCGCCGACTTCGTCGCCATCGCCAATGGCCTGCCGCCGGCGGCGATGGCGAACGCCGATGCGGTGCAAAAGCAGCTCGGCGCATGAGAATCGATTTCGTCTCCGACGTCGCCTGCCCCTGGTGCGCCGTGGGCCTGAACTCGCTGGAGATTGCGCTGGCCAGGCTCGGTGACTCGATTGCCGTGGAGCTGCATTTCCAGCCGTTCGAGCTGAACCCGGCGATGCCGCCCGAGGGCGAAGACACGGTGCAGCACCTGTCGAAGAAATACGGCAAGTCGCCGGCAGAACTTGCGCAAGGCCGCGAAGCGCTGCGCCAGCGCGGCGCCGAGGTCGGCTTCACGTTCGGCGAGCGGCCGCGCGTGTGGAACACGTTCAACGCGCACCGCATGCTGCATTGGGCCGGCCTGCTGGCAAAGCAGCGCAAACTCAAACACGCGCTGCTTGCGGCGTATCACACGCGTGCCGAGAACCCGGGCGATACCGAAGTGCTGGTGCGCCTGGCCGGCGACGTGGGGCTGGACGCAGCGCGGGCGCGCGCGATCCTGGAGTCAGATGAATATTCGGCCGAAGTTCGCGAGCGTGAACGCCATTGGCAGAACCTGGGCATCAGCGCCGTGCCCTCGGTGATCGTCGACGAGCGCCATCTCATCCAGGGCGGACAGCCACCCGAAGTCTTCGAGCAGGCGTTGCGCCAGCTCGCCGCCCAAGACAGCGCGACGTCGAACCAAGCTCGCGCTACAGCGCAGTGAGCCCTTCGGCCTGCCTGGCCGAAACGTCGGCGGCCGGTGCGGCAGCGCCCGGTGCGCCGGCCTGCTGCGACAACAATGCCTGCATCGCTGCGGCAGCGACCGGCCGCGAAAACAGGTAACCCTGCAGCGAGTCGCAGCCGAGCTCGCGCAGAACCTCGGACTGTGCCTCGGTTTCCACGCCTTCGGCGGTGATACGCAAGCCCAGGCCGTGGCCGAGGTCGACGATGGCGCGAGCGATCGCCGTGTCGCGTTCTTGCAGCGCGACGTCGCGAACGAACATGCGGTCGATCTTCAAGGTGTGCAGCGGAAACGTCTTCAGGTACGCGAGCGACGAATAGCCCATGCCGAAGTCGTCGATCGCCAGGCGCACGCCCGTCGCGACCAACCCCGCGATCTTGCGCAGCATCTCGGGAGTCGGGTCGAGCAGCAGGCCTTCCGTGACCTCAGGCAGCCGGAGAGCGGGTCGCGCGTGGCCAGGCGTTCGAGCTCCACGTTTTGCCGTTGCAGTTCTTCCTTCGACGCCGTCAGCTCCGACATCGCGTCGTGCAGCGCATGGTTCGCTCGGTGCAACTGCGAAACGTCGTCGAAGGTGACGAGGCAACCGCGCACGTTGCCGCCGGGGTCGGTGATGGGCGCGCAGTTGACCACCAGGTGGCGCATTTCGGCGCTGCCGGCGCCGACCTCCAGCGTATGGCCCGAGCTGGCGCTGCGCTGCGCCATCGCAAGCGACCAGGGGTGGCTGCCGGGATCGGGCGGCAAACTCTCGCTCAACCACGCCAGCGACGCCAACGCTTTGCCCGTGGCCACCGCGGCCG
>JANNKM010000366.1:0-7934 GCA_031396305.1 Rhizobacter sp.
GATCGCGGCATTTTCTTGCGGCGTCCCTCCCGTGAGATATTTGGCCGGCGCCAACGCCAGTCCGAACTCCGCCGGATCCAGGAGATAGTTCGAGAGCAAGCCCCCCTTGGCTTCAGAAATCTGCGCTTCCGCGAGCGACACGACGCCGTCATTGAGTTCACCCGGAAACGCCGTGAAGCGGCGCGACGAGCCGCCCACGCCGGCGATGCTGGTCGTGGGCACCGAGACCGCGCCGACCTCTGCCATGCGTTCCTTCGATCCGAGCAACTGGCCGCAATCGCGCGTGAGCGCGCGGTAGAGCGGGTTCGCCCGCAGGCCCTGCGCCAGGCGCGCCGGCTGCTGCGGCGAGCCCAGCAGGAACACATGGTGGGGCTTGCGCGCATGCGCCGGCAGCGCATTCACCGCCGCCCGAATCAGCACGCCGCCGAGCGAGTGGCCCACCAGCACATAGTCTTCACGCTGCGCCAGCGCGACAATTTTCGCCACCAGGCGCCGACGGATCGCCGCGAAGTCTTCCACGCTCACCGCATAGCCGAAAGTGCGCGTCCTCAATCCGGCGCGTTTCAAGTGCCAGAGCATCGGCCAGCCCGACAACGGGGAACGGCCCATGCCATGAACGAATAGAACTTGCACCGCCTGCCCTCGGGTTGAACCGAACGCAGCCGGGGCTGCGCCCATGCTGTAATCATCGGGCACACCGAGGAACGCGAAGAATCGCCGTCACGCCATGCTGGAACCCGTCGCCGTGCCGTTCTGGCTGTTGACGCTGCTGATTGCGCTGGCGGCGTGGAGCATTCTGGTGCTGTTGCTCGCTCCGGGCATGCGCTGGTATCTGCGGCGCCGCCTGAACCGGGTGATTGCGCGCGTGAACTCCACGCTGGCGATGGAGTTGCCCTCGTTCAAACTCACGCGCCGCCAGACGCTGATCGACCGCCTGTGCAACGACCCGAAGGTCCAGGCCGCCGCGGCGGAACACGCCGCGACCAGCGGCGAGGCGCTGGCGCAGGTGGCACACCGCATCGACCGCTATGCGCGCGAGATCGTGCCGTCGTTCAACGCGTACATCTATTTCCGCATCGGCTATTCGCTGTCGCGCGCCATTGCGCGGCTCTTGTATCGCGTGCGCATCGGCTTTGCCGACGAAGCCCTGCTGCGCGACATCTCGCCCAAGTCCACGCTCGTGTTCGTCATGAACCACCGCAGCAACATGGACTACATCCTGGTGTCGTTCCTGGCTGCCGAGAAAGTGACGTTGTCGTACGCCGTCGGCGAGTGGGCGCGCATCTGGGGGTTGCAGCAGCTGATCCGCTCGATGGGTGCGTTTTTCGTGCGGCGCAATTCCGGCGACCCGCTGTACCGCGTCGTGCTGTCGCGCTACGTGCAGATGGCCACCGAAGCCGGCGTGACTCAGGCGATGTTTCCCGAAGGTGGGCTGACGCTGGACGGCAAACTGCGCGCGCCGCGTTTCGGGCTGCTCGATTACATGCTCAAGGGCTTCGACGAGCGCGACGCCGACGGCCGCCGTGACCTCGTGTTCCTGCCGGTGGGTCTGAACTACGACCGCGTGCTGGAAGACCGCACGCAACTGCTCAAGCTTCACCCCGACGCACCGCGTCCGGGGCGCATCAAATCGATCAAGACGCTGTTCGCTTTCTGGGGCGGCCAGTTGTGGCGCGCACTGAACGGCACCTGGCATCGCTTCGGCTACGCCTGCGTCAACTTCGGCGCGCCGCTGTCGATGCGCGCCTGGTGCCGCGAGAACGGCGTGCGCTTCCCCGACCTGCCCGACGCGCAGCGCAAGCGCGAAGTGACACGCGTCGCCGAGCAGCTGATGCGCGCAATCGGCCAGGTCATCCCGGTGCTCCCGGTCTCGCTCGTCGCCGCGCTGTTCACCGACGCCCCGCAGCACCGCTGGTCCGAGCTGGAACTGAAAGCAGCGATGCACGAGCGCATGGCGCGCCTGCAAGCACAGGGCGCGCACCAATACATTCCGCGCCAGGATCAGGACTACGCCTTCGGCGTCGGCCTGCGCATGCTCGTGCAGCGCCACATGGTGGTCGAGGACGACGGCATCTTTTCAGTCGCGCCCGATGCGGGGGAAATCGTTGCTTATTACGCGAACGCAATTGCGCATCTGGACGGCGATATGGTGCCGACCAACGCAGCGAACGCAACCGTACCGCAAACGCCGAGTCGCACAATCGCCGCCGGAGCCGCGAACTGAACTACGACGCCATCGTCATCGGCCTGGGCGCGATGGGCAGCGCCACGCTGTACCAGCTCGCCCAGCGCGGCGCGCGCGTGCTGGGAATCGACCGCTACACGCCGCCGCACTGCCAGGGCTCGAGCCACGGCTCGACGCGAATCACGCGCATTGCCGTGGGCGAAGGGGCGCAGTACGTGCCGCTGGTGCGGCGCTCGCACGAGATCTGGCGCGACATCGAAGCCACGCTCGACGTCGAATTGCTCGTGCAGTGTGGCGGCCTCGTGCTGGGCCCGGCTCGCGGCGGCACCGAACTGCATGGACAGGCCGATTTCGTCAGCAGCACGATCGCCGTGGCGCGGCAGTTCGGTATCGCGCACGAGGTTCTGGATGCCCGGGGAATCGCCAGCCGCTTCCCACAGTTCGCGCTGCGCGGCGACGAACATGGCTGCTTCGAGCCTGGCGCCGGCTTCTTGCGCCCGGAACAGTGCATCGCGGCGCAGCTCGAGTTGGCGCGGCGCGCCGGCGCGCACGTCGTCACCGGCCAGGTCGTGACTGCCATCGCTGCCGAAGGAGCAGGTGTCGCCATCGCCACCGCCAGCAGCGGCAGCTACCGGGCGGCACGCGCGGTGCTGAGCGCCGGGGCATGGAACCCGGCACTCGCAGGTGGGCGCTACGCGGAGATGCTCTCGGTGCGGCGCCAGACCCTGCACTGGTTCCAGCCCGACGACCCCGCCCCTTACGCGCCTGGGCGCTGCCCGATCTTCATCTGGTCGCACGGCCCGCTCTCCGCGCAGGCGTTCTATGGCATCCCGCTGGCCGACGCGCATGCTGGCGTGAAGGTCGGGACGCAGCAGCATGAGACCGACACGACGCCTGAAACGGCGGATCGAGAGGTCAGCGCTGCCGAGTCCGCGACGATGCACGCCGCTCATGTGAGCGGTCGCCTGCACGGCCTGACAGCGCGGCGCAGCCACGCCGCCGCGTGCCTGTACACGGTGGCGCCGGGCGCGCGCTTCATCATCGACCGGCACCCGAGCGTGGCGCCAGCGATCGTGGTATCGGCATGCTCAGGGCACGGCTTCAAGCATTCCGCCGCGCTGGGCGAGGCGCTCGCGCAGTGGCTGCTCGAGGGCCGATCGGCGATCGATCTGGCGCCGTTCAAACTGCCCTGAACGCAACGCAAACGCGCCCGTCGTCTTCAGCCGCTCACTCGCTCGGCACGAAAATCCAGAGCAACACGTAGACGATGATGCCGGCGCCGCCGCACAACAGCAGCACGGCGAACAGGAGCCGCCAGACCCATGACTCCACCGCAGTCGCGTGGGCAATGCCGCCGCAGACCCCGGCGATCCAGCGGTCCGAGCGGCTGCGCCGCAGCGCGTTGATCGCCGCGAGCACGGGCGTCGGCTGTGCGGGCCCGGCAGAAGCCGCGGCCGGTGCGTCCATCACGCGCGCCTTGGCACGCGCGAACTCTTCGTCCGTCAGCGCACCGCGCTGATGCAAATCCTGCAGCTTGGCCAGTTCGTCGCTCATTGACATCGTGGGCTCCTGTCGGGTGGGGATGTTGCGTGCCATTGTGGCCGGATCGATTGACCGGCGACAACCCGCAACGTCGAACCTGCATGCGCCCGGGCGCGGATCCCGACCTTGCCGTGCCCGACGCGCTCGATTGTTATCCTCGGGTCCCATGTCGCCCGAACGACAACAACTCGAGTTCGCGATCGCCGGGCTGGAGTCCCAGCGCGCACTGCTCGGTGACGCCATCGCCGAGGCCGCGCTCGCCCCGCTGCGCGCAAAGCTCGCCTCGCTGGGCGAAGCGTCCGCTTCCGGGCAGACGCTCAGGCAGGTCACGGTCCTGTTCCTCGACGTCGTCGGCTCGACGGCGCTTGCGCAGCGTCTCGACGCGGAAGACATGCACGCCGTGATGGACGGCGCGCTCGCGAGCTGCACGGCCATTGTCGAGGCGCATCACGGCAGGGTGTTGCAGTACGCAGGCGACAACCTGCTCGCGGTGTTCGGCGCGGACGCTGCGCGCGAAGACGACGCCGAACGCGCAGTGCGTTGCGGGCTGGCGTTGCTTGCGCAGGGCCACGCGTTGGCTGCGGAAGTCCGCACGCAGCACGGCAATGTCGGTTTCGACGTGCGCGTCGGGGTGCACACCGGCGGCGTGCTGCTCGGCGGCGGGATCGACGCCGAGCACAGCATCCGCGGCAGCACCGTGCACATCGCCGCGCGCATGGAGCAGACCGCCCCGCCCGGTGGCCTGCGCATCAGCCACGACACCTACCGCCACGTGCGCGGCGTGTTCGATGTCGAGGCGCAGCCGCCGCTGGCGGTCAAGGGGCTGGACGAGCCGATCGCCACCTACCTCGTGCAGCGCGCCAAACCGCGCGCGTTTCGGGTCACGACGCGCGGCATCGAAGGCGTCGAGACGCGCATGATCGGCCGCGACGCCGAGCTCGAACAACTGCAAGACGCCTTCAGGCGCGTGTGCCGCGAGGGAAAGCTGGTCAGCGTCACCGTGGTTGCCGAGGCTGGCTTGGGCAAGAGCCGGCTGCTCTACGAGTTCGAGAACTGGGCCGAAGCGCGGCCTGAACCTTTCTACATCTTCCAGGGCCGGGCCCACCCGCAGACGCAGAGCCAGCCCTACGGCCTGTTGCGCGATGTGCTGGCCTGGCGCCTGCAGATCAGCGACGGCGACAGCATGGAGGCCGCGAAACAGAAGATCGAACGAGGCGTCGCTCCGCTGTTCGAGCCTGACGAGGGCGAAGCAATGGCCCAGGCTCACGCGCATCTGCTGGGCCATCTCATCGGCCTGGAATTCGGTGACAGCAAACACATCAAGGGCATCAAAGACGACGCCCGGCAGATCCGCAACCGCGGCTTCCACACCGCGGCGCAGATGTTCCGCCGCGTCGCTGCCAGGGACGGCACGCCCATCGTGCTGCTGCTCGACGACTTGCACTGGGCCGACGACGGGTCGCTTGACTTCCTGAGTTACCTGCTCCAGGTCAATCGCGATGTGCCGTTGCTCGCGATAGGCCTGGCGCGACCGACGCTGGCCGAGCGGCGCCGCGCCTGGAGCGGCACCGAGGGCACGCGGCAGCACATTCACCTGTTGCCTCTCGACAAGGGCAACAGCCGCATGCTCACCAACGAACTGCTCAAGAAGCTCGACGCCATCCCGTCGGCGCTGCGTGAGCTGATCACCGATCACGCCGAGGGCAACCCGTTCTACATGGAAGAACTGGTGAAGATGCTCGTCGACGAAGGTGCGATCGAGACCGCCAGCGAGTGCTGGACGCTGGTTCCGGAAAAGCTGCTGGGCACGCATGTGCCCCAGAACCTGACCGGCGTGTTGCAGGCCCGGCTCGACGGCTTGAAACCGGCCGAAAAGCTTGCGCTGCAACAGGCATCCGTCATCGGGCCCATCTTCTGGGACCAGGCGCTCGCCGCGATCGACGCACGCGGCGTCGACGCATTGCCGTCGCTCGTGCAACGCGAGCTGATCGCGCTGCGCCCGGACACCAGCCTCGACGGTGCACGCGAATACGCGTTCAGCCACCAGATCCTGCATCAGGTCACCTACGACACCTTGCTCAAGCGCGAGCGTCGCGAATGCCATGCCAAGGCTGCGGGGTGGTTGGCAAGCCTGACTGGGGCGCGCGCCAACGACCTCTTGAGCACGACGGCCGAACATTTCGAGAAGGCGGGCGACACCCTCTCGGCCCGCGAGTTTCTTACGCGCGCTGCCGAATACGCCGCGGGGCGATTTGCGAACGAGGCGGCGATGGACCACGTGTCCAGAGCGCTCGCGCTGACAAGCCCGGAGGAAAACACTGCAATCACGTTGTTGCGTTGGAGACTGCTCAACGTACGCGAACGCACGCTGGATCTGCAAGGCAGGCGCGCCGAGCAACATGCCGACCTCGCCCTTCTGCAAGGCCTGGCTGACGCACTCGATGACGACCGCAAGCGCGGTGAAGTGGCTTGGCGGCGCAGCGACGTCGCTTTTCGCACCGCCGATTTCCAGACGATGGAAACCGCCGCCCGGCAGGCCATGGAGCTGGCCGAGCGCGCCGGCAGCGCGGCTCAGCTGCTGCTCGCGCAGGATCGCCTGGCGCTTGCTCTGGCCAACCTCGGCGATGCCGCGGCGGGCCAGGCACTCGCCCAGCACGGGCTGGCTTCTGCTCGGGCACAAGGGCTGCGCCTGCTCGAATCGCGGTTCCTCAACACCTTGTCGCTCATTGCCGAAAGACAGGGCGACGTCATGTCGATGCTCGAAGCCGATCGACAACAGTTGGCAATCGACCGAGAGTCGGGCAACCGGCGGTCCGAGGCCATGACGCTCGGCAATCTCGGTCTTTCGTGGCTCAACCTGGGTGAACGAGCCCTCGCGCTGCAGCACCTCGAGGAGGGTTTGCGACTGATGCGCGCCCTCGGGGACCGCGCCTCGCAAACGTATCCGCTGGTCAACCTGTCTCAACTCGCATTGTGGCAAGGCGACGACGCGCTGGCGCTCGCTCACGCGCAGTCGGCGCTGGATATTGCGATCGCCGTGAACGACCGTCTGCAAGAGGCAACGGCGCTGTGCTGGCTCGGGAATGCCGAGCTCGCGCTGGGGCGCCACGAGTCAGCGCGGCTGGCCTTCGAGCGCAGCCAAAGTGTCGCGCTGGTGATCGAGCACCCGCAACGCCAGGATGCGGCCGCCGGCCTGGCGCGCGTGGCGCTTGCGCGCGGCGATGTGGCGGGGGCACTCGTGCACCTGGAGGGCCTGCTCGCCGACCTGGCCAGCGGCGGCACGCTCGAGGGCGCCGAAGCACCGCGGCTCATCCAGTTGACCTGCCATCGGGTGTTGGCGCGCGCCGGCGACCCGCGCGCCGAGGAATTGCTCGCCACCGCCTACCGCGAGCTGCAGGCCAAGGCCGCCACCATTGCGGACATCGCACTGCGCGAGCATTTCTTGAACGAGATCCCCGAGAATCGCGAAATCGTTGCAGCGTGGAAATCGAGTCAGGCCTCATCGTGATTTCGACCTCGAGCCCTCAACCCATCAGCATCAGCGTTGACGCCACGCAGTCCGTCAGCGGGCTGTTGCTCGCGCCACCCGCGGCGCGAGCCTGCTACGTGTTCGCGCATGGCGCGGGCGCGGGAATGACGCACGCGTTCATGGCGGCGGTCGCCCAGGGTCTGGCCGATCGCGGCATCGCGACGCTGCGCTATCAGTTTCCCTACATGCAGCGCGGCTCCAAGCGCCCCGATGCGCCGGCGCTCGCGCACGCCACGGTGCGTGCTGCCATGGCGTGGGCGCGCGAACACCTGCCGCATTTGCCCTTGCTCGCCGGCGGCAAGTCGTTCGGGGGACGCATGACGTCGCAGGCGCATGCCGGCGCGCCGCTGCCCGGCGTACGTGGCCTGGCGTTCCTCGGCTTTCCGCTGCACCCCGGCCGGCAAACCGGGCAGCGAGCGCGGCGAGCACCTGCTCGGGCTGGACGCGCCGATGCTGTTCCTGCAGGGCACCCGCGACGAACTCGCCGATCTTGGATTGCTGGAATCGCTGACGCGCCAACTGGAGACGCGCGCGACGCTGGTGCTCTTCGAAGACGCCGACCACTCATTTCACGTGCCGGCGCGCAGTGGGCGCAAAGACAGCGATGTGCTCGTCGAACTGCTGGACGCGCTGACGCACTGGATCGATTCTGTCTGCGCGCCGGTGCGGGCCCCGACA
>JANNKM010000400.1:0-1769 GCA_031396305.1 Rhizobacter sp.
CGACCTGTTGCCTTACTACCCGGATGGCGCGGCGCCGGTGGTGCGCGGCGAGGCGGTGAACACGGCAACGACGTACGGCTACGACAGCGTCACGATGATGCAAGAGACCAAGACCACGGTGTGCCAGATCACCAAGGCCTGATCGCCCGGCAACCA
Organism: Rhizobacter sp.; assembly: GCA_031396305.1. Lineage (GTDB taxonomy): Bacteria > Pseudomonadota > Gammaproteobacteria > Burkholderiales > Burkholderiaceae_C > JAEMQF01. Next base: position 157 of record JANNKM010000400.1, read on the forward strand.
CCCAGCAGAACACCAGGAGAATCACATGGCTCGAATGAAATTTATCTGTGATGCCGAGCGCTGCATCGAATGCAACGGCTGCGTCACCGCGTGCAAGGCCGAGCACGACGTGCCCTGGGGCGTGAACCGGCGCCGCGTGGTCACGCTGAACGACGGCGTGGCGGGGGAGAAGTCGATCTCGGTGGCGTGCATGCACTGCTCCGACGCACCGTGCATGGCCGTATGCCCCGTCGATTGTTTCTACCGCACCGACGAAGGCGTGGTGCTGCACGACAAGGACGCGTGCATCGGCTGCGGCTACTGCTCCTACGCCTGCCCGTTCGGCGCGCCGCAGTTCCCGACGAATGGCACGTTCGGCCTGCGCGGCAAGATGGACAAGTGCACGTTCTGCGCCGGCGGACCGGAGTTGAACGGCAGCAGCGCCGAAAACGAGAAGTACGGACGCAACCGCCTGGCCGAAGGCAAGCTGCCCGCATGCGCCGAAATGTGCGCGACCAAGGCGCTGCTCGGCGGCGACGGCGACGTGGTGGCCGACATCTTCCGCACCCGCGTGCTCAATCGCGGCAAGGGCAGCGAAGTCTGGGGCTGGGGCACGGCGTACGGCAAGCCGGCAAAATCATGATCCGCCTCACCGCGCTGGCCGGCGTCACGGCATTCATGTTCGCTCTCGCGGCTTGCAGCGAGAAACCGCAGACCGCGGCAACGCGCAAGCCAGACACCAAGGTCTGGCAAGGCGCCGACAACGCGTTTGCAGCCTCGGGCTGGAAGAGCGGCGACCAGACCTCCTGGGAAGAGCAGATGCGGATTCGCGCCCAGGCGCAAGACGAATACGCCAAGACCAAGTGACCGCGAGGATTGCCGCATGTACCGCTTGATTCGATCTCTTGCCGCTGTCGTGGCGTTGAGCGCAGGGCTGGGCAGCGGCGGCGCCGTGTGGGCCCAGGAAGCCGGCAAGGCCGGGCCTCCTGCAGGTTTTGTCGCGCCGCCCGAGCCCAAGCCCGATGAATCGAACGCGCAGCGCGGCAAGACCCAGCCGGGCAACAATGCGCCGTTCTGGCGTGCAGTGCGCGATTCGGCAGACAACACGAACAGCACGCCCGGTGCCGAGCCGGACCCGTTGATCCAGGCGTTCGTCCAGTACCCCGGCGCCAAGTTCACCAACGCGGGCGAAGCCTGGCGCCAGGTGCGCAATGAATGGATCATTCCCTATGGCGGTTCGCTCTTTTTCCTGGCGGCACTCGCCATCGCCCTGTTCTATTGGCGGCGTGGCCCGTTGGGCCATGACGGCGCCGAGACGGGCCGCAAGATCGAGCGCTTTACCTATTTCGAGCGCGCCGCGCATTGGAGCAACGCCACCGCGTTCGTGATCCTGGCGGTGTCGGGCCTCGTGATGGCGTTCGGCAAGTTCGTTCTGCTGCCGGTGATGGGCCTCACGCTGTTCGGCTGGCTTACCTATGCGCTGAAAACGGCGCACAACTTTGCCGGCCCGTTGTTTGCCGTGTCGCTGCTGGTCGTGATCGTCACCTTCATTCGCGACAACCTGCCCACCAAGGGCGACCTGACGTGGCTGCTCAAGGGGGGTGGCATGCTCAGCGGCCAGGAAGTGCCGTCGC
>JANNKM010000401.1:0-14479 GCA_031396305.1 Rhizobacter sp.
AGGAGTTGATGTTCGCGATCATGAAGAAGCGCGCCAAGGGCGGCGAGCAAGTCTTCGGCGATGGCGTACTCGAAGTCTTGCCGGACGGTTTTGGGTTCTTGCGTTCTCCAGATGCAAGCTACATGGCGTCCACCGACGACATCTATCTCAGCCCAAGTCAGATTCGCCGCTTCAATCTGCACACCGGCGACGCCGTCGAGGGCGAGGTGCGGGTGCCCAAGGACGGCGAACGCTACTTTGCACTCGTCAAGGTCGACAAGGTCAACGACCTGACGCCCGAGGAGAGCAAGCACAAGATCATGTTCGAGAACTTGACGCCGCTTTTCCCGAAAGAGCAGTTCAAGCTGGAACGCGACACGAAGTCGGAAGAAAACATCACGAGCCGCATCGTCGATCTGATCGCGCCCCTCGGCAAGGGCCAGCGTGCGCTACTCGTTTCCGCGCCCAAGAGCGGCAAGACGGTGATGATGCAAAACCTGGCGCATGCACTGATCGCCAACTATCCCGAGGTCTACCTGATCGTGCTGCTGGTGGACGAGCGGCCTGAAGAAGTGACTGAAATGCAGCGCACGGTGCGCGGCGAAGTCATCAGCTCCACCTTCGACGAGCCCGCGGCGCGCCACGTGCAGGTGGCCGAGATGGTGATCGAGCGCGCGAAACGCCTGGTCGAGCTAAAAAAGGACGTCGTGATCCTGCTCGATTCGATTACCCGCCTGGCACGCGCCTACAACAACGTGCTGCCTTCCTCGGGCAAGGTACTGACGGGCGGCGTGGACGCGAACGCGCTGCAACGGCCGAAGCGTTTCTTCGGCGCAGCGCGCAACATCGAAGAAGGCGGCTCGCTCACGATCATCGGCACGGCCCTGGTGGATACCGGCAGCCGCATGGATGAAGTGATCTACGAAGAGTTCAAGGGCACCGGCAACTGCGAAATCCACCTGGACCGGCGCATGTCGGAAAAGCGCGTCTATCCGTCGATATTGCTGAACAAGTCCGGCACTCGGCGCGAAGAGTTGCTTCTCAAACCCGAGATCCTGCAAAAGACCTGGATCCTGCGCAAACTCCTCTATTCCATGGACGAGATCGAGGCGATGGAATTCATTCTGGAAAAGATGAAAGCGACAAAGAACAACCTCGACTTCTTCGACATGATGCGCCGCGGCGGCTGACGCCGCACCGACGCTACAATCTCGCTCTCTCAGCGGCCGGCAAGTGCTTCCAATTCGGGAAGTGGCTGCCGCAATCGCAGCACACAAGGATATCGGCATGAAAGAAGGAATTCACCCGGGCTACCGCGACATCTGTTTTGTCGACTTGTCGAACGGATTCAAGTTCGTCACCCGCTCCACCGCGCAGACGCGCGAAACCATCAAGATGGACGACGGGCGGGAACTGCCGCTTTACAAGCTCGAAACCACGAGCGAGTCGCACCCGTTTTATACCGGCACGCAGAAGAGCGTCGACTCTCTCGGCGGACGCGTCGAGAAATTCCGCAACAAGTTCACTCGCATCGGCCCCAAGAAATAGCCTGCAGGCTCGGACCGCACGGGAACCAGGCAGCTTCGGCTGCCTTTTTCATGCCCGGATCGTTGATGCTGCATGATCCGAGCCTTGAATCCGCCTCGACCTTGAATTCACCCAACCCCGCCCTCGTCACGCAGCGCGCCGTGCAGCGCCTTCCGCGCATTGCGTTGATTCTGTTGTGCGCAGCGTACTTGCTTCCAGGACTGTTCGGGCGGGACCCCTGGAAGACCGCCGATATCAGCGCCTTCGGGCACATGGCGAGCATCGCCCAGGGCCGAGCCTCCTGGATCGCTCCAACCGTCGGAGGTCTGCCTGCCGACCCTGCGGTACTACCGTATTCGCTTGGAGCCGCATCAATCAAATTGCTGGCGCCGTGGGTCGACCCGGCGCTCGCAGCGCGAATTCCGTTCATCTTGCTGCTGGCATTGGTGCTGAACCTGACCTGGCTGACTACCTACCATCTCGCTCGAACCGAGGCGGCGCAGCCCCTGCCCTTTGCCTTCGGTGGCGAAGCGCACCCGGTAGACTATGCCCGCGCGATCGCTGATGGTGCGCTGCTCGCGCTGATCGCGATTTTGGGGCTGCTCCAGTTCGGCCATGAAACCACACCTGAACTCGTGCAGCTGGCGGCGGTGACGCTGTACTTGTACGCGCTGGCCGCGAGCCCGTTTCGAACCATCGAGCCCAGGCTAGCGATGCCAGTTGCGCTCGTGTCGCTGGCGGCCAGCGGCGCTCCGACGATGGCCCTGGTGCTCGGTGCGATTGGCGTGGGCATTGCCTGGCGATCCAGCTATGAGCGGGTTCGCGGTCTGGTGGGGTGGGTGGTACTCGCGATGGCGCTCGCCGTCGGCGTGGCCAGCGCACTCGGCGCCTGGCAGTGGCGGCTGGGGAGCTATGCGTCGGCATCCCAGGTCTGGCTCTTGGTTCGTCTTCTGGCCTGGTTTACCTGGCCCGCGTGGCCGCTTGTCCTTTGGACGCTGTGGCGCTGGCGCCGCCATTTGCTCAATCGACACATGTCGGTACCCCTGGGCTGCCTGCTGGCGAGTGTGGTTGCCTGTATCACCATGGGCGGCAACGATCGCGCGCTGATGCTTGGTCTGCCGTCGATGGCGGTACTTGCGGCGTTTGCCTTGCCCACTCTGCAGCGGCGCGCTTCCGCGGCAATCGATTGGTTTTCGGTGTTCTTTTTTTCCTCGGGGGCGCTCGTCATCTGGGTCGTCTATGTGTCGATGCACACCGGCGTTCCGGCCAAACCCGGGGCGAATGTCGCCCGCCTGGTGCCGGGTTTCGTTCCGACATACTCGACCCTATCCCTCGTTCTGGCCATTGCCGCAACGTCGGCTTGGCTTTGGCTCGTACGCTGGCGTTCCGGGCGCAACCGCCATCCTCTTTGGAAGAGCCTCGTGCTTCCCGCAGGTGGCGTGGCGCTGTGCTGGCTCCTGCTGATGACGCTGATGCTTCCGCCCTTGAACCACGCACGAAGCTTCCGCTCCCTCGTGTCGAGGATTGCCGTGTACATCCCGCCCGACGCCTGCATCGCGGCCCCTGGCATGCCACGCGGCCAGGTGGCCGCGCTCGAATACCACGGAGGCTACCGGGTCGATGCCGTCACGCCTGCGCGCGACTCGAACTGTGAATTCTTGCTTCAGGTCGAGGCTCGGGAGCGCACTGCGCCCACCGATTCGCGCTGGAAGTTGCTGGCCCGTGAGCGGCGCAGCAACAATGACACGGAGGTCACCGCGGTGTATCGGCGACAGCCGTCGAGTTAATCACCGCTTCGCCTCCCTGCCCCGCAGGCACCGCCCGAACTCGGGCGGGAGGAAAGACCAGACGAAAACTCGAACCTTTGCCGATTTCGCTGTCGATGCGCAACTCACCGGCGTGGCGTTGCATCACATGCTTGACGATTGACAGCCCCAATCCGGTGCCGCCTGTGTCGCGCGATCGACTGCCGTCGACACGGTAGAAGCGCTCAGTCAGGCGCGACAGATGTTCACGTGCGATTCCAGGGCCCGTATCGGAGACTTCTACCTGCCCTGATCCGTCACTCAACAACCGCCAGGCGACTTCGATCGTGCCGCCCAAAGGGGTGTAGCGCACGGCGTTGTGCGCCAGATTTCCGATGGCGCTCAACAACTCAGCCTCGATTCCTGCGACCTGTACGTCGAATGCTATTTCGAGCTTCAGCGCATGGCGTCCGGCGGACAAAGCCTTGGCGTCGGTCGGCGCCTGCTCCAAGACGCGATTCAGCGGCACCCATCGCTCTGGCGGCGGCAGTGGTCTGCCCTCCAATTGCGCCAGCATGAGCAAATCGCTCACTAACGCAAGCATGCGCTGCGTCTGTTGGGCCATCAAGGACAACGAGCGCTTGCGCTCAGCTTCGGTCAAGTTCAGTTGCATCATGGTCTCGACGAAACCAGACAGAACGGTCAGCGGGGTGCGAATCTCGTGTGAGACGTTTGCGACAAAGTCGCGGCGCATCGCATCGGATCGCTCGCGTTCAGTGATGTCTTGCGACAAGACGAGCAGTTGACCCTCTCCATAACGGCGGATCAGCGTCGACAAAGTCGCGCGTCCACCGGGCCCGGGAAACGTCACGGCAGCGTCGAACTGGCCCGCTCGCAGGTAATCCACGAAAGCGGGTGCCCGAACCAAGTTGGTGATCGACTGCCGCAGATCGCGCTTCTGGTCGAGGGCAAAGTGATCGGCCGCGACCGAATTGCACCATTCGATTTGATGGTTCGCATCGAGCAGCAGCACGCCGTTCGGAGACGCCTCGATAGCCGAAAGAAACTGCGTCAGTCGCAAACGCTCGCGTACGACATCGGATTCCAGCGCGCGCATCGACCGTTCCATGCGATAGCCGATTTCACCCCACAGGCCGGAATCGCGAGGTGCCATGTCCGCTTGCGGACCTCGCAACCAGCGGATGAGCCGATAGCCACGCAGCGCGTCAATCCCCGCCATCGCCGACAGTGCGACGCAGCCACCCAACAGCACACTCAGGATCGGCGCATCGAATCCCCTGCCGAGAATGGACCCTATCCACCCACCGGCGAGCAAAGTCAATGCGCCCGCCAGGATCCTCGGCAACAACCAGGTCAAGCGCAGCTCCGCTCGGCCTGGTGCGTTCAGGCTGGCACGACGCCGGCCGTCTGGGTCAGGCGGTAGCCGGCGCCGCGCACCGTCTCGATCATGGCTGCACAGTGCACTGGATTGAGCGCTTCGCGCAGGCGCTTCACGTGCACGTCCACGGTCCGCTCCTCAATGAACACGTGATCGCCCCACACCCGATCCAGTAACTGCGCGCGGCTGTGGACTCGCTCCGGATGCGTCATGAAGAAATGCAGCAAGCGAAACTCGGTCGGCCCGAGCTTGACCTCACGCTCACCTCGGTAAACACGCCGGGTGGCGGGGTCGAGACTCAATTGTCCGACAGTCACGCCCAAGTCCAGCGCCTCGGGCGCCTTGCGCCGCAGTACTGCGCGAATGCGAGCCAGCAATTCGTTCGTCGAAAACGGCTTGGTGAGATAGTCGTCGGCGCCTGCGTCGAGCCCGGCAATCTTGTCCCCTTCCTCCGTACGCGCCGTCAGCATGATGATCGGCAGTTCGCGCGTTCGAGCCTGCGCGCGCCAGCGCTTTGCCAGGGCCAGGCCGGACTGCCCTGGCAGCATCCAGTCAATGATCACGAGGTCGGGCAATACGGCGTCCACCGCCGCGATTGCTGCTTCGGCATCGGCAGAGATTCGCACTTCGAAACCAGCGTGGCGCAAATTGATCGCCACAAGTTCGGCGATCGCCGCCTCGTCTTCGACCACGAGCACCGAGCTCACGGTGTCGCCTTGCAGACTGCGTTCATCGAACCAGGTTCTCCACTTCGTCGATCGTGTTGTGACGCACGTCGGTTCCCTTGACGATGTAGATGATCTGCTCGGCCAGATTCTTCGCATGATCGCCGACGCGTTCGATCGCCTTGGCAACGAAGATGAGGTCGATGCTCGCCGAGATGGTTCGCGCGTCTTCCATCATGAACGTGATCAGCTTGCGCAACAACCCCTCGAACTCCTGATCGATCAGGTCGTCGTGCTTGAGCACGTCGACTGCCCGCTCGATATCCAGCCTGGCAAATGCATCCAATGCCTTGCGAAGCTGCGTCACGGCGAGTTCCGATTCATGCGCCAGGTCGTTCAGCGGCAGGCGCAGACGGGTCGAGACGCCCGTGTTGACCAGACGTTGCACGATTCGTGCAATGCGCGCCGCCTCATCGCCAACCCGCTCAAGGTTGGCAATCGTCTTGGAAATCGCGATCAACAGGCGCAGGTCGCGCGCGGTGGGCTGGCGCCGGGCGATGATGCTGGACAGGTCGCGGTCAATTTCCACCTCCATCGCATTCACACGCTCCTCAGTGGCCATGACTTCCGTGGCCACTTCGTTGCTGAATTGGGTCAAGGCGTAGACGCTGCGACTCACCTGCGACTCCACCAGTCCGCCCATTTCGAGAACGCGAGTCGAGATCGCGCTGAGTTCCGCGTCGAACTGCGTGGACAAGTGCTTGTCGGTCATCTTGGATCCTTTGTGAGCCGCATCAACCAAAGCGACCGGTGATGTAGTCCTCGGTCTCTTTGCGCTTGGGCTTCATGAAAATGTCCTTGGTATCGCCGAACTCTACCAACTCTCCAATGTACATATACGCCGTGTAGTCGGACACGCGTGCCGCCTGCTGCATGTTGTGCGTGACGATCAGCACCGACACCTTGTGCTTGATCTCTCCAATCAACTCTTCGATGCTGCCGGTAGCAATGGGGTCGAGTGCAGACGTGGGCTCGTCGAACAGGATGTTCTCCGGGTCGGTGGCCAATGCGCGCGCGATGCACAGCCGCTGTTGTTGTCCGCCAGACAAATTGACGGCGACTTCGTCGAGCCGGTCTTTCACCTCGTTCCATAGGGCCGCGCCCTTGAGCGCCACTTCAACCTTGTCCGCCATGAAGCTGCGCGACTTTTCACCGCGCACGCGCAGCCCATAGGCCACGTTCTCGAAGATCGACTTCGGAAACGGATTCGGTTTCTGAAAGACCATCGAGATTCGCATGCGGACCTCGATCGGGTCGACGCTCTTGTGCAGTACATCCACCTCGTCGGGATAAAGGTGGATGCTGCCTTCGTACCGGTTGCCCGGATAGAGGTCGTGCATCCGATTGAAACATCGCAAGTACGTCGATTTGCCGCACCCACTGGGCCCGATCAACGCGGTGACCTTGTTCTCGTACACCGGCATCGACACGCCGCGCAGGGCCTTGAAATCCGAATAGTAGAAGTCGAGATTTCGCGACTCGGCCTTGAGATTTGGCGGTTTATCCGGCAGGGTGATGGTCGATACCATGGCGTTGATTGCTCGGGTTGCGAATCGAAGGTTTGCCGCGACAGCTCACCACTTGATGTTCTTGCGCAGGCGGTAGCGCAACCAGATCGCAAACGCATTCATGCCCAGTGTCATGAACAAGAGGACAAAGCTCGCCGCGGCTGCGTTCTGGTGAAAGGCCGGGTCCGGCCTGGAGGTCCAGTTGAAGATCTGAATCGGCATCACGGTGAAGGGAGAAAACAGCCAATCGAACAGGCCTGCCGCGGGTTCGCCGGTTCCGGGAAGGGGCGGCAGGAAAGCGATGAAGGTGAGTGCACCAATCGTGATGATGGGAGCCGTTTCGCCGATTGCGCGAGACAAGCCAATGATCACACCGGTCAGGATTCCGGGCATTCCGTACGGTACGAGATGCTGGCTGACCACCTGCCACTGCGAGGCGCCGCAGGCGTATGCGCCCTCACGAATCTGTTGCGGAATGGACCGCAGCGCTTCGCGAGTGGTCACGATCACGATGGGCAGGATCAACAACGCCAACGTCAAGCCCGCCGACATGATGCTTTGACCCAACCCGAAGGTATAGACGAACAGCCCCAGCGCAAGCAGGCCGTAGACGATAGACGGCACCCCCGCCAGATTCGAAATGTTGATCTCGATGATGTCTGTGAACCAGTTCTTCCTGGCGTACTCCTCCAGGTAGATGGCTCCGGCGATCCCGACCGGCACGGCCACCAATCCGGTGACGATCATCACCAGAATCGAGCCGACCCAGGCGGACAGGATTCCCGCCTCGCCAGCGCGCCGGGAGGGAAAACTGGTAAAGAAATCACCCGTCAAGCGCGGCACGCCGGTGATCACCATGTCGGCAAACACTGCGGCCAGCGTCAAGACCCCGACCATCATGGCCAACAGTCCCACCAAGCCGAACAACATGTCCCAGCGCTTGTGGCGGCGAATGATGGCGCGCAACGAGCGGGTCCGTGAAGACCCGACGGCATTCGAATCCATCAGTAGGCCTCCCTGTAGCGACGGCGCAGCCAGTAGCCGAGCAGATTGAACACCAGAGTCAGCAGCATCAAGGTCAAACCGGCCGCAAAGATGGTTTGATATCCGATGCTGCCGTGTGGCAAGTCGCCCAGCGCGACCTGAACAATGAATGACGTGATCGTCGCAGCGGGTTCCAGGGGATTCAGACTGAGGTTGGGCTGCATGCCGGCAGCGACGGCAAGGATCATGGTTTCGCCGACTGCTCGTGAGACTCCAAGAATATAGGCCGCAGCGATTCCCGAAAGGGCCGCCGGCACGACGACCCTGACTGCGGTCTGGTAGCGCGTTGCGCCCATCGCATACGAGCCCTCGCGCAAACTCATGGGCACAGCACGCATCGCGTCTTCCGACAGGGAAGAGACATACGGGATGATCATGATGCCCATCACGATGCCCGCCGAGAGAACGTTGAAGCCGGGCAGCTCAGGATAGATGCGCTGCAGCAACGGCGTGACGAACAGCAGCGCAAAGTATCCGTAGATGATGGTCGGCACGCCGGAAAGCAGTTCGAGCAGCGGCTTCATCGTCTCGCGGGTCTTGTGCCCGGCGAATTCCGAGAGGTAGACGGCGATGATCGTTCCCAGCGGAATGGCAATGAGCAAGGCCACCGCCGAACTCGACAGCGTCCCGGCGAGCAACACGGCAATGCCGAAGTGGGCATCATCGAACAACGGTGTCCATTGACTGTCGGTCAGGAACGACCACAAAGGAACGTGCCGGAAGAATTCGAGCGACTCCGTCACCAGCACATATACGATTCCCAGCGTGGTGAACACGGACACACAGGCTGCAGCGAGAAGGACGAGCTCAATCGCCTTCTCGCGGCGCTTGCGCCGGGCTTGCAGGCGGCCGAATTCAGCCAACTTGCTCGAACCGCGAGAGGCCGAATTCGTCAGCGCGGCACCTGGTGTGGATGTTGTGGTGGCAGCCATTGTAGTTATGCGTACCGCGCGCGGAAGGATCCGACTCGGCGTGCGAGAACGGTGCGTTCAACACACCGTTCAGTGCGCAGGTCAGCGCATGACAGGAATCAGAGCTTGGCCTCGCGCGCCAGCAGAGCTTCGATCGTGACGCCAACTTCCGCAACGCCACCAAACACAGTGCCCTTCTTACCCTTCGCCAGATGCTCAAGATTGATCTCGTAGGCCTTCTGCGGCAGGGGTACGTACTTCACTTCCTTGGCAATCTTGGTCACATTCTTCATGTAGAAGGCGACGAATTCCTTGATCTCAGGCTTGTCGAGTGACTTGGCGTTGATATAGATGAAGATCGGCCGCGACAACGGCTGGTAGCTGCCGTTGAGTACCGTGGTCTCACTGGGCAGCACGGCCGCCTTGCCAGCCTTTTCGCTGACCGGCACGGCGCGCAGGCGCTGGGTGTTTTCGGCATAGTACGCATAACCGAAGAACGCGAGAGCGTTCGTGTCTTGGGCCACGCCCTGCACCAACACGTTGTCATCTTCACTGGCCGTGAAATCACCGCGGCTGGACTTCGATTTGCCCGTCACGGCTTCGGTGAAGTAGTCAAACGTGCCTGAATCTGCGCCGGCGCCAAACAGTTTCAGCGGCGCATCCGGCCACGCAGGATTGACCTGGTTCCAGCGAGTCACCTTGCCTTGCGCTGCAGGCTCCCACATCGTCTTCAACTCGGCAATGCTGATTTCCTTGAGGAAGCTGTTCTTTGGGTTGACGACGACAGTCAAGGCGTCGAACGCCACCGGCAGTTCGAAGTATTCGACACCCGCAGCCTTGCAGTCGGCCATTTCCTTCGTCAGGATCGGGCGCGAGGCATTGGAGATGTCGGTTTCCCCGCGGCAGAACTTCTTGAATCCGCCACCCGTTCCGGAGATTCCCACCGTGACCTTGATGGCGTTCTTCTTCGCCTTCTGAAAGTCTTCGGCGATGCCCTCAGTGATCGGATAGACCGTCGACGATCCATCGATCTTGACCACGCCCTGCGCCAAAACGGATGCGGCGGAAGTGCTCAATCCGACGAGAATCAAACCCGCCGTCCAGACATTAGTCTTCATACATACTCCTTCTGCTCCGGCTGGATGCCGGTTTCAACTCAGGACTGTATGAATGAAATATGTCAGTAGCGTGACGTCAAGATGAAGCGATTGTGACGCACCGCGCTCAAGCCAAGGTGTCGGCCATGCGTTGGGCGCAACGTTGAGCCAGTGCTGCGTCCTGCGCCTCGACCATGACACGAACCAACGGCTCGGTTCCGGAAGGCCGGATCAACACCCGACCCTTGCCTAGCAACTCACTGGTCACCGCGGCTTGCTCCTTGGCGAGGCGCTCATTGGCCTTCCAGTTGACTCCTGGCTTCAGGCGCACATTGATCAGCGACTGAGGGAACAGTGATATTCCCTCCAGCAACTGAGCCATCGTCCGCCCCCCACGGCGCACCGCTTGCAGAATCAGCAAGGCACTGACGATTCCGTCGCCGGTCGTGTGCTTGTCCAACGCCAACAGATGGCCCGAACCCTCGCCGCCGAGCTGCCACGACCGCGACGACAACTCTTCGAGAATGTAGCGGTCGCCGACCTTCGCGCGGACGAACTCGATCTTTCGCTCCCGCAGCGCCAGTTCGACCGCCATGTTTGTCATCAGTGTGCCAACGACGCCTGGAACCGGCAGCCCCTGCCCGAGTCGATCGTTGACAACCACGAACAAGAGTTCATCGCCGTCGTAAAGACGCCCCGTGGCATCGACCATGAGCAATCGATCGGCGTCGCCGTCAAGCGCAACACCGTAGTCGGCGCCGTGTTCCTTGACAGCAGCGACCAACGCCGCCGGCGCCGTGGCGCCGAATCCGGCATTGATGTTCGTCCCGTCAGGACGACAACCGATTGCAACGACTTCGGCTCCCAATTCATGAAATACATCTGGGGCGACGCTGTAGGCTGCGCCATGGGCAGCGTCGACAACGATCTTCATGCCCTTGAGCGACAGTTCGGAGCTGAACGTCCCCTTGCAGAACTCGATGTACCGCCCTCGGGCGTCTTCGAGTTTTCGCGCCTTGCCTAACTCGGACGACGTGGCCCATTGCGGCGCTTGCTCCAGCATCGCTTCGACTTTTTCTTCCCAGGCATCGGGCAATTTCTCGCCCCGCGCAGAGAAGAACTTGATGCCGTTGTCGCCGAATGGGTTGTGCGACGCACTGATGACAAGGCCCAGGCTCAGGCGCAGCGCCCGCGTCAGGTACGCCACTGCAGGAGTTGGCAGCGGCCCCGTGAGCAACACGTCCACCCCGGCTGAGGCAAAACCCGCCTCGAGCGCAGACTCGATCATGTAGCCCGAAATCCGGGTGTCCTTGCCGATCACCACAGTGGGCCTCGTGTCCGCGACCTTCAAGACGCGCCCGACGGCGTGGCCCAGACGAAGCATGAAGTCAGGTGTAATCGGCGCAGTGCCAACCGTGCCGCGAATTCCATCGGTCCCGAAGTAACTCCTGCTCATCTCGACAGATCCTCCTCGACGCCGATTGTTGTCAGTGGCACAGCCCGGCCGCGCGCCACACCTTCAACGCATCTGCCGTGGCCGCGACATCGTGCACACGAATCACCTGCGCCCCATTCTGAACGCTGGCCAGTGCCGCCGCCACACTCGCGATCTGTCGATCGACGACCGGCCGCCCCGTCAGTACACCCAACGTGGACTTGCGCGACCAACCCACGAGCAAGGGAAAACCGACGTCGGCAAGTACTCGTTGTCGTGCCAGCAGTTCGACGTTGTTCTCGGCACTCTTGCCAAAGCCGATTCCCGGGTCAATGGCAATTCGTTGAGCGTCTATTCCCCGGCGTACCAGGGCGTCGGCCCGCGCCTGAAGGAAGCTGCGCACCTCGGCAACGACGTCTGCGTAACGAACGTCATGCTGCATCGTCTGCGGCTTACCACGCATATGCATCAGTACCACCCCGCAGGACGCGTGCGACGCCACCACGTCCAGCGCTCCTGGTGCTTGCAATGCATTGATATCGTTGATGATGTCCGCTCCGAACTCCAGAGCCCGACGCATCACTTCTGGTTTTGCAGTGTCCACCGACACCGGGCAGCCCATTTCCACTGCAGCCTCAAGCACCGGAAGAATACGCTTGAGCTCTTCCTGGAGGTCTACTTCAGGGGCGCCCGGCCTGCTGGACTCGCCGCCGATGTCGAGAATGTCGGCCCCGTCTTGCACAAGTTGCCGACAGTGGGCGATTGCATCGTTCGCGCCGGCATGGTGGCCCCCGTCGAAGAACGAATCGGGCGTGACGTTCACTACGCCCATGATGCGCACTCGCGACAAGTCGATTCGATGGCGCGCCGTCTGCCAGATCATCGTCGTCGCCCGATGGTGTCCAACAGCCACCCGGTCGCGACCCCAACCACGACCGCGCCCAGCGATCCTCAGGCGGTTGCCGGAGCGCTTCCAGGGCTGACGGGCGGAACGGCCGTACTTCCTTTGTTCGCTGGCGTACTCCAGTCCTTCGGTGGCCTGGGTGGCCGACCGTTCATGATGTCGTCGATTTGCTCGGCATCAATCGTTTCCCACTCGAGCAGGGCCTTTGCCATCTCGTGCATCTTGTCGTGGTTCTGTTCGATGAGTTTGCGCGCGACTGCATACTGTTCATCGATGATGCGTCTGATCACCGCATCGACTTTCTGCATCGTCTGCTCAGACACGTTGACCTGCTTGGTCACGGAACGCCCGAGGAAGACTTCGCCCTCGTTTTCGGCGTAGACCATCGGCCCGAGTTCATCGCTCATGCCATACCGCGTGACCATGTCGCGCGCGATCTGAGTTGCACGCTCGAAATCGTTGCTGGCCCCGGTCGTCATCTGGTGCATGAAGATCTCTTCGGCGATCCGCCCACCGAACAAGACGGAAATCGTGCTCAGCATGCGCTCTTTGTCGAGGCTGTAGCGGTCGCCCTCGGGCAACTGCATCGTCACCCCCAGGGCGCGGCCGCGCGGAATCACCGTCACCTTGTGCACCGGGTCGGTTTTTGGCAGCAGCCGCGCCACGAGGGCGTGGCCCGATTCATGGTAAGCCGTGTTGCGACGCTCCTCTTCCGGCATCACCATCGACTTGCGCTCAGGGCCCATCATGATCTTGTCTTTGGCCTTTTCGAAGTCGACCATTTCCACGACCCGGCCGCTGCGTCGCGCCGCGAAGAGCGCCGCTTCGTTGACCAGGTTCGCCAAGTCAGCGCCGGAGAATCCGGGTGTTCCCCGCGCCAGGATGTCCGCGCGAATGTCCTGGCCCACCGGCACTTTGCGCATGTGAACGTTGAGAATCTGCTCACGGCCTCGCACGTCCGGGAGGGTCACGTACACCTGACGATCGAAACGCCCTGGACGCAGCAGTGCCGGGTCCAGGATATCGGGCCGGTTCGTGGCGGCCATGACGATCACGCCGACGTTCGTCTCGAAGCCGTCCATCTCGACAAGCATCTGGTTGAGCGTTTGTTCGCGCTCGTCGTTGCCGCCGCCCAGCCCTGCCCCACGGTGCCGGCCGACAGCGTCGATCTCATCGATGAAGATGATGCAAGGGGCGCTCTTCTTCGCCTGCTCGAACATGTCGCGCACGCGCGCTGCGCCGACACCGACAAACATTTCAACGAAATCGGACCCGGAGATCGAGAAGAACGGCACCTTGGCCTCGCCGGCAATCGCCTTGGCGAGCAGCGTCTTGCCGGTTCCCGGTGGGCCGACCAGCAAGACTCCGCGAGGAATCCGGCCGCCGAGCTTCTGGAACTTCTGGGGATCCTTCAGGAAGTCGACCAGTTCTTTGACTTCTTCCTTGGCCTCGTCGCAACCAGCAACGTCGGCGAATGTGGTCGTATTGTTCGCTTCGTCGAGCATTCGCGCCTTGCTCTTGCCGAAGCTGAACGCCCCGCCCTTGCCGCCGCCCTGCATTTGGCGCATGAAATAGATCCACACGCCGATCAGCAGCAGGATCGGCCCCCACGAAGCGAGCAAGCTCAGCAGAAACGAAGGCTCTTCGCGCGGCTTGACGTCAAATTTCACGCCGTTGTTGATGAGGTCGCCGACCAGGCCTCTGTCCAGGTAGGTGGCGGTCGTGCGCAGTTCCTTGTCGTCGCTGGTGCGAGCCCTGATTTCCGTGCTTCCCCCAGCGCCTTCCTGGAGCTGGACCGTGCGAATCCGCTTGCTGCGAACTTCCTCCAGGAAATCTGAGTAACCGATTTGAGTGCCCTGCGCCGTGCCACGGTCGAACTGCTTGAAAACGGTGAAAAGCACCAGGGCGATCACCATCCACACGGCAACTTTCGAGAACCATTGGTTGTTCAACTCGGCTCCTTACACGGGTAAATGCTTGCTGGCGAATCCGCACTTGGCATGCACATGCGACGAAATATGAGGTCAATTTTAGTTGAGACAAGGGCAGCAAATCGCTTCGTTTGGCTCAACCGCGGACACACAGACTATTTGTTTTCGGCCTTAGGTCCGAATTCAGCGTGAGTGGCGACCGGTTTCAGACCCACTCCCACAAGGTAAGTTTCAGCAGACTTGTCCCGAGAAGCCTTGGGTTTGATGGCCTTGA
>JANNKM010000409.1:0-16692 GCA_031396305.1 Rhizobacter sp.
AGCCCACAAGCTGCATGGCCGTTCCCGACAGGCACCAAGCCCTGATCGGATCACGATCTGTCAAGACTGCAAACCCGGCTTCGGCCGGGTTTTTTGTTTCCCACAGCGCGCAGGTCGTGGTCGTTCGTGGGCCATGGCCAGCGCCTTGGAACCCGAGGTCGTCCCTACAATCAATGCGGCTCGCGCCAGTTGCTTGAAGCTCCATCCTGCTCAGACCTTGACATGGCACCGCCTCGGACACTTTTTGAAAGTCAGTTGACGTCGCTGCCTCTGGTCGCGCGCGGCAAGGTACGCGACATCTATGCCGTCGGCGCTGATCGCCTCTTGCTGGTGGCAAGCGATCGCTTGAGTGCCTTTGACGTCGTCATGGCCGAGCCGATTCCCGGCAAAGGCGAACTGCTCACCCGGACCGCGCTGTTCTGGTTCGAGCAATTGGCCGATCTCATACCGAATCACCTGACGGGTGAAGCGCCGGAAAGCGTCGTCATGCCAGCCGAGCGTGAGCAGGTGCGCGGCCGTTCAATGCTGGTCAAGCGGCTCAAACCGATTCCGGTCGAAGCCGTCGTGCGCGGATACCTTGCCGGAAGCGGCTGGGCCGAGTATCAAAAGAACCAGGCGGTCTGTGGCGTCAAGGTGCCGCCGGGCCTGCACAATGCGTCAAAACTCGAACACCCGATATTCACGCCGGCGACGAAAGCGGCCTCGGGGGCCCACGACGAAAACATCAGTTTCGAGGCGGTGTGCGATCTGATTGGTCCTGCCCTTGCCGAGAAGTTGAAAACCGTATCGCTGCGCCTTTATTCGCGGGCCGCGCCGATCGCGTTGAACAAGGGCATCATCATCGCCGACACCAAGTTCGAGTTCGGGCTGGACGCGGACAATACCCTGACGCTGATGGACGAGGTTCTGACACCCGACTCGTCGCGCTTCTGGCCCGTCGATGGCTATGCAGAAGGGTCGAATCCGCCGAGCTTCGACAAACAGTTCGTGCGGGACTGGCTAGAACAGGCGCGGGTCAACGGCAAACCATGGGACAAGTGCGCGCCGGCACCGGCGCTGCCGGCGCACATTGTTGAAGCCACCGCGGCAAGGTACCGCGAGGCCTTGGTGCGTCTGATGGCATGAACCAGCCCGCGTCCCGGTTGTTGCGTCGCCTCAACGCCGCAGTCGCGAGCGCCAAAGATCAGTATTCCGCCGATTGCGCACACGCCGAACGCGCCTGCTATCTCGCGCGGCAGGGGGATTTCGCGCACGCGTCTCGAACGATAGCCACGTTGAGAAAGCGCTACGCGTCCCAGCCCGACGCGGCGATGAGCGTGTGGCTCAATCTCGCCGAAGGGTTGGTGAGCTACTACAGCGAACTTGGCCCCTTGGCGCACGACAAAGTGATGCGAGCGCATGCGCTGAGCGCGGCGAGTGGGCTTGTCCACTTGAACGCGTTGACCGCGGCCTGGCTCGCTCAGATGAGCTTTTCCAGGCACGATGTCGCGCACGTGGCGCTCTATGCATCCGAGTCACTCAAACTAAGTGAGCCCAATCACCACGCCGCCCGGGCCCGCGCCAGCCTAGTCATCGCTCAAGCCCTGCACGGGGCGGGGCGCACGGACCTGGCCTCACCCTGGTACACCCGGTCGCGCGTGCATGCGACGGCGGATGGCGACGATCTAAGTATCAGCGCGTTGATGCACAACATGGTCGGCATGCGCCTGGACAATTACCGACAAGCCGTACTTACCGGGCGCGGTGACTCCCGTGAGGCGCAGTCCGGACTCATTGGGCTGGAGTCCAGCGAGAACTTCGACCTGCTCTTCGGTACGTCAACCCTGGAACCATTGCGGCCAATGCTACGCGCACGATTTCTGTCCTTGCAGCAACGCACCGCTGAGGCGCTGCAGGTCTACGACGAACACTTCCCGGTTTCGGTGGCCTCAGAAATTTCACGCATGGCGTCCGACATACTTTCCGATATCGCCTGGTGTCGTTTGAAACAAGGCGACGCAGTGCGGGCACGGTCCGACGCCCTTGCGGCTGAACAGGGCCTGACCCTGGGCACACAGGTCGATGAACGCGCCGCCACGCACACTCGACTCGCCAGCGTGTATCGCGAACTGGGTGAACCTTCGCAAGCCAATCGTCACGCGCAGCTTGCCGACGCCGCGTGGAGGGAGTTCGAAGCTTTGCAGCGTCAATTCGTTGCATTGCTCGCAGACATGACGGAAAGTGGATCGCCCTCAGTTCCTCCATAGCGTGTTGCTCATCCACCGCCCCTCCGTGGGGCGGTCACCACTAAAACAGCGCCATGCTCAACTTGCGCCGATAGGCATCGACCACCGGGTCGGAAGGCGTCGCGGCGACTTTCCCCGAGATTTCCAACGTTCCCTTGGGTGCTGCGGTTTCGGCCTTGGCCGTCGCAGGTTTGCTCATCACTTCGAGGATCGCGACGAAAGTCCTGCGCGCGATCTGCTCTTTCCATGCCTTGTCGCGCATCACGATTTCGAGCAGTTCATCCATCGCCTCGGTAAAGCGCTGTGCCGCGAAGTGCACTCGGGCAAGTTCGAGGCGCGCGTCGAAATCGCGCTTGTTCTGCGCGATCGCGGCGACCAGCGTGTCAATGGGCCGTGCCGCGGGCGCGCTTTCGCAGGCAGCGAGCCACAGCCCGTAAGCCGCCAGCCGCGGATCGAGCATGACTTTGCTCGCCACCGGGTCGAAAGCGCGGCGCGCCTCGGCCACGCGCCCGACACCCAGCAGCGCACGCAAGTAATCGGCACGCGCCGCGTCGTTGCCGGGATTGATCGCGACGGCCTCCTGGAGTTTTCCGAGTGCTTGCTCGACGTCGCCCTCGGCCAGCAGCTCTTGGGCCTCGTCGACGTCGTCCTTGGCGGCGGCCTGTTCAGCGCTGTCGACGTGCTTGTCGAGAAACGCGCGGATCTGCCCCTCGGGAATTGCGCCGACGAAGCCGTCCACCGGTTGGCCACCCTTGAACAGCACGCAAAACGGAATGCTGCGCACGCCGAACATTTGCGAGAGCTGCCCGGCGATTTCAGGCTGCTCGTCAGAGTTGAGCTTGGCCAGCTTGAAGCGCCCGGCGTAGGCGACCTCCAGCTTTTCCAGCACCGGCCCCAAGGCTTTGCATGGGCCGCACCATGGCGCCCACAGGTCGAGCAAGACGGGTTGCTGTGTCGACGCCGTGATCACGTCGGTTTCGAAGTTTTGCAGTGAGATGTCGAGCATGGTCTCGGTATCGGTTCGGGGGCGGCGCTGATGCCTCGCGCTGAGGCTCGGTGCCGCGCCGCCTACAATTGAAAGTCGATCTAACAAATGGAGCGAGCGCATGGATCACGCGCCAGCGGTGGTCGGCGTGGTCATGGGGTCCAGTAGCGATTGGGACACCCTTCGCGCCGCCACCGAGATTCTCGCCGAGTTCGGCGTCGCATTCGAGGCCCGGGTGATTTCGGCACACCGCATGCCCGACGACATGTTTGCGTATGCGCAAAGCGCTGCGGCGCGCGGCCTGAAGGCGATCATCGCCGGCGCCGGCGGCGCCGCGCACCTGCCCGGCATGCTGGCCGCCAAGACCACGGTCCCGGTGCTGGGCGTGCCGGTGGCGAGCAAGTTTCTGTCGGGTGTGGACTCGCTGCACTCGATCGTGCAGATGCCCAAGGGCATTCCGGTGGCCACTTTCGCCATCGGTCCCGCCGGCGCGGCCAACGCAGCGCTGTTCGCCGTCGCCCTGCTGGCCAATCACGACCAGGAGCTTCGCGACAAGCTCGATGTCTACCGCGCGCGCCAGACCGACGCCGCGCGCGCCATGAGCGCCGAATTGAAATGACTCGATTCATTCCCCCCGGCGCGACGCTGGGCGTGATGGGCGGCGGCCAGCTGGGGCGCATGTTCGTGCACGCGGCACAGCGCATGGGCTACTTCACTGCGGTGCTCGACCCCGATCCAGCGAGCCCGGCCGGGCTGGTGGCGAACTACCACATCCGCACCGACTACCTCGACGAACAAGGCCTCGCCCAGCTGATGCAGCGCAGCGCGGCAATCACCACCGAGTTCGAAAATGTTCCCGCGAACGCCCTGGTCACGCTCGCCGCACACCGCCACGTGGCGCCGGGTGCCGAGGCCGTGGCGATCTGCCAGGACCGCGCCGCGGAGAAGGCGCACTTCGCGCGCTGCGGCGTGGCGTGCGCCGCCCACGCCGTGATTGAGAGCGCAGCCGACCTGGCGCCGATCGCCGCCGCGCTGTTCCCCGGGATCCTCAAGACAGCCCAGCTCGGCTACGACGGCAAGGGACAGGTGCACGTCAAGCAGCATGCCGACCTGGCCGGCGCGTGGCAAGAACTGGGTAGCGTGCGCTGCGTTCTTGAGCAGCGCCTGGCCTTGGCGCAGGAGTTGAGCGTGATCGTCGCGCGCGGCGCGGACGATCAGTCCGTGCACTTTCCGGTGCAGCAAAACCTGCATCGCCAGGGCATTCTGGCGGTGACAACTTGCCCGGCCACGGAGATCCCGGCGTCAATCCAGGCGCAGGCCGTCAGCGCGACGCTGCGGCTGGCGCAAGAGATGGACTACGTGGGAATCCTTTGCGTTGAGTTCTTCGTCCTGCAAGACGGCCGACTGCTGGCCAATGAAATGGCGCCGCGCCCGCACAACTCCGGCCACGCAACGATCGATTCCTGCGACGTCTCGCAGTTCGAACTGCAGGTGCGCACCTTGACCCGCGCGCCGTTGACGCTGCCCCGGCAACACTCGGCCTCGGTGCTGCTCAATCTGCTGGGCGATTTGTGGTTCGTCGCTGGGGAATCTGCGACTGCGCCGGATTGGGCCGGCGTGCTCGAATTGCCAGGCGCGCATTTGCATCTGTACGGCAAGGCGAGCCCTCGACGCGGACGCAAGATGGGCCACTTGACCCTCACTGCCCCGACCCCGGCGCTGGCTCGAACGACGGCGCTCCAGGCCGCACAGCGCCTGGGCATCGAGGCGTTCTAGCCCGTGCTGCTGGACGGACGCGATCCTGGCGCCGTGGAGCAGGCTGCGCAGCTGCTGGCCGCTGGCGAATTGCTCGCCTTTCCTACCGAGACGGTGTACGGCCTGGGCGCGCGCGCCGACGATGACGCGGCCGTGGCGCGCATCTTCGCGGCGAAGGGCCGGCCGGCGGACCATCCGCTCATCGTGCATGTGGCGCACCCCACCGACGCGGCCGCGTTCACTTCGCAGCTGTCGCCACGCGCGCAGCGCCTGATCGATGCATTCTGGCCCGGGCCGATGACGATCATCGTGCGGCGCGCCGATGGTGTGGCGAGCGCCGCCGCGGGCGGCCACGCCACGCTCGGCCTGCGCTGCCCGGCGCACCCGATCGCACAAACCTTGCTGGCGGCGTGCCGACGCCTGGGTGTGCCGGGTGTCGCGGCGCCGAGCGCAAATCGCTTCGGCCGCGTCAGCCCCACGCGCGCTGCGCATGTGATCGCCGAGTTCGGCGACACCCTGGCCGTGCTCGACGGTGGCGATTGCGCAATTGGCATCGAATCGAGCATCGTCGATTGTTCCGGGCCGCACGCCGTGTTGCTGCGCCCGGGCGTGACGACGCGCGAGCGAATTGAGGCGGTGCTCGGCGAGGCGCTGCACGATGCCGACGAATCGGCGCCACGCGCGCCGGGCTCGCTGGCCGCGCACTACGCCCCGCAAGCCAAGCTTCGTATCATGTCCACGGCCGTGCTCGAGACGGCGTTGCAGATGCTCAGAGACCACCCCCAGGCCGACGTCATACGTCCTCCGCCCCAAGGGCCACGAAGCGGCCCCTTCGTGGCCCTTGGGGATGAGCAAAGTGGCAAAGCCACTTTTGCTGACGAGCAGCCCTTGAAGCTGGCGGTATATTCGCGCTCACTGCCAGCGGGTTCCGCACCCGGTTTCATGCACCAGCGCATGCCGTCGCGGCCGGAGGCTGCGGCGCACGAATTGTTCGCCACCCTTCGCGAGTTCGACGCGAACGGCGTGCAGCTCATCTGGGTCGAAGAGCCGCCGGCCGGCCCCGAATGGGACGGCATTCGCGACCGGCTGCAACGCGCTGCAGCATCTTGAACCTCGACACAGAATTTCGGAGCCCATCGATGAAGATCAGTTTTGCCGCGACGCGGCGCAAGGCAGTCAGCGCCGTCCTGTCGACGGCGGCGCTGCTCGCGGCGTGCGGCGGCGGCGAGCCGATCGAGCGCTTCGTCGCGAAGCGGCTGATCGTGCTCGGTGACGAAACCAGCGCGCTGGAAAGCGACGGCCGCAAATACAGCGTGAACGGCTTCGACGCCGCCGATGCACCCGATTGCAAGGTCAATCCGCTTTGGGTGCAGATTCTGTCCGGCGTGTACAACCTGTCTTTCGCCCAATGCCCCAACGGCAGCGGCGTACCGGTCACGGCGCTGATGTTCGCGACCCCCGGTGCCACCGTCGGCAGCATTTCCGGGCAGATCGACGCCGTAGGCGGGTTTGTCGACAAGGACCTGGTGACCCTGCTCGCGGGTGCAAACGATATCTTGGCCCAGTACGCACTCGTCGTCGCCGGAACAGCGGAAAGCCAGGCAGCGGCTGCGCTGAAGGTCGCGGGCGAAGCACTGGCCGGCCAGGTCAACCGCATCGCGAATTCAGGCGGCAAGGTGCTGATCTCGACAGTGCCTGATCTCGGCCTGACCCCATTCGCTCTCAGCGAGAACGCCGTCAATCCCGGCCGCGCGGCCCTGCTGACGCGCCTGACCAAGTCCTTCAACGACAACTTGCGCAACAAGATCATCAACGACGGCCGTCGCATCGGCCTGCTGCTGACCGACGAGTTGGTTCAGGCTGTCGTCAGGAATCCGGCCGGGGTCGGGTTGGTGGACGTGACTCGCGCCGTGTGCGACCCCGCTTTCTTGCCCCCAGCGTGCACGACGAAGACGCTTGTTACGCCGCCCGGGGCGGCAGCCAGCGCCAGCGCCGGCACCTACTTGTGGGCCAACGATCGCCTGTTCAGCAGCAGCGGTCAGTCATTGCTGGGCAGCCAGGCGGTCTCACGCGCGAGCGGCAACCCGTTCTGAGCGCCCCGAGGCCGGCCTCGCTCAGGCGCGCCGGCCGAGCACGATTTTCATCGCCAGGATAGCCGCCGCCAGGGCCAGCGTGATGCCGTTGGCGATGATCACCGGCCAGGCGCCGAGCATCAACCCATAGGCCAGCCACAGGACGATGCCGAGCGTGAATGCGCTGTACATCGACAGGGAGATACCGCTCACATTGCGAGTGCGAAACGTCAACCACGCCTGCGGCAAGAAAGACCCCGTGGTCAGCGCCGCCGCCAAATAGCCGAGCGTATCGATCACATTCAATGTTGTCATGGCCGTCGATGGCAGTGGGTGGGTCATGCGAGCCGGTTCTCGCCAAGCAGCGATACGCGGACAGCGCGCTTGGGCGTTGGGCTTGGCCTAAACTCCGTCGATGACTCTGGGCCAACAAAGGCCGGCCACCTGGCTGGAAACAGGCCGCGCGCTGGCGGTATTGTGCATCCGGTCCTCTTCCACCCTGATTGCACACTCGACTGCACAGCACTTTGGCGAGAGTGGGCGCGGCGCCCAAGGTGCACCGGCGTCCTGGCGTGGAGTTACAACGTGACAGCGATCCTGGCCTTCGACACCTCGGGCGAAATGATGCACGTCGGTCTGCGCATCGATGCTCAGGCCTGGGTCCATGAAGCGGCCGGTGGCGCCAAGGCTTCGGCCGAGCTGCTGCCGGCCATCCTGGCATTGCTCACGCGCGTTGGTGCCACGCTCGCCGACCTCGACGCGATCGCCTTCGGCTGCGGACCCGGCGCCTTCACCGGCTTGCGCACCGCTTGCTCCGTGGCGCAGGGCCTGGCCCTCGGTGCGGGCAAACCGGTGCTGGCGATCGACACGCTGATGGCGGTCGCTGAAGACGCGCGCCAAGGGGCGCAGCAAATGCAAGTCTGGGCCACCATGGACGCACGCATGGACCAAATCTATGCCGCCCAGTACGGCCGCCAGCACGGGCAATGGGCTGTGCTCGACGCACCCATGCTGACAAGCGTGGACGAGCTGAACAAGATTTGGAGAGCGGCGCCCCCACGACACATTGCCGGCAACGCGCTCGTGGCGTTCGCCGGCCGGCTCGAGAGTGCGACCGCGCAGCTCCATGGCGCAGCAGCGCCGCGTGGCGCGGCGCTGCTGGCCTTGGCGCAAACGCAATGGGAACAAGGCGCTGTACTCGACGCCGGCGTCGCGATGCCCAGCTATGTGCGCGACAAGGTCGCGCAAACCGTTGCCGAGCGCAGTGCGGCCAGGCGCATCGCCGAGACATCCGGCGGGCCAGCCGCGTGAGCACCGCCCGGCCGCCCGTAGGGGCTCATTCCCGCTTGGCGGGACCGGCATGGGCCACGAAGGGGCCCCTTCGTAGCCCCTGTCGTAGGGTGCACCAGTGAGTGCCGTGCTGTCGAGCGCAGACCGCGCGCCGCTGCGCATGGTGCCGATGACTCAACACAGCCTCGACGCAGTGCTCAAGATTGAACAAACAGCGTATGCCTTCCCGTGGAGCGCAGGCAACTTCATCGACTCGCTCGCCGCAAGCCATGTGTGCCAGCTGCTGTGCGACGCGCATGGCAGGGTGCTCGGCTACTTTGTGGTGCTCCCGGGATACGAGGAGATGCACCTGCTCAATATCACGGTCACCCCCGGCGAACAGGGCAGGGGCCTGGGCCGCGGCCTGCTCGAGGCGCTGGTGCGCACTTGCCGGAGTTGGGCCGCGCGCCAGCTCTGGCTCGAAGTACGCCCCAGCAACCAACGCGCGATGCGAATGTATGAACGCTTCGGATTCGAAGCCAAGGGGGTGCGCAGGGGCTACTACCCCGCAGCGCTCGGGAAGCGCGAAGACGCTATCGTCATGAGTCTGAAAATCGATGCGGCTGCGGAGGGTGCAAGTGATGCGCTGGAGTGAGCGTCAGCTCGCGATGTTGCGCGAGATGGGAATCCGGGTGTGGCCCACCGACGCTGCAAGTGCAAGGCATGAGCCAGCGCCTGCGGTTCACGCAGCGCCGGAAGCGGCGGTTGTTGCCGACGCGGTGCGCGCCTACGCTCCAACGCAAGCCGTCAACGTTGCATCGGTGCAGGAGGCAACCTCACCACGCGTCACTGCGTCGGCGCACCGACCTGTGGGTGTCGAATCCATGGATTGGGACTCCTTGCGCACCGCGGTGGCAGGCTGCACCGCGTGCAAGTTGTGCGAAGGGCGCAAACAGGTCGTTTTCGGAACCGGCAGCACGCGCGCCCAATGGTTGATCGTCGGCGAGGCCCCGGGCGAGCAAGAAGACCTGCAAGGCGAGCCCTTCGTCGGCAAATCCGGGCAACTGCTCGACGCGATGCTGCGCGCCATCGGATTGAGCCGCGGCGACGCCGACCCGCAGCGTCAGGTCTACATCGCCAACACCATCAAGTGCCGGCCGCCGGGAAACCGCAACCCGCAGCCCGATGAGCTGGCGCAGTGCGAACCGTTTTTGATTCGGCAGCTTGCGCTGCTGCAGCCACGAATCATCATCGCCATGGGGCGCTTCGCGGTGCAGAGCCTGCTGCGCAGCAGCGAGCCCGTCGGCCGTCTGCGCGGGCGCGTGCATCGCTATCAGGATGTGCCGTTGATCGTGACCTACCATCCGGCCTATCTGCTGCGCAACCCTGAAGACAAGGCACGAGCCTGGGACGATCTCTGCCTGGCGGTCGAGACGGCCAGGCTCGGGACCTGATCACTTTTTCTTGGTCGGACGCTTCCAGCCAACGATTTGCACCTGCTTGGCTCGCACCAGAGTCAGCTCGCCGGCCGGCGCGTCTTTTGTGACGGTGGAGCCGCCGCCGATTGTCGCGCCGGCGCCGATCGTGATCGGCGCGACGAGCACGCAGTTGCTGCCCACATGGACATCTGCGCCGATCACGGTGCGGTGCTTGTTCGCGCCGTCGTAATTCGCCGTGATGCTGCCGGCGCCGAAGTTGACGCGCTCGCCCACACTCGCGTCGCCCAGGTAGGCGAGGTGGTTCGCTTTCGCGCCGCGCGCCAGCGTGGAGTTCTTGACTTCGACGAAATTGCCGATGTGCACGTCTTCGGCGAGATCGGCGCCGGGACGCAACCGCGCAAAGGGGCCGACCAGCGAACCCGCGCCGACCTTGACGCCGAGCGCCTCGCCGTCGATGTGCGTGAACGGGTGAATCACGGCGCCTGCGGCGATGCTGGCGTTACGAATGCAGCAGTTGGCACCAATGCGCACGTCGTCGCCCAGTTGCACCTTGCCTTCGAAGACGCAATTCACGTCAATCTCCACGTCGCTGCCAGTGACCAGCTCGCCGCGCACGTCAAGCCGCGCCGGGTCGGCCAGGCGCACGCCAGATTGCATCAGTGCGTCGGCCAGATTGCGCTGGTGGCGGCGCTCGAGGTCGGCCAACTGCAGCGGGCTGTTAATGCCCAGCACCTCGATTTCTTGCGGCGCCTGCGTCGTGGTGACAGGCACGCCCTCGGCCACCGCCAGAGCGACCACATCGGTCAGGTAGTACTCGCCCTGGGCATTGTCGTTTTTCAGGCCCGCCAGCCAGCGCTTCAGCATGGCGGTGGGCGCCGCCATCACGCCGGTGTAGACCTCGCGTATCGCGCGTTGCGACGGGCTCGCATCCTTCTGTTCGACGATCGAGCGTACCGACTGGCCCTCGCGCACGATGCGGCCGTAACCCGTTGCGTCGGCCAGCTCTACCGTCAGCAGCGCGAGCTGTCGGCCTGCGCAAGCCTGCACCAGGGCGCGGAGGGTTTGCGCCTGGATCAGCGGAACATCGCCGTTGAGGATGAGTGTCGTGCCCGTGTCACGCAACATCGGCGCCGCCTGCTGAACTGCATGGCCGGTTCCGAGCTGCGGCATCTGGCGGACGAAGCTCAGGTGGGGTGCGGTGACCGCGGCTTCGACCAGTTCCGCACCATGCCCCGTGATCGTGACGATGCGTTCGGCCCCAAGCCTGGCTGCGGTATCCAAGACATGCTGCAATAAGCTGCGCCCGGCAAGTCGATGCAGCACCTTGGGCAGTTTCGACTTCATGCGCGTGCCCTTGCCCGCCGCCATGATCACGATGTTCAACGCCATGGACCGCTCCTTATTTCGATTCGGAATTATTGCGTTGCTCGCAACCGCGCTCAGTTTGCTGGGTGGATGCAGCGCGTTACGATTTGGCTATAACCAGGCGGACGAGCTCGTCTACTGGTGGCTCGACGGCTACATTGACTTCAACGACTCGCAGACGCAGCCGGTGCGCAAGGCGCTGACGCAATGGCATGCCTGGCATCGGCGCACCCAGTTGCCCGACTACACGGCGCTGCTGGTGCAGGCGCAGGCGGAAGCGCTGGAACCCACCACGGCACAGCGCCTGTGCAGTTGGTGGGGTAACTCGCGCAGCCGCATCGACGTGGCGCTGGAACGCGTCGTTGCACCAGCAGCCGAAGTGCTGCTGACGCTGACGCCCGCCCAAATTGAGCACATCGAGCGCCGCTACGCGAAGTTCAATGCCGAGTTTCGCGACGACTACCTTCAGGCCGACTCGGCGCAACGCTACAAGGCGTCGGTCAAGCGCACTGTCGAGCGCGCCGAGACTTTCTACGGTCGCATCGATGACACGCAACGCGATCTGATCGCCAAGGCGGTGCAGCAGTCGCCCTTCGACCCGGAGGTCTGGTTCGCCGAGCGCAAGACGCGCCAGCAAGAGGCGCTGCAGATGCTGCGCCGCCTCAAGCTCGAAGGCGCGGGCGCCGACCAGGCGCAGTCGGCCTTGCGTGCCTACTTCGAGCGCATGGCGCATTCACCCCGCTTGGAGTACCGCAGGTATGCGCAGTCGCTGGTGCAGTACAACTGTCAATTCGCGGCAGACGTGCACAACGCCGCGAGTGCGGCGCAACGGCAGGTGCTGGTGCAAAAACTCAAGGGCTGGGAGGCCGATTTGCGTGCCTTGTCGGCCAGCGCAGCGCCGTGAGCGGCGCGACTATTTCATTTCCACCGTGACCCGGCGTGGGTTGACGCCCGTGTGCGGAAAATCCTTCAGCGTGGCCTCGAACATTGCCGCGAGGACTGCGGGGCTGGAAGTCGAGCTCCCGGCGTTGCTGGCGCGGGCCTCGTACAAGGCCTGCCCCGACTTGCGGTCGCGTATCAGCAGGGCCACTTCACGTTCATAGCTCGGCGACGTGTAGTGGATACCCCAGCTGGTGGAGTATCCCCGGTGCCAGCGCGAACTGAAACCGCCGCGCCACCAGAACGGGTCGTCGTACAGTGACCGCTCGCTCGCCGAGACACGCGCGCCAACTTGAACGCTTACGTCGGCTTCGCGCTCGTCGGCCGCGGGCGTGAAGCCTGCCGCCTCCAGGGCCTGGCGCGCCGAGTCTTCGAGCTGTTGCTGCTGCTCGGGCCGCGCCTGCTGCGACGGCAGCCGCTCGAAGGTATAACTCGCCGGCTTGCGCCCGGCAGGCCACTGGCTATAGGTCGACACATCGTTGTCGAGCTGACGCGTCGTCGCGCATGCGCCGAGCAGCGGCAACACGAGCAGGATCGAAGCTATGGTTCGCATGCGTTGGCCTCCCGGTCCGAGGGGCGTGGCGCGGCGCCGGCGCGCAACACGGATGCCGCAAGTTCGCCGCATTCGCCCACTGCTTCGTCGTCAAAGGCACGGTCGCCGCCGGGCTCGGCCACGCCGTTGGCTTTGAGTGTGGCGAACGGATAGAGGTTCCGGTCCATCAGGTGCGACGGCGTGATGTTGGCCATCGCTGAAAACAAGTTGTCGATGCGCCCCGGAAACTCGCGCTCCCACTGTTGCAGCATGCGCCTGATCTGTACCCGCTGCAGATTCTCCTGGCTGCCGCACAGTGTGCAGGGGATGATGGGGAACTGACGGTGCATGGCCCAGCGTTCGAGGTCGGCTTCCGCCACGTAAGCGAGCGGGCGGATCACGATGTTCTTGCCGTCGTCGCTGACCAGCTTCGCCGGCATGCCCTTCAAGCGCGCACCGAAGAACATGTTCATGAACAGCGTCTGCACCATGTCGTCGCGATGGTGACCCAGGGCGATCTTGGTTGCACCCAGCTCGCCCGCCACCCGGTACAAGATGCCGCGGCGCAGTCTTGAGCACAGGCTGCACATCGTCTTGCCTTCGGGAATCAGGCGTTTCACGACCGAATAGGTGTCGCGCGCTTCGATGTGGAACGGCACGCCACACTTCGCGAGGTACTGCGGCAGAACGTGCTCGGGGAATCCGGGTTGCTTTTGGTCCAGGTTGACGGCGACGATGTCGAAATGAATCGGCGCGCGCTTGCGCAGCCCCAGCAGGATGTCGAGCAAGGCATGGCTGTCCTTGCCCCCGGAGACGCAGACCATCACCTTGTCGCCGGCCTCGATCATGTTGAAGTCGCCGATTGCGCGGCCGACGAGCCGGTGCAGGCGCTTGTCGAGCTTGTTGATGTCGACGCTGCGCCTGGCGCCGGCTTCGTTGGCGAGCGCGTCAAGTTCGTTCATGCCCGCTCCTTGATGGCAAACCTCTCGCAGCCCACCGCCTCGCAGCGTGGGTACACGTCGGGCTTCTCGGAGCACACGCGTGCGGCACGTACTTCGGGGCAGGCGAGCATGCGTGCCAGCAGATCGTCGCACAGGGTTTCCTGCAACTCGATGTGGCCCTGTTCGACGCGCTCGAACACGCTGCGCCGGATGAAGTCGTAGTCGACCACTTCTTCCAGCTTGTCGCGCTTCGGGGTCGAGCCGATCAAGGCGACGTACACGTCGATGTCGAGCATCACTCGCTGCGGCCCGTGCCGCTCGAATTCATGCACGCCGATGTTGATCATGACTTCCATGCGGCGTATGAACAAGCGTCGGCATTGCGCGAGCAAGTCCATGGGGATTGAGGGGTTCATCATTCGCGCGCAACTGACTCGGCCAGGTACAGCACGTCGCGCGGTTGGGCGCACAGGTGTTGCCCACCGTCGACGAGCAGATTCGTCCCTGTCACGGCAGGAGATTCGAGCAGGAAACGTACCGCGTGTGCCACATCTTGCGGAGTAGAAGAGCGCCGCAAGGGCGTCAGGCGATGCGCCGCGCTGAATTGATCCGGCGTCATCGCGCCCGAGGCGAGCGTGACGCCTGGCGCAACGCCGCACACCCTCAGCACGGGCGCGTAAGCCTGGGCCAGCATCACGGTGGCTGCCTGCAAGGCCGCCTTGGACATCGTGTAGGAAAAATAGTCCGGGTTGAAATTCCAGAGTTTCTGGTCAAGCAGATTGACCACGCAGCCCCTCGCGCCACGGCCCATGAGGTGGCCATGCAGCGCCTGCGCCAGCAAGACCGCAGGCGCTGTGTTCGCGCGCCAATGAATTTCCATCGCCTTGTGGCCGAACGTGGCGGCGTCGTCGGGCTCGAACGTGGACGCATTGTTCACCACGGCGTCTACCCGCCCGAGCTGCGTCACGACCGAACCGATCAGCCCGCGGCAAGCTTCTTCGTCCGACAGGTCTGCCTGAAACGCCTGGGCGCGGGCACCTTGAGCTGCAGCCTGGGTGACGGTGGCCAGGGCATCGACCCGGGAGCTGCGGTAGTGCACGGCGATGTCGTAGCCATGTGCAGCCAGATCCATCGCGATGACCCGGCCGATGCGTCGCGCGGCACCGGTCACGAGAACAACAGGGCGTGGGTCCATGGTTCCTACAATGCGTCGATGTCATCGACTCTGGGCCGCAGTGTATCGGCGCCTGCGGTAAGTCTTGTCACGCTGATCCACCACGCCGTCGCCCGTGGGGGCGGTTGGTTGCCCTTCGACCGGTTCATGGCTTTGGCGCTTTACGCGCCCGGACTGGGTTACTACGCTTGCGCGGGGCGCAAGTTCGGCAAGATGCCCGCGAGCGGCAGCGACTTCGTCACGGCACCGGAGCTCACACCGTTGTTCGGCCGCACGCTGGCTCGCGCGATCGGGCAAGCCCTGGCGGAGTGCGCCTGCAGCGAAGTTTGGGAGTTCGGCGCAGGAAGCGGCGCGCTGGCCGAACAGTTGCTGGACACCTTGGGAGACCAGGTGAGTCGGTATTGCATCGTCGAGCTGTCAGCAGAGTTGCGGCAACGTCAGCAGCAGCGGCTCGCGCGCCATGCCGCCAAGTTGTGCTGGCTCGACACGCTGCCTCATCGGTTCAGTGGCGTCATCGTCGGCAACGAAGTGCTCGACGCAATGCCGGTACAGCTGCTGCATTGCAACGGTGCCGAGTGGTTCGAACGCGGCGTCGAGCGGCGCGGCGAAGGTTTCGGCTGGAGTGACCGACCAACTTCGCTGCGAGCGCCGACTGAGCAGGAGTTGCCGTCGGCAATGACGACGGAGATTCATCCGCAGGCGCAGGCTTTCATCGCGACCCTTGCCGACCGTCTGGTGCGCGGCGCCGCCTTCTTCATCGACTACGGGTTTCCGCAAGCCGAGTACTACCACCCACAACGCGTCGGCGGCACGCTGATGTGCCATCGCGCCCATCTTTGCGACGACAATCCGCTCGTCGACGTCGGGCGGAAGGACATCACGGCACATGTCGACTTCACCGGGATCGCCATGGCGGGGCAAGACAACGGCCTGGTGGTCTTGGGCTACACGTCGCAGGCCCGCTTCTTGATGAACTGCGGACTGCTCGAACTTCTTGAGTTGGCCACGGTTCGCGGCCGTGCCGACGCGCAAAAACTCATAAACGAACACGAGATGGGAGAGCTGTTCAAGGTGATCGGTTTTTCCAAGGGCTGCGAGTTCGACAGCATCGGCTTCTCGCGCGGCGACCGCACGCACACGCTTTGAGCGTCAATCACCAAGCCCTCGGGGCGACACCATCTTGCGCTGGCTACTCGTCATCTTTCTCGCGCTGCTGATCTTCAGCGGGTTGCGCCCTTGGCTCGAAAAGCTCGGGATGGGTAGGCTGCCGGGCGACTTTCGCTTTCGCCTGTTCGGCCGCGAGTTTTTCATTCCGCTGGCGAGCAGCGTGCTGCTGAGCTTCGTGGCGTTGCTGATCGGCCATTTCTTTTAGCCGTGTCAGGCGTCAACGATGGTCCATTCGTGCGCACACTTTCGGCAGCATACGACGAGCGATTCGCCCTGATTCGCGTGGCCTTCGGCGAGCGTGATCCGCCCGTAAGTCTTGCACTCTGAGCACACCGCCTGGTTCGCCACCTGCTCGGCATGCATCAACAGGTACAGGTAGCGCCGCAGCGACCACAGCCCCACCGCGGCGAAGAGCAGGATCGCGGCAACGTCGACGGCCCGTTCGGCCATCGACCCGCTCGTGTTGTACACGCCAAACGATGCGAGCAAGCCGACGGCGCAGAGGAACAGCAGAGCCAAGTGGGCATGACTTTGCAGCAACTCGCGCTCATACCACTTGCGAAAGCCGTGCTTGCGAATGCCCTCACTGAGTTTCATCGCGCCCGCCCCGCGATCCCGGCCCCTCGCACAGCGCCGGCGCGGGAAACGTTCTAGCGCAAGACGCTTTTCGCCTGCGCGAGCAAAGTGCCGGCGTCGCTGACTTCGAACTTGCCGGGGGCTTCGACGTTGAGCGACTTGACGACGCCGTCGACGACGAGCATCGAGTAGCGGTTCGAGCGCAGGCCCATGCCGCGCGACGTCAGGTCCAGTGTCAGGCCGGTGGCCTTGC
>JANNKM010000466.1:0-10993 GCA_031396305.1 Rhizobacter sp.
GCCTCGGCCTGTTCGGTGCCATTGCCGACGGCGTGGGTGAAGTGCGCCGCGCCGTGCGCGAGCAGGTGCGCAACGGTGCGAACCAGATCAAGGTGATGGCCGGAGGGGGCATCGCCAGCCCTACCGACCCGATCGACGGGACGCAGTATTCGATCGAAGAACTGCGCGCGATCGTCGAGGAAGCGCAGGCCGCGAACCTGTACGTGATGGCTCACGCCTATTCGCCACGCGCCGTCACGCGCGCGGTGCAGGCGGGCGTGCGCAGCATCGAACACGGCAACCTGATCGATGAGGCGACGGCGAGTGTCATGAAACAGGAAGGTGCCTGGCTCGTGCCCACGCTGGCCACGTATGCGGCACTGGGCGACGAGGGTCAGAAGCTCGGTTGGTCGGCGGCGATGCTGGAAAAGCTCGACCGCGTTCGCGACCAGGGCATCGAGGCGATCCGGATCGCCAAGGCGCATGGCGTGCCTATCGCCTTCGGTACCGATCTGCTGGGCGTGATGCACTCGCGCCAAAGCGAGGAGTTCGCGCTGCGCAGCGCGGCGCTCAGCCCTGTCGAGGTATTGCAGAGCGCGACAATTTCAGCCGCGCGCCTGATGGGCCAGGAGGGCCGGATCGGCCAGTTGGTGCGCGGTGCCTGGGCCGACCTGCTGATCGTCGAGGGCGACCCGACGCGCGATTGGCGCGTACTCAGCCGGCCCGACGCGACATTGAAGCTCGTGATGAAGGGTGGAGAGGTGTTTCGCAACACCTTGGGTGCACCGGCTGCCTGATGCCGGCGCGTTTCAGCGCACCGTGAACGGCGCCTGGTAGGGCCGGCCGAACGCGACGCCACCCACCACGGTTCCGGCGGGTCGCAGGTGCATCTTGCCGTCACGCCTGTTGCTGCGCGTATCGACGAACGAGACGGCGCCCTCCACGATCTCCATGATCGACAGGTCTGCCGGCGCACCGATCTGCAGCGTGCCGAGCTTCGGCACCCGCCCGATCACGCGCGCGGGTGCGGCTGTGGCCATGCCTACCACCTGATCCAGCGTGTAGCCCATGCCGATGAACTTGCTCATCACCCACGGCAGGTACGGCATGCCCGGCGTATTGCCTGAGAAGACATGGATGTCGGAGGAAATCGTGTCGGGCGGGCAGCCCTGGGCGATGGCGGCCTCGGCGATGGTGTAGTCGAAACTGCCGCCGCCGTGGCCGACGTCGAAGATCACACCGCGTCGCTTGGCTGCGAGTGCGGCGGGCAGCAATTTGCCGTCCTGCACGATGTTGGTGGCGTCGCCGGCAATGTTCGGCGCGCCGGAGTAGCAGTGGGTCAGCACGTCGCCGGGGCGCAGCAGGTCGAGAATCTGCGACATCAATGTGCGATCTGCCACGCCGCCGATGTGGCACATCACCTTGGCCGGTACGCCAGAGCGCTCGCACGCCAGGATCGCGCGTTTCAGAGGCTCCAGGCCGTGCCGCGCGATCACGTTCTCGCTCATCCTCACCTTGATGCCGAGCACGAAGTCGGCGTTCTCCGCGACAGCGCGAGCCGCGACGTCGACCTGCGCATAGTCGATGTTGTAGAGCTCGGGCACCGGGAATCCCGCCAGCCCGGCCACGGCGATGTGCACAAAGGCAAACTGGCGCGTACGCGAGCCCGGCACGACGAAGCGGCGAAAACCTGCCAGGTTGTTGGCGCCAGCGTCACCCGCCGAGACCACGGTCGTCGTGCACTGGTGTGCCGTCAGCTCGTCGGCCGGAATGCCGATCGCCGAGCCGAACGCGTAGGTGTGCGCATGCAGGTCGATCAGGCCCGGCGTGACGAGCTTGCCGCCGGCATCCATGACGCGCACGCCGCGCTCCGCGGCGATGTTCGCCTCGATTGCCTCGATGACGCCATAGCGTATGCCGATGTCGCGCTTGCCCGAAAGCCCCTGGCTCGGGTCGAGCACATTTGCATTGCGCAACAGCAGGTCGAACTTGTCGTTCGGACCCATCGCCGCGAGTGCGGTGGTGGGCAGGGCGCCCAACGCTGCGAGTGAGGCTGCGGCCTTGACGAGGTGTCGACGCGAATGGGTCATGACGGCATCACTTGACCGAAGTGAAGCGCGCTTCCGGCCGGTCATCGGACCGGTGCACCGTGTCGACGCCCGCCTTCATCGCCCAGGGGCGAACCTGGTGGTGCAGCGGAACATAGAGGAACTCATCGCGGGTGCGCAGCAGGGCTTCGCGGATCAGCGCGTTGCGCTTGGGGATGTCGGTCTCGGTCTTCATCGCATCGGTGAGCTGGTCGACCCTTGCGTCGCTGACCTTGGCGAAGTTGAAGTTGCCGTCGGCGCCGCTGGTGCGGGTGCGGATCAGCGACTGCAGTGAATACTGCGCGTCATAGGTCGCCACGCCCCAGCCGAGCAGATACGCCGACGAATCGAAGTTCTGCACCTTCTGGATGAACGTGGCCATGCTTTCGGCCGCGAGCTTGACCTTGACTCCGGCTCGCGCCCACATCGCGACGAGCGCCTGACAGAATTCCTCGTCGTTCACATAGCGGTTGTTTGGGCAATTGAGCTGAAACTCGAAGCCGTTCGGGTAGCCCGCCTCGGCAAGCAGGCGCTTCGCCTTGTCGGTGTCTTGCTTCAAGGCCTGGTCGATGTCCGGACTGTGGCCGTTCACGCCGGGGGCGACCATGATCGCCGCGGGCAGTGACATGCCGCGCATGATGCTGCGCCGAATCGCGTCCCGGTCGATCGCCACGTTCAGCGCTTCGCGAACTCTTCTGTCCTTGAACGGGTTCTTGCCCTTCACGTCGGAGTACTTCAGTTCGTCGCTGCCCTGGTCGAGCGCGACGAAGATGGTGCGCACTTCGTGGCCGTCGAGCACCTTCAGCTTCGATTCGGTGCGCAGCCGCGCCACGTCGGGCGTGGGCAGGTCGGTGAGCATGTCCACGTCTCCGGACAGAAGCGCCGCGACGCGTGTCGCATCCTGCTTGACCGGTGTGTAGATCACCTCGGTGACGTTGCCGCTGTGCTTGTCCCACCAATCGCGGTTGATCGTCATCGTCACGCGTTGGTCGGGCGCCCAGGCGGTGATCTTGTAGGAGCCCGTGCCGTTCACGTTGCGCGAGGCATAGGTGTCTTCCTTGGCCTTGTAGTCCTGCACATTGGTCGCCTTGTTCTTCTCCGCCCAGGCCTTGCTCATGATGCGGAAGTCGATGATGTTGCGCAGCAGGATCGGGTTTGCGCCGGCCAGGATGAAGTCCACCGTGTGGTCGTCGACCTTCTTCACGTCAGCCACGCCGGCCACGTAGATCGACATCGTGCCCTGCGGCTGCTTGATGCGGCCGTACGAAAACACCACGTCGTCGGCGCTAAACGGCGTGCCGTCGTGGAATCTGACGCCCTTGCGCAACTCGAAGCGCACCTGCGTCGGGCTGATATAGGTCCATTTCGTCGCCAGCGACGGCTCGAGTTCGTACTTCGCGCTGTAGCGCGTCAGACCTTCATACGAATGCATCAGGATCGCGTTCGTCGTTGCGTGATTCTGCGAATGCGGGTCCAGCGTCAGGATGTCGTTCTGCGCTGCCCAGCGCAGCGTCGTGGAATGTGCTGGGGCGGCAATCAGGCCGAGTGCCAGGGCGGCGGCGGCCAACAGGTGGGTTGATTTCATGCAGTTCTCTCCTTGGAACATTCCAAACTCGCGAGTCGCCATGCTACGGCACAGGCCCGCCGGCAAGGGCCGGGAAAGCCCGCAGTTGCGCCCTTCAACCCGTCAAGGGCGGTGGTACAGTTCCGGCCGGTGGTGTTCCCACCGTGCCGGCGCTGGCGCAACAGCGGGCAGGTTCGCTAGTCCGTTATTCGGTGAAGCCGTGTCGCGGAAGGTTTATCAACCCATCGCAGTGCCGCATTCCGGCATGAAAGGTGAGCGCAAATGATGCAGCAATACAGGGCCAACTCGCACCTGTTCGGTGGCAACGCCCCCTACGTCGAGGACATGTACGAGGCTTACCTCGACAACCCCGGCTCGGTCTCCGACCACTGGCGAGCCTATTTCGACGCGCTGCAAAACGTTCCGGCCACCGACGGCTCGACGGCGCGTGACGTCGCGCATGCCCCGGTCGTCGAATCATTCGCCCAGCGCGCCAAGGCCAATGCCTTCGGCAACAAGGCGTCGAGCGCCGACCTTGCGGTGGCGCGCAAGCAGGTGCATGTGCAGTCGCTGATCGCGGCGTACCGCTTCCTCGGCTCGCGCTGGGCCGACCTGGACCCGCTGAAACGCCAGGAGCGGCCGAAGATTCCCGAGCTGGAACCGGCGTTCTACGACCTGACGGAGTCCGACATGGACATCACGTTCAGCGCGTCGAACACCTATTTCTCGTCGGCCGAGAACATGACGCTGCGCGAGATCGTGCAGGCGCTGCGCGAAACCTACTGCGGGTCGGTCGGCGCCGAATACATGCACGTCACCGAGCCGGCCGAAAAGCGCTGGTGGCAGATGCGCCTGGAGAGCGTGCGCAGCAAGCCCACCTTCAGCGTCGAGGGCAAGAAACACATCCTCGAGCGCCTTACTGCCGCCGAGGGCTTGGAGCGCTTCCTCCACACCAAGTACGTCGGCCAGAAGCGTTTTTCGCTCGAAGGCGGCGAGAGTTTCATCGCCGCGATGGATGAACTCGTGCAGCGCGCGGGCGCGAACGACGTGCAGGAAATCGTGATCGGCATGGCGCATCGCGGGCGCCTGAACGTGCTTGTCAATACGCTGGGCAAGATGCCCAAGGACTTGTTCGCCGAGTTCGACCATACCGCGAAGGAAGACCTGCCATCGGGTGACGTGAAGTACCACCAGGGCTTTTCCAGCGACGTCACCACGCCGAAAGGCCCGGTGCACCTGAGCCTGGCGTTCAACCCGTCGCACCTGGAGATCGTCAATCCCGTCGTCGAAGGCTCGGTCAAGGCGCGCCAGGACAGGCGCGGCGACACGGCCGGTGACACCGTGCTGCCCATCATCGTGCACGGTGACGCCGCGTTTGCCGGCCAGGGCGTGGTGATGGAAACGCTGGCGCTGGCGCAGACGCGCGGCTACTACACCGGCGGCACGGTGCATGTGGTCATCAACAACCAGATCGGATTCACGACATCTGACCCGCGCGATACGCGTTCGACCCTGTATTGCACCGACGTCGTGAAGATGATCGAGGCGCCGGTGCTGCACGTCAACGGCGACGACCCGGAGGC
Source organism: Rhizobacter sp. (assembly GCA_031396305.1). Lineage (GTDB taxonomy): Bacteria > Pseudomonadota > Gammaproteobacteria > Burkholderiales > Burkholderiaceae_C > JAEMQF01. The sequence goes on from JANNKM010000466.1 coordinate 5,214, forward strand.
GGTGGTGCTGGCGACGCAACTCGTGCTCGACTATCGGCAGGAGTTCAACAAGGACGTCGTGCTCGACATCGTGTGCTTCCGCAAGCTCGGCCACAACGAGCAGGACACGCCGTCGCTGACGCAGCCGCTGATGTACAAGAAGATCGGCCAGCATCCCGGCACGCGCAAGCTCTATGGCGAGCGGCTTGTGGCGCAGGGCGTGTTGCCGGCGGACGGGCCTGACTCGATGGTGAAGGAGTTTCGTGCCGCGCTGGAAGCTGGCAAACACACCGTCGATCCGGTGCTGACGAATTACAAGAGCAAGTACGCTGTCGATTGGGCACCGTTCCTGGGCAAGAAATGGACCGACGCGTCAGACACTGCTCTGCCGCTCGCCGAAGTGAAAAGGTTGGCGGAACGCCTGACAACAGTGCCGGCGAATTTCAAAGTGCATTCGCTCGTCGAGAAGGTTCTGGCAGATCGTGCCGCGATGGGACGCGGCGAGATCAAGGTTGACTGGGGCATGGGCGAGCACCTCGCGTTCGCGTCGCTGGTGGCGAGCGGCTACGCCGTGCGCCTGTCGGGCGAAGACTGCGGGCGCGGCACGTTCACGCACCGCCACGCGGTGCTGCACGACCAGAATCGCGAAAAGTGGGACGAAGGCACCTACACGCCGCTGCAGCATGTGGCCACGGGACAGGCGCCGTTTGTCGTGATCGACTCGCTGCTGTCCGAAGAGGCCGTGCTCGGTTTCGAGTACGGCTACGCGTCGGCCGAGCCGAACACCCTGGTGATCTGGGAGGCGCAGTTCGGTGATTTCGTGAACGGCGCGCAAGTCGTGATCGACCAGTTCATTGCCTCTGGCGAAGTGAAATGGGGCCGCGCGAACGGCATCACGCTGATGCTGCCGCACGGCTATGAGGGGCAGGGGCCGGAACATTCATCGGCGCGCCTGGAGCGCTTCATGCAGCTCGCCGCCGACAGCAACATGCAGATCGTGCAGCCGACGACGGCGAGCCAGATCTTCCACGTGCTGCGCCGGCAGATGGTGCGCATGTTCCGCAAGCCGCTGGTGATCATGACGCCCAAGTCCTTGCTGCGTGCCAAGGACGCTTGTGCGCCGCTGGCGGAATTCACGAAGGGTGAATTCAAGACCGTGATCGGCGAGACCTCGACCGAGGTCAACGCCGACAAAGTCAGGCGCGTCATTGCCTGTTCGGGCAAGGTGTATTACGACCTGGTGAAAGCGCGTGCCGAGCAGAAAAGCGGCGACGTCGCAATTCTTCGCGTCGAGCAGCTCTACCCGTTCCCGCATCGCGCCTTCGCCGCGGAGATGAAGAAGTACCCGGCGGCCACGGAAGTGGTGTGGTGCCAGGACGAACCGCAGAATCAGGGCGCTTGGTTCTTCGTCCAGCACTACATCCACGAGAACATGCTCGATGGGCAGAAGCTTGGCTACGCCGGGCGGGCGGCGTCGGCGTCGCCCGCCGTGGGCTACGCGCACCTGCACCAGGAGCAGCAGCGCGCCTTGCTCGAACAGGCCTTCGGAAAAATCAAGGGGTTCGTGCTCTCCAAGTAGTACCCCCTGCGCGCACGGCTCGTCGCGCCGCGTGCGCCAGGCATCGCGGCGCCGGTCTGAAGGACTGTGCGACCCACAACAAGAGGTTCATGTCATGGCAATCATCGAAGTGAAGGTTCCGCAACTGTCGGAATCGGTGGCCGAAGCGACCTTGCTGCATTGGAAGAAGCAGCCTGGCGAGGCTGTGGCGATGGATGAAATCCTGGTCGAAATCGAGACCGACAAGGTGGTGCTCGAAGTGCCGGCGCCTGCGGCCGGAGTGATGGCGCGGCTCGTGAAGAACGATGGCGACAGCTGCATCGCCGAAGAAGTGATCGCGACGATCGATACCGAGGCGGCGGCGAACCCCGGGGCGAAGTCGCCCGAGTCGCTGGCGGTGCCGACAAAAGCAGCGTCAGCGGGGCCATCCGCGGCAGGCGCAGCAGTGATGCCGGCTGCGGCCAAACTGATGGCAGACAACAGTCTGGCAACGGGTTCGGTCGCGGGCACCGGCAAGGACGGCCGGATCACGAAGGGCGACGTGCTGTCCGCGCTACAGGGTGCCGCTCGGCCCACGGCCGCAAGCGCAGCGTCCGCAACCACGCCCGCCAAGGCGCTGGTGGCAACGCCGGCAGCGGCCAAGCCATTGCCGGCGGTGGCACCACCGTTGGCTGCGTCGCGCGGCGACCGTGCCGAACAACGCGTGCCGATGAGCCGGCTGCGCGCCCGCGTCGCGGAGCGCCTGTTGCAGTCTCAAGCGACGAACGCGATCCTGACCACATTCAATGAAGTCAACATGGCGCCGGTGATGGAAATGCGCAAGCGTTTCCAGGAGAAGTTCGAGAAGGAACACGGCGTCAAGATCGGCTTCATGAGTTTCTTCGTCAAGGCGGCAGTGGCCGCATTGAAGAAATACCCGGTGCTCAACGCGTCGGTGGACGGCACCGACATCGTCTACCACGGCTATTTCGACATCGGCATCGCGGTGGGGTCGCCACGCGGTTTGGTGGTGCCCATCCTGCGCAATGCCGACCAGATGAGCTTTGCCGACATCGAAAAGAAGATCGCCGAGTACGGCACCAAGGCGAAAGACGGGAAACTTTCGCTCGACGAGTTGACCGGCGGCACGTTCTCGATCAGCAACGGCGGAGTCTTCGGCTCGATGCTGTCCACACCCATCATCAACCCTCCGCAGTCGGCCATTCTCGGGGTGCACGCGACGAAGGAGCGCGCCGTCGTCGAGAACGGACAGGTGGTGGTGCGGCCAATCAACTACCTGGCGATGTCCTACGACCACCGCATCATCGACGGCCGCGAGGCAGTGCTCGGCCTGGTGGTGATGAAAGAAGCGCTGGAAGACCCGGCGCGGCTGCTGTTCGACATCTGAGCCAGACATGAGCAAGACTTTCGACGTTTGTGTCATCGGTGCCGGCCCCGGCGGCTACATCGCGGCGATCCGCGCCGCACAGCTCGGTTTCAGCACGGCGTGCATCGACGAGTGGAAGAATGAGCAGGGCGGCCCGGCGCCGGGCGGTACCTGCACGAATGTCGGCTGCATTCCAAGCAAAGCCCTGTTGCAATCGAGCGAGAACTTCGAGCACGCGGGGCACCATTTCGCGGCGCACGGCATCGGCATCAAAGACCTGAGCCTGGACGTGGCCAAGATGCTTGGTCGCAAGCAGGCGATCGTCAAACAGAACAACGACGGCATTCTGTATTTGTTCAAGAAGAACAAGGTCACGTTCTTTCATGGCCGCGGTTCGTTCGTCAAGGCGACTGACGCGGGGTACGAAATCGCCGTGGCAGGCGACAAGGCGGAATCGATAGCCGCCAGGCATGTGATCGTCGCCACCGGTTCGAACCCGCGCGCATTGCCCGCAGCAGCGTTCGACGAAGAGCACATTCTCAGCAACGACGGGGCGCTGCGCATTGCGAAGGTACCAAAGACACTCGGTGTCATCGGCTCGGGAGTGATCGGCCTGGAGATGGGCTCGGTGTGGCGTCGCCTCGGGGCCGACGTGACGGTGCTCGAGGCCTTGCCGCAGTTTCTGGGGGCCGTGGACGAGCAGGTCGCCAAAGAGGCGCACAAGGCGTTCACGAAGCAGGGCCTGAAGATCGAACTCGGTTGTGCGATCTCCGAAGTCAAGAGCGGCAAGACCGGCGTGAGCGTCACCTACACCGATGCCAAGGGGGCCCCACAACGTCTCGCTGTCGACAAGCTGATCGTCTCGATCGGCCGCGTCGCCAACACGACAGGGCTGAACGCGCAGGCGGTCGGGTTGATGCTCGACGAGCGCGGCGCGATCACTGTGGACGCCGAGTGCCGCACCAACTTGCCCAATGTCTGGGCGGTCGGCGACGTGGTGCGCGGACCGATGCTGGCGCACAAGGCCGAGGAAGAGGGCGTGGCGGTGGCCGAGCGCATTGCCGGCCAGCATGGTCACGTCGACTTCAACACCATCCCGTGGGTGATCTACACCAGCCCCGAGATCGCCTGGGTCGGCCAGACGGAAGCGCAGTTGAAGGCGGCAGGTCGGGCGTTCAAGAGTGGCAGTTTCCCGTTCATGGCGAACGGCCGGGCCAGGGCGTTGGGCGACACCACCGGCTTCGTCAGGATGCTCGCCGACGCGACCACCGATGAGATTCTCGGCGTGCACATCGTCGGGCCGATGGCCTCGGAGTTGATTGCCGAGGCCGTGGTGGCGATGGCGTTCAAGGCGAGTGCTGAAGACATTGCACGCATCTGCCACGCCCATCCCTCACTCAGCGAATCGACAAAAGAAGCGGCGCTGGCGGTGGACAAGCGCAGCTTGAATTTCTGACGCCGCCTTCAGCGCCGCCATAGCCGCGGGTCGACGTGTCGGTCAAGGAGATCTACGAGCGAACCCTGCGCGAGCGCGGCTTCTCGGCCGACGCCGCCCAGCGCACCGCGATCGACGCGCTGCAACGCTGCGAAGACGAATGGGTGGCCTACAAGGCGCGGCGCGGCAATGCGCTGACCAAACTTGTGTCGCGCCCTCCCATACCGATGGGCGTGTACCTGTATGGGGGCGTGGGCCGGGGGAAGAGCTTTCTGATGGATTGCTTCTACCATTCAGTGCCTCTGCAACGCAAGACGCGCCTGCACTTTCACGAGTTCATGCGCGAGGTTCACCGCGAACTGGCGGAACTCCAGGGCACGGCCGACCCATTGCAGGAGCTCGGCCGACAAATCGCGCGCCGGCATCGCCTGATCTGCTTCGACGAGTTTCATGTCGCCGACGTGACCGACGCGATGATCCTGCATCGACTGCTCGAGGCGCTGTTCGACAACCGCGTGAGCCTGGTGGCAACGTCGAATTTCCGCCCGGACGAGCTGTATCCGAACGGCCTGCACCGAGAGCGCATCCTGTCGGCGATTCGCATGCTCGAGGCGAAGCTCGAGATCGTCAGCATTGGCGAAGGCTCGGACTACCGGCGCCTGACATTCGCCCAACTCGGTCTCTACCTTCAGCCGCTTGGCGCGCAGGCGGACGCGGCAATGCAAAGCGCGTTCGAGCGCTTGGCCGACACCCAGGACGATGCACCGCTGCTGCACATCGAGCATCGCGAGTTGCGCGCGCTGCGCCGCGCGGGCGGTGTCGTCTGGTTCGACTTCCAGGTGCTGTGTGGCGGGCCGCGTTCGCAGAACGACTATCTCGAGATCGCGACGCGTTTTCACACCGTGCTGCTGTCCAACGTGCCGCAGATGTCGCCGCGCCTGGCGTCGGAGGCGCGACGCTTCACCTGGCTGGTCGACGTCCTCTATGATCGCAACGCCAAATTGATCGTGTCGGCCGCGGCGGCGCCCGAGGCGTTGTACACCGAAGGCCCATTGGCGCACGAGTTTCCGCGCACGGTCTCGCGATTGCTGGAAATGCAGTCGGCTCAGTACCTGAGCAAGCCGCGCCGCATCGTTGACACCTCGCTCACATGAATCCAAAAGCCGCACTTCGATTCCACGTCCTGATCGCGCTCACGCTCGCAAGCGCTGCGATCCGCGCTCAGCCCTCGGCCGATTCGGGCGAGCGCGAGAAGATCGAACGTGAACGCGCGCGCGTCGAGACGGTGTATGCGGAGCAGCAGCGTCAATGCCGAGAGAAGTTCGCCGTCGCGTCCTGCGCCGAGCAGGCCAAGCGCGCACGCCGGACCGCCTTGGCCGACTTGAAGCGCCGAACCGCCGCTTTGGACGAGGCGCAACGCAAGCAACGCGCCGAGCGGCGCC
>JANNKM010000507.1:0-14846 GCA_031396305.1 Rhizobacter sp.
CGCTCGGCGCGCTCGGCAACCAGATCAACGATGTCGGTCGTCGCCTGCGCACTACCGCGGTACGGAATGTGGTTCATGCGCAGGCCGGCCATCGACAGGAACAGCGCGGCGAACAGATGCTGACCGCTGCCGTTGCCCGACGAGGCGTAGTCCACCTGGCCGGGCCGCTCTTTCACATACGCGACCAATTCAGCGACGCTTCGCACCGGCAATTTCGGGTTGACCACCAGCACGGCGGGCTCGCGGCCGAGCAGCGAGATCGGTGCGAAGTCGTCGAGCGGCTGGAAATTGAGCTTGGGGTAGAGCGTCGCGCTGATCGCATTGGTCTGCGATGCGAGCAGCAAGGTGTAGCCGTCGGGCGGCGCCTTGGCGACAGTTTCGCTGCCGAGCGTCGCGCCCGCCCCAGGCTTGTTCTCCACGTTGACCTGCTGCCCGAGGCGTTTGCTCAGTTCCTGCGCGATCGCCCGCGTCGGCCCGTCGACGGCGCCTCCCGCCGAAAAAGGCACGACGATGCGAATCGGCCGGTTCGGGTACTCCTGAGCCTGGACTCCGGGTACGAGGCACGCAGCGGCCGCGCCGATCAGCAGCCGGCGCCGGCGGGGCTGAACTTGCGCTGCGAATCGAGGCAGTGGGCTGTGTTTCATGGGAGCGTGAGGACATCTTCGACAGTCGCGTTGGGCGGATTCTGACGCACTGGCGCAGGGGCCGGCCGCTACACTGCTCAGCCCCGCCCGAACCGCATCGAAACCGCGCCGCATGTCAGCCCCGAACGTCGCCCTGAACCACCTGTTGTGTCGTGCCGAGTCACTGCTCGTGCGCCTCGAAGCCGTGTTGCCGCATCCGTTGACGGCGCCGGATTGGGCAGCGGCATTTGCGTTTCGCTACCGCAAGCGCGGCGGCTCGGGATGGATAGAGCCGGTGCGCCATGCAGCGACGATCCGATTGGACGATCTGGTCGAAGTGGAGCCGCAGAAAGAGCGCCTGGTGCGCAATACGGAGCAGTTTGTCGCCGGCAAACGCGCGAACAACGTGCTGCTCACCGGTGCGCGCGGAACGGGAAAAAGCTCGCTCATCAAAGCCTGTCTGAACCACTTTGCGCCGCGCGGTTTGCGCTTGATCGAAGTCGACAAGACTGACCTGATCGACCTGCCCGACATCGTTGATCTGGTTGCCGAGCGCGCCGAGCGCTACATCGTGTATTGCGACGACCTGAGTTTCGACGAGGGCGAGCCCGGCTACAAGGCGCTGAAATCGATCCTCGACGGCTCGGTGTCGCAGTCGAGCGACAACGTGCTGATCTATGCGACGAGCAATCGGCGCCATCTCCTGCCCGAATACATGAAAGAGAACCTGACCTACAAGCACACCGAGGACGGCGAGGTGCACCCCGGCGAAGTGATCGAGGAGAAGATTTCCTTGTCGGAACGTTTCGGTCTGTGGGTCAGCTTCTATCCGTTCAGTCAGGAAGAGTATCTGGCCATCGTTGCCCAGTGGCTGCGTGGTTTCGGTGTAGACGAGTCGGCAATTTCCCAGGCGCGCCCGGAAAGCCTGGTCTGGGCGCTCGAACGCGGCTCAAGGTCCGGGCGGGTGGCCTACCAGTTTGCGAAAGACTATTCGGGAAGGCACGTCGCTTGAACGCTCCCGCCGCTGCGCCTGCGGGAGTCGCCAGAACCGATCCTGCGAGAGACGCTTCGCCCGCGCAGCGCACACCCGTGGACGTTGCCGTGGGAGTGCTGATCGACGCGGCGGGACGGTTTCTGATGACGACGCGTCCGTTGGGCAAGGTGTTCGCCGGCTACTGGGAGTTTCCCGGGGGCAAGCTCGAGGCGGGGGAGACGACCGAGCAGGCCTTGAAGCGCGAGTTGCATGAGGAGCTTGGAATCGACATCGGCGCCGCGCAACCGTGGAAAGTGGAGGTGATGGACTATTCTCACGCCCGGGTGCGACTGCATTTTTGCAAGGTCTTCTCCTGGGTCGGCGAGTTGGAAATGCGTGAAGGCCAGATCCACGCCTGGCAGACGTTGCCGGTCGACGTCACGCCGTTGTTGCCCGGCAGCCTGCCCGTATTGCGCTGGTTCGCCGATGAGCAGGGCTTTGCCGGCGCGGCACACGCCGGCTAGAAAGCGCACCGGTACACTGGTCGGCATGGACTGGCTGACTGAAATCAAGTGGGATGCACAAGGCTTGGTGCCCGTGATTGCGCAGGAGGCCGGCAGCAATGATGTGTTGATGTTCGCCTACATGAATGCCGACGCTCTGAAGCAGACCGTGCAAAGCGGTGAAGCGGTGTATTTCAGCCGCTCGCGGCAGCGGCTGTGGCACAAGGGAGAAGAAAGCGGTCATGTGCAGAAAGTGCTGGAAGTGCGCCTGGATTGCGACCACGACGTGGTGCTGCTCAAGGTTGAACAACGCGGCCATGACCCGTCGATCGCCTGCCATACCGGGCGCCACTCGTGCTTCTTCCAGCTGCTGCGCGACGGGGCATGGACAACCGTCGATCCGGTCTTGAAAGATCCGGCGCGAATCTACACATCCTGATGGGGCTGATGCACCGTGTTGAACAGCAACCAGACCCTGGAACGCTTGGCGCAGGTGATCGAGGCTCGCCGAAAGGGCGACCCGGACAAGAGTTATGTCGCGCGGCTCATGGCCAAGGGCACCGACGCGATACTGAAGAAGATCGGTGAAGAGGCCACCGAGACGGTGATGGCGTGCAAAGACGGCGATACCCGGAAAATCGTTCATGAAGTCGCCGACCTGTGGTTTCACAGCATGCTCGCGCTGGCGGCGTTTGGCCTGTCCCCCGCCGACGTGTTGAAGGAACTTGAGCGACGCGAAGGCCAGTCGGGGCTGGAGGAATTTGCGGCGCGCAAACTTGAGGTGCGCGAAGGAGACGGCACATGAACGAGGTGATCTCTGTCGGCGAGCGCGAGAAGTCGCTGAAATCCACCGGACACATCAGCTACCTGCTGCACACCATCGTAGCCATCGGCGCCGTGTTGCCGGGCGTGCAGGCGAGCGTCGTGCTGTTGATCGTGGCGTTCATCATCGATGTCGTCAAGAAAGACGATGCGCTGGGTAGTTGGCAGGAGTCTCACTTCCGCTGGCGCATCCGCAGCGTGCTGTGGGCCGGCGGGCTGTATCTCGTCACGTCATGGCTGTGGTTGTTGTTCCTGGTGCCGGGTTGGATCGCCTGGGGCATCATTTCGATCTGGTTCCTGTACCGCGTCGTGCGCGGCTGGCTCAATCTGAACAGCAACACGCCGATGCCTGTACCCGATTGAAATCAGCAATGGACAAGCGATGACCCACGATCCAGGCTGCATGTTCTGCAAAATCGCCGCCGGCAAGATCCCGAGCCGCAAGGTTCATGAAGACGACCAGGTGTTCGGCTTTCACGACATCGCACCTTGGGCGCCAGTGCACTTCCTGCTGATCCCGAAGCAGCATATCGCCACGCTCTACGACATCAATGACTCGCACCAGGCCATGCTCGGCCATATGTTGCGGTTGGCGCCGCGGCTGGCCGTGGACCTTGGCGTGACGAATGGTTTCCGGACGCTGATCAATACCGGCGAGGATGGGCGCCAGGAAGTTCAGCATGTTCACATGCATGTCATGGGTGGGCCGCGGCCATGGGCCAAGGGTTGATCGACTTTCCTGTCCCGGGAATATGCGTTTCCGAATCGAGGGGTTGAACCTAGTGGTGTCATCCGGACTCCGACCCTCACTGGCCTAGAATTGCCCGCTCGTCATACGGCGTCACAAGGAGATCGGCATGGGTTCTTTCAGCATTTGGCACTGGTTGATCGTGCTCGTGATCGTCGTGCTTGTCTTTGGCACCAAGAAGCTCAAGAACATCGGCGCTGACCTGGGTGGCGCCGTGAAGGGCTTCAAGGACGGCGTCAAGGACGGTGGCGCCGCGAACGCCGACGCTGCCTCAGCGGCGCAGCAGCAGGTGTCGACAGCCCAGAAGGCCGCCGACGCGAATACGGTGGACGTCGAGGCGACGCGCAAGTCTTGAACGCCGGCAAGCTCGCGAGCCTGCTACCGGAGGCGCCATGATCGACTTCGGATTCGACAAGATCGCACTCATCGGCGCCGTGGCGCTGATCGTGATCGGGCCGGAAAAGTTGCCGCGCGTCGCGCGTACCGTCGGCCACTTCATCGGCAAGGCGCAGCGCTACGTGGCTGACGTCAAGGCCGAAGTGAACCGGTCGATCGAACTCGAAGAGCTGAAGAAAATGAAGAGTCAGGTCGAGGACGCGGCGCGCGACGTGGAGCAGACCGTGTCGAACCAGATTCACCAGACGAGTTCCGAATTCGACAAGACTTGGCAGGATGCGACCGGCAGCATTTCCGGCCCGGGATCGACTGGCGAGACCTGGACGCCCCCGCCGCCAGCCTACAAACACCCGGGCAAACGTTGGCGCTTGAAGCGCGGCGCGACGCCGCAGTGGTACAAGCAGCGCCAAGGGATCCGCGTGAGAGCCCAGTCGGGCGCCGCGCGCGTGGCACGCTACCGCCCACCGCGCGCCGCGACTTGAGGCTCGCATGAGCGCCAAGCCTGACGAGCCCGACGAACTCGCGGGCACCGAGCAGCCCTTTGTCTCGCACTTGGTGGAGTTGCGCGACCGGCTGGTGCGCGCGACCATCGCCGTGGGTGTGTGTTTTGCCGCGTTGGCGCTCTGGCCCGGGCCGGCCAATCTGTACGACCTGCTCGCCGCGCCGTTGGTCGCACATCTCCCGCAGGGCACGACGTTGATTGCGACGAATGTCATTTCGCCATTCCTCGTGCCGCTGAAGATCACGTTGCTTGCGGCCTTCTTGCTGGCCTTGCCGGTCGTGCTCTACCAGGTCTGGGCGTTTGTCGCGCCGGGTCTTTATACGCACGAGAAACGGTTGGTCATGCCGCTCGTGATCTCGAGCACGCTGTTGTTCTTCGTCGGCGTCGGGTTCTGCTATTTCTTTGTGTTCGGCCAGGTGTTCAAGTTCATCCAAAGCTTTGCGCCGAAAAGCATCACGGCGGCGCCTGACATCGAGGCCTATCTCAGCTTCGTGCTGACGATGTTCATTGCGTTCGGGGCGGCATTCGAGGTTCCGGTCGTCGTGATGGTGCTGGCGCGGATGGGGCTGGTGAGCATCGAGAAGTTGAAGGCGTTTCGCAGCTACTTCATCGTGCTCGCGTTCATCGTCGCGGCGATCATCACTCCACCCGATGTGGTGTCGCAGCTGGCCTTGGCAATTCCGATGTGCCTGCTCTACGAGGTGGGTATCTGGGCGGCGCAGATCTTCATTCGCAATACCCAGCCGCCAGCGGCGCAGACCCCGAAGCCCTGAGCAAGCCCGTCAGCGCGGATTGCGCTGCGGCCGCGCCTTGGGCCGCTGCGCGACAGTGATATCCAGTTCGATTGCCGCGTCGCCGCGCTGCACGCTGACGATGGCATGCGCCTGCGGCCGCAATGCGGCAACAGCGCTCAGCAATTGCGCAGTGTTTGTCACCGGAGCCCCGGCGATCTTCACGACGACATCCCCAGGCCGCAGGCCGGCGGTACTTGCCGGGCCGTTGTGCAGCACGCCGGTGATCAACACGCCCTGCTTGATCGGCAGATTCAACGTCTGGGCGATTTCAAGTGTCAGGTCGCGAGGTTCGACGCCGATCCAGCCCCGGACGACATGCCCGTCTTGAATCAGGCCTTGCATCACCAGCATGGCCGTGCTCGCTGGAATCGCAAAACCGATTCCCATGTTGCCGCCGGTGCGCGAGTAGATGGCGGTGTTGATGCCCAGCAGATTTCCGCTGGCGTCGACCAGTGCGCCCCCGGAATTGCCGGGGTTGATCGCGGCATCGGTCTGGATGAAGTTCTCGAATGTATTGATGCCAAGCTGGTTGCGCCCCAGCGCGCTGATGATTCCCGAGGTCACGGTTTGCCCCACACCGAAGGGATTGCCGATCGCGAGCACCACGTCGCCAACCTGCAACTGTTCGCTGTTGCCGATGCCGATGACGGGTAGGCGATCGAGTTCGATTTTCAGTACGGCCAGGTCGGTATCCGGATCGGTGCCGACCAAGCGTGCCTTGGCTTGGCGGCCATCGGTCAACATCACTTCGATATCGTCGGCGCCTTCGATCACATGGTTGTTCGTCAACAGATGGCCGTTGGCCGCGACAATCACGCCCGAACCGAGGCCGACTTGCGCGTCCTGCGGCATCTGCCGCGAGCGCTCGCCGAAGAAGAACTGAAACCAGGGGTCGTTTGCATTCGGATTGCGCGTCGGTGCCTTGCTGGCCGTGATGCTGACGACGGCGGGAGTCGCGCGTTTGGCGGCGGCGCTGTAGCTGCTCGCCGCCGTTGGCGCGCTCAGCAAGATCGGCTGCAAAGCGCCCGTGGGTTCGGCGCTCGTCGATGTAGACGCTGGCATGGCCGCTTCGTGCCGCTTCAGCCACTCAGGCTTGAGCGTGGCCACGACAAACAGCATGGCAACCGCGACGGTGACAGCTTGGGAGAAAATGAGCCAGGTTCTGCGCATGGGAGAGACTCAAAGTGACATCACGCGGCGCGATCGAGGCCTGCCTCTATCTCTTTTCGGGCGTGTACCGGACCCGGGATTATGGTCTGAACGGTGCTCTATGGAAGGGCAGTTCGGGCATGGACGCGTCGATGCGCGACGCTGCCTTGGCTACCAACGTGCGATGACACCCGACGTGTCAGGCTCGGCGAAGCGGCGCGATGCGACGCGCCTTCCCATCGCACTGACGATGGGCGACGCCTGCGGCATCGGCCCGGAAATCATCGCCAAGCTGTGGCGGTCACCGCCCGCGTCGGGCTGTTTCGTGATCGGCGACATCGGCGTGATGCGACGAGCCGTGGCGCAAGTCGGCGGGGGGCTTGCGGTCGCTCGCATCACGTCGGCAGAGGATGCATTTGCCGTGCCGCCGGCTTGTGTGCCGGTTCTGCAGGTCGATGCGATTGCGGCCGACTTGATCAATGCACCGATCGGACAGGTCGACGCCCGTGCCGGCCAAGCTGCGGCTGCCTGCATTGAGGTGGCCGTTCGGCTGGCGCTGACTGGTGCCGCAGGTGCGATCGTCACCGCGCCGATCAACAAGGAGGCGCTCGCCGCGGCGGGCGTGCCCTATCCTGGGCACACCGAGATGCTGCAAGCGTTGGCCGCGAAGGGCTCGCCGGCCCCGGTGCGGATGATGCTCGCGAACGAACAGCTTCGCGTCGTATTGGTGACGATTCATCTGTCGCTGCGCAAGGCGATCGACGCCGTCACTTACGACGCCGTGTTGGAGACGATCCGGATCGCGCACCGCAGCGCACCCCGATGGGGGCAGGCGCGGCCTCGAATCGCCGTTGCCGGCTTGAACCCTCATGCGGGGGAAGGCGGGATGTTTGGCGACGAAGAGCAGCGAGTGATTGCGCCCGCCGTCGCCGCGGCGCAGGCCGAGGGCATTGATGCGCAAGGGCCGTTTGCTCCTGACACCGTCTTCATGCGTGCCCGCAATGCGCCAGCGTCAGAGGACGCGTTGCCAGGGAAGGGGCACGCGGGAGAGTTCGACATCGTCGTGGCCATGACGCATGACCATGGCCTGATTCCGGTCAAGTACCTGGGCGTCGAGGACGGCGTCAATGTCACGCTCGGCTTGCCCTTCATTCGCGCCAGTCCCGACCACGGTACCGCTTTCGACATTGCCGGCACCGGAACGGCGGATCCGTCGAGCTTGATGGCTGCGCTTCGCTTGGTGCGTCGCTGGGCAGACGCCTGAAGGTGCGACAAACGCGCGGACCCTTGCAACTCCTCAATGGGCAGTGTGTGTCAGCAACTCCGCAAGTTGCTTGCGGGTCCGGTGCGACGCGCGGTCCATCAAGTACTTGTGTTCAAAGGCTCGAAAGCGGCCGGTCTCGCACATGCGGGTCAGCATGCGTGATGTGACGGACATTGTTTCCCGAAACTTCTTGCCACGCGCAAAGACGAAAAACTGGCGACCCGGACTCATGTACGTCAGGCGAACCTTCTGCCAGTCGTCCTTCAAATGCATCTGATAGACGAATCCGAGTTGGATGTGATCAAACAATTGCGCTCCGCGCATGGGTTCATCGTCTTCAGTGTCGCTCGCATTGATCGCTTCGGTCCGGGAGTCTTGTCCCGATTCCGGCTGTTCCGCGTCGTCATTCGGCGACTCGGAGTCCGCCCCCAGTCCGAGGTCGAGCGTATCGCTCCAGTTGATGTTCGATTCGGCCACCAGCCCCACGGCTATGGCTTCTTCTGCAGTGAAGCGATGTTCGATGTCGACGATGTCTGCCAGGACCGGAAGGGGCCCCTGCGCGCTCACCGCAGCTGCCCCCGGGACGGGCGTCTTGAGCGCGGCATCAAGTTGCTTGAGCAACATGTTGTGGTCAAGATCGGAGAGGGGCTTCCCCTTGAGTGATTCGGCGTGTGCCGGCAGCAGCTTGCCGAAGAATTCCTTCTGCGCGACCTCCGACCAGCCAATGAATCTCATGCCCTCGTTCAGGTCCTTCATCAACTGCGGCAGCTGCGACAGGAACTTCTTGCGCAGAGCCGGCGTGCCCTGCGGCTGAATGCTCATGATCAGGTCACGTCCGGTCCGCTTGTAGCGGGCCAGACGCTCCGACTGGTTTCCGTCGCGGCTGACAGCGAGCACCAGCGCCTGACTCCAGACCTGTGCGAGGAAGTCGCCGAGGTAGTCGGGCAGGGACAGCGGTGATAGTGCGTCCCGCAGCTGCTGCATGTAGCGTTGCTGAATGCGCAGCTCAGACTCTTTGTCCGCGAACGTACCCACTGCGCCAGTCTGCTCGGCCTGGGCTTTCGTCTGGCCTGCAATGAAGGTCTCGAGTGCTTCCAGCTTGATTTCGTAAAGGTCGAGCCGATCGAAATCGCCATCGACAACTTCCTGGACGAGATCGCGAATTCGCGTGATGAAGTCCAGACCGGGCCCATCGTCGAAGTCATCGAAGGCACAAGCCAGCGACGCCATCCGATTCACAAAGCGGCGCACCGGATGGCGGCGCGTGGAGAAGAAGCTGCCATCGCTCAATGCGACGCGCAACACTGGAAGCTGCAAACGCGCGATCTGGCGTGCCATGTGCGGCGACACGCTTGAATCAGAAAGAATCTGATCGAACAGACTACCCACAACATCGATCACCATGTGATCGAGCTTGCCCGAAGTGGCCTGCCTCAACTCGTCGCGGTTCGCATGAATGAGGTTCACCGCCATCAGGCCAGACTGCGACTGACTCGCGGGAAACTGCACGCCGTGGCTGGACGGCTGGGTGGGCAGGATCCTGTTCACGGCGCCGGCAGCTCCAGGATCGTGGCCATGATCCGTCGCAACACCGGCCGAGAACGGTGTCGTCGCGAGCATCGTCAAGCGCCGCAACAGATTCATCATCTGTGCGTCGGCAGCGGCGGTAGCAGAAGGGCTGTGCATGTCCAGACCGCCGCGCCCGCTGGTATCGCCCGTTCGGGCGCGTTCACCTGTAGCATCGAGCAGGCCGCTGCGCGACGAGATTCCGCCGCGCGAGCTTGTGGGTCCGTTCGGGTCCAGCGTACCCGGGGGTGACAGCGTTGCGTAGCCAGAGTTTGCAGATCCGAGCGCAACCCCCGGGCCTTCGACACTTCGCACCGTCATTGCGGCCGGCTTGATGCCGCGCAACTTCAAGTCACTCAGGATCTCGGAGTAACACGCGGGCATCGCTCGGGCGAGTGTCTGACCGAGGTCGCGCGCCAGAAGTTTGCGCACCTCGCGCTCTTCGCTCACAGCCTCAATGGCGCGGTACATTGCCGTACCGAGAACTTCGGCGCGCAGCGGATTACCCTGTTCCGATCCCGGCGCGGAGCGGGTCAAAGCGTTCATGTATGAACCAAGCTCGCGCAACTGGGCATCACACTCGTGGGCGATCATTTGTGTGATGCGATCGGCATGCAGCCGCTCCTCGACCTCGTCTTCTTCGACAAGGCTGAGGGACTCCCAATCGGCGACAGCCGTTGCGCGCTTGGCTGGCTGGCGTTGCGCGAGCTCCTGGCTCATCTTCTCGCCGAGGACATCCCTGAACACTCTGTGAAACTCACCCATGCTGCGCAGCAGGTCCTGCTGCGCCGACAGCATCTGTTCGCGCTCGGCGGCGCGGGGTGTTGATCGGGCCATCGTGCCCAGAACTTCAGACACGCGTTCGGCGACCGCGGCGGCGGTCACCTTGACTTGACTCATCGCCGCTTCCAGGGCGGACTGTAATCGCGGTTCAGTAGGTCGCATCGGGGCCAGGCATGACGCCTTGCTGGCGTTGACGGCCATGCCGGTCAAAGTGCCGGCCGGCTCGATAGTGGACAGTATGGGCCTGGTTGCCGTACCCGATGCGACGGCCGCGAGCGACTATCGCTTCAGTGCGTCGCGAATTTCACGAAGCAGCATCACATCCTCCGGTGTCGGGGCGGGAGGTGCCGGCGGGGCGGCCTTCTTCATCCGATTGATCTGCTTGACCATCATGAAAATGATGAATGCGAGGATCACGAAGTTCAGGGCGACTGTGATGAAATTTCCGTAAGCAAAAAGAGGCACGCCAGCCTTGGTCAATGCGTCGTAGGTCAAGGGGCCCTTGAAGTCCGCGGGAGGTGCGGACAGCATTAGGAAGAGGTTGGAAAAATCCAGTCCGCCCAGCACCCTGCCGACCAGGGGCATGATGATGTCCTTGACCAGGGAGTCGACGATCTTTCCGAAAGCGGCGCCGATGATCACGCCCACCGCAAGGTCGACGACGCTACCCCTGGACACGAAATCCTTGAACTCGGTTGCGAGGCTCATGTGCTTGTCTCCTGTTCGATCGATGGTTGGACGTCTTGAAGTCGCCGGCCCGCTCCATCATGGTTCGGTCCGGTCAGCGAGTATTTCAGAACCTTGATAGCGGTCAAGACGCGCGAGCCCGCGTGGGCCTTGATCAACGTTGCATCAAGGCGCACCTCGCTCCCGGACGGGCACCCATGCTGTCCATCGGGAAGCACTTGACACCTCCGATAGAATCCAGGGTTGGCCCTGAGACGACCAGACCATCGAGGTGATAAATGAGTGAACCGCGGATCGATGACGACAAGCGCACCTGGCTGATCGCGACGGGCTGCGCCGGTGCGATCGGCGGCGGATTTTCCGCCTTTCCATTCATTGCCAGTGTTCAACCGTCAGAGCGGGCCCGCGCTGCGGGGGCTGCGGTCGAGGTCGACATCGCCACGCTCCAACCCGGGGAACGGCTGACAGTCGAGTGGCGTGGCAAGCCGGTGTGGATCGTCAAACGCACACCGGAACAACTCGAGTCACTGAGGAAAGTCGATGCGTTGCTGGCCGACCCAGCTTCGGCTCGCAAGCCCGATGAGCTCACTCCCGAGTACGCTCGCAATACACATCGCTCGATCAAGCCGGAGGTGTTCGTCACCGTCGGAATCTGCTCGCACCTGGGTTGTTCGCCGACCGAGAAATTCCAACCCGGTGCGCAACCTTCGTTGCCCGACGATTGGGCAGGCGGCTTCCTATGCCCTTGCCACGGATCGACATTTGACATGGCTGGGCGCGTCTACAAGAACAAGCCCGCGCCGGACAACCTGGAGGTGCCTCCGCACATGTACCTGTCGGAAAGCCGGTTGATCATCGGTGAAGACAAGAAGGCCTGATCGGCGGCGAAGCACGGCAGGACCCTGGAGAGCAAGAAATGGCTGAATTGAAGGTCGCGAGGGCAGACGCATCGCTCGCGGAAAAGTTGATGACGTGGGTCGACAACCGGTTTCCGGCGACCAAGCTCTACAAGGAGCACATGTCGGAGTACTACGCGCCGAAGAACTTCAACATCTGGTACGTCTTCGGCTCGTTGTCATTGCTGGTGCTGGTGATCCAGATCGTCACTGGAATCTTCCTGACGATGCACTACAAGCCTGACTCGGCGCTCGCGTTCGCCTCGGTCGAGTACATCATGCGCGACGTGCCATGGGGCTGGCTGATTCGCTACATGCACTCCACGGGCGCGTCGGCGTTTTTTGTCGTCGTGTATCTGCACATGTTCCGCGGCCTGCTCTACGGAAGCTACCGCAAGCCTCGCGAACTGGTCTGGATTTTCGGCTGCGCGATTTTCCTGTGCCTGATGGCCGAGGCTTTCATGGGCTACTTGCTGCCCTGGGGGCAAATGAGCTACTGGGGTGCGCAGGTCATCGTCAACCTGTTTGCAGCCGTGCCCCTGATCGGTCCCGACCTGGCGCTGCTGATCAGAGGCGACTATGTGGTCGGGGATGCGACGCTGAATCGCTTCTTCGCGTTCCATGTGATCGCGATACCGCTCGTCCTGGTGGGTCTGGTCGCGGCCCACATCATGGCCCTGCACGAAGTGGGGTCCAACAACCCGGACGGCGTTGAGATCAAGGCCAAGCTGGGAAGTGACGGGCGCCCGCTGGACGGTATTCCGTTCCACCCGTATTACACGGTGCATGACATCTTCGCCGTGAGCGTATTCCTGTTGATCTTCAGTGCCATCGTCTTTTTCGCGCCCGAGTTCGGCGGCTACTTCCTCGAGTACAACAATTTCATTCCAGCCGACCCGTTGAAGACACCCACGCACATTGCGCCGGTGTGGTACTTCATGCCGTACTACTCAATGCTGCGGGCAACGAACGACCAGATGATGGCGGTGCTGTCGATCATCGTTGCCGTGGCAGCAGTGCTGGCGGTCCGGAAATCGAAGATGACGGGTTTTTGGAAGATTGCCATCGCTGCGGGGGCCGTCGTGCTGATCGTGCTGTTCGGCGGCTTGAAGACGTTGCTTTCGGCGCTGGGCTTGGTCGGATTGGCCCAGTGGTCTTTGCTGGCGGGCTTTGAGGCCAAGTTTTGGGGAGTCGTGGTCATGGGAGGGGCGGTCATGGTGCTGTTCTTCCTGCCCTGGCTCGATCACTGCCCCGTGAAGTCGATTCGGCATCGGCCGGGCTGGCACAAGTGGTTGTATGCAGGGTTCGTCCTTTTCTTTCTTGTGCTGGGGTACCTTGGATCGCAGCCACCATCGGACGCCGGGAACTATGTTTCCCAGATCGGTACGCTCGCATATTTCGGGTTTCTCCTGTTGATGCCTTGGTGGAGCCGGCTCGGCCGCTTCGCGCCGGTGCCCGAGCGCGTGACCTTCACCGCGCACTGAAGTCAACGCCGGAGACATCGAACATGAAGAGGCAATTCTTTGCGGCCTTGGCCGCGCTCGGTTTCGCAGCATCGGTCGCGGCCAGTGAAGGGGGCATGGCCTGGGACAAGTTCCCCGAGGAGCGCATGACCAATGTGGCCGCGCTGCAAAGCGGGGCCCAGTTGTTCGTCAACTACTGTTTGAATTGCCACTCGGCGGGCTACATGCGCTTCAACCGGCTGGGTGATCTCGGGCTGACCGAAAGCCAGATCAAGAGCAACCTGCTGTTCACAACCGACAAGGTCGGAGAGACCATGAAAGTCGCGCTCGATCCCAAGCAGGCCAAGGAGTGGTTCGGCGCCCTGCCGCCTGATTTGACTGTCATCGCACGCTCGCGCGCTGACATCTCGAAGGGCAGCGGTGCGGACTATCTCTACACCTATTTGCGCAGCTACTACCGCGACCCGAGCAAAGCCACAGGTTGGAACAATCTGGCCTTCCCCAATGTGGGAATGCCGCATGTGCTTTGGGAATTGCAGGGTCAGCGCAGCGCGAAATTTGTCGACGTCAAAGACGCCCATGATTCTTCGAAGGTGGTCCATCGATTCGAAGGTTACGAACCCATTGCGGCGGGCAGACTGTCGCCGCGTGAGTACGACGAGGCCGTCGCCGATCTGGTCGCCTACCTGCAGTGGATGGGCGAGCCGGCGCAAGGTCAGCGCGTGCGGGTTGGCGTATGGGTTCTGATCTATCTCGGTCTGTTCATCGTGATCGCGTGGCGGCTCAATGCCAGTTACTGGAAAGACGTGAAGTGAGCGACGCTCATTTCGCCTTTTGAACACGGCGTCCCATCTGCAGCAACGAGTGTCGCGGCTGTGGCGTGCCGCCAGATTTCGCCCTTGAACTGATCTCAAACAGGAGCCACCGCCATGATGGTGCTTTACTCCGGAACGACCTGTCCCTATTCCCACAGGTGCCGTTTCGTGCTATTCGAAAAGGGCATGGACTTCGAAATCCGTGACGTCGACTTGTTCGCCAAGCCGGAAGACATCGCCTTGATGAACCCGTACAACGAAGTGCCCATCCTCGTCGAACGCGACCTCATCTTGTACGAGTCACACATCATCAACGAGTACATCGATGAGCGGTTCCCGCATCCTCAGCTGATGCCCGGCGATCCTGTGGCGCGTGCGCGGGTACGCCTGTTCCTGCTCAACTTCGAGAAGGAGTTGTTTGCGAACGTAAACCTTCTCGAGGCGCGCGGCGTGAAACCCACCGACAAACAGCTCGAAAAGGCGCGTGCACAGATTCGCGACCGCCTGACGCAACTGGCACCGATCTTTCTGAAGAACAAGTACATGCTTGGCGACGACTTTTCGATGCTCGACGTCGCCATCGCTCCATTGTTATGGCGCCTCGACTACTACGGCATCGACATGTCGAAGAATGCGGTACCGCTGTTGAAGTACGCCGAGCGAATTTTTTCTCGCCCGGCCTATATCGAAGCGCTGACGCCCTCCGAGAAGGTGATGCGCAAGTAGTGTTGCCGTGCATGAGCGCCTGCCATGAGTAACCCGCCGATCGCGCCGAAAGCCGCGGGTTCTTCGACGCGGCCTTACCTGATCCGCGCCTTGCACGACTGGTGCACTGACAACGGCTTCACACCCTATATCGCGG
>JANNKM010000508.1:0-4318 GCA_031396305.1 Rhizobacter sp.
GCCTGCGGCGTGGACGGCGTGATCTCGAAGCCGGCCTGTTCCGCCCGGCCTCGCACCTGTGGTGCGGCCAGCGCCGCAGCGATGTCGCGCTGCAATCGCTCGAGCACCTCGGCGGGCGTTCCGGCCACCGCCATCAGCGCTGCCCACGGGTGCATGTCGACTCCCGGCGCGCCGGTCTCGAGCAGCGTCGGGATCTGCGGGTGAGCCGCCAACCGCGCCTTCGCCGCCACCGCCAGCGGCCGCAGGCGGCCACTGGCCATCAGGCCGGCCACCGAGTTCATGCCGAACGCAGTGAAGTCGACTTGACCCGCGGCGACCGCGACGAACAACGCGCCCGCATCCTTGAACGGCACGTGCAGCATCTGCACGCCGGCCGCGTGCGCCAGGGTCTCGATGGCGACGTGGCTCGCATGGCCGTTGCCGAGCGTGCCGTAGCTGACGCTGCCGGGCGCACGCCGCGCCGCGTCGAGCATCTCGGCAACGTTGCGATGCCGGGTCGCTGCGCCAACCCAGATCAGGAAGGTGGCGCGAAACAGCAGCGTCAGGGGAAGCAGGTCGCGCACCGGGTCGTAGGGCAGGTGCGCGTGCAGCAGCGGGTTCACGGCAAGCGTGGCGGTGTCGGCCAGGAACAGCGTGTGGCCGTCAGGCGCCACGCGCCGCACTTCGCCGAAGGCGACGATTCCCGAGGCGCCCGGCTTGTTGTCGACGAGCACGGGTTGGCCCCATAGGTGCGCGAGCTGCTGCGCGACGCTGCGCGCTACCACGTCGGGGCCGACGCCCACCGAGTACGGCACGACGATGCGCACCGGGCGCGACGGAAAGCCTGCCGCACCCGCCGCCCGCGCCGTTGCCACCGGCCAGGCGCCTGCGCCACTGGCCAGCGCAACGAGCAGCGTGCGGCGCGCGATTCCCTGGGTGCGCCTCATCCGAGCATCCGAACCAACAGGGCCCCCGTGGCCAGCAACGCAGCGAACCCGAGCTGGAGGCGGAAAGTGCGATGCAACAACTCATTGAATCCCGCGCCGTGCGTGCAATTCACGAAGTCGCGGCGCAGGCGCAGCGCCAGCGGCAGCAGCAGCACCGGCAGCAGCAGCGCGACGTCACGCTGCATCCACGCCAGCAGCGGCAGCAACCCGAAAGGGCCCAGCAACAGCGTGCCGAACAACCGGTGCGAAGCCACCTGCCCGAACGTCACGGCAAACGTAGAACGGCCGACCAGCCCGTCATGCGCGATGTCGCGATGGTTGTTCACCGCCAGCGCGGCAGCGGCGAGGCTGCCGATCGCGCTTGAGGCGAGCACGGTCGCTGCGCCGACGCTGCCGGTCAGCACCCAATCGGTGCCGAGCACGGCAACCAGGCCGAAGAACACGAACACCGTCAACTCGCCGAACGGCGTGTAGGCGATGGGCCGAGGCCCACCCATGTAGGCCAGCGCCGCGAGCAACGACGCGGTGCCGATCACCAGCACCGGCCAGCCGCGGTAAGCCGCCAGCGCCAGACCCAGACACAAGGCAACGCCGGCAGCAAAGACGATCGCCGCGCGCACCGCGCCCACGCTGAGCCAGCCGTTCGCGGTGGCGCGCGGCTGGCCGGTGTGGGCAGCGCCGCGCCCGCCGCCGCGCAGCGTGAAGCCGACATCGTTTTGCAGGTTCGTGATGAGTTGCATCAGCAAGGCCGCGCCGAGCACGAGCAGCGCAGCCGGACCATCGATTGCGCCGGTGCGCTCGAAACCGAGTGCCGCGCCCACGAGTACCGGGCTGATCGCCACGGGCAAGCTGCGTGGCCGCAGCGCCGCCGCCCACGCCGCGATGGAGCGCGCACGCACCGCAGGCGAAACGCCGGGCGGGATGGGTTGCGCGCTCATGGGCTGCGTCGTGTGGACGGTGCGGGGAGTCGACACGCTTCGATTCTGTTCGGGCTGCGGCGACGCGCTTTGATATACGTCATGTCGACCGCGCGCGCGCGGCACGATGCACGGCAAGACCCTTCGGCGAATCAAAGCAACACCTGACTAGTGACATGGTTCAGCCACCCGTCGTCATACCGGCGAAAGCCGGTATCCACCAGCAAAGGAACCTCGTCATGCCACTGCGCAGCCGCATCTACATCGTACCCACCGACCGCTGGTACATCGAACGCAGCGTCTGGCTCGTCGCGGGCGTCGTGCTTCTTTCGGCGACTGCGTTGGCCGCGCTCGCGCATCCGCTGTGGGTGCTCGGCGTGGTGGCCACCGCCGTATCGTCGATCGCTGTCGCATTCACCGGCTTCTGCATCGTCGGCAACGTGCTCGCCCGGCTGGGTTTCCAGCCGAAACTCGCCCGCCCCGGCTGGACACCGGGCGACTGGTACTTCATGCAGACCGACAGCTGGTACCTCGAGCGGCGCATTTACGTCGCGGTGGGCTTGAACCTGCTGATTGCGTCGAGCCTGTCGCTGCTGCACAGCCCCTGGTGGCTCGCGTTCACCGGGTTCGTCGGCGCCGCGATGGTCTGGTTCGCCGCGACGGGCTTTTGCATCATGGCCAATGGCTTGTATTGGCTGGGGGCTGAGCCGCGGTTGGTGCCGAGGGCGGGGGCGCAGCGCGGCGGCGCGGCTGTTCCACAGCCGGGATCGCTGGGAGCACATTAAGCCTGGATTTATCCCGCAGCGAGGCCGCGCCGTCGCCGCGGTGACGGATCAAACCTGAAATAGCGGCGAACGCTCTTTCACGATAGACGCCCAACCTAAAACAAGCGGAGGCGTCGGCCCAGGCCGCGGACGCGTCAGGCGACGGCCCACTCCGCCGACAGCAACGCCGCCTGCTCCAGCACAGTCTGCGTCGCCTTCTCCTGCTTGTCCGGCGGGTAGCCGTACTTGCGCAGGATGCGTTTGACCAGCACGCGCAACTGGGCGCGAACGTTGTCGCGCAGCGTCCAGTCGATGGTGACATTGGCGCGCACGGTCCGCACCAGCTCCTGCGCAATGGTCCGCAGGGTCGCGTCTCCTAGAACTTTCACGGCGCTGTCGTTCGTCTCCAGCGCGTCGTAGAACGCAAGCTCGTCCTCTGACAGCTTCAGCACCTCGCCGCGGGCGTTGGCCTCGCGCATCTCCTTCGCCAGCGCGATCAGCTCCTCGATCACCTGCGCGGCTTCAATGGCTCGGTTCTGATAGCGGCGGATCGCCTGTTCCAGCATCTCCGCAAACGACCGCGCCTGCACGACGTTCTTGCGCCGTCGCATCGCCAACTCACCCTTGAGCAGCTTCTGCAGCAGCTCCACCGCAAGGTTGCGCTGGGGCATCCCACGCACCTCGCCCAGAAACTCCTCCGAAAGGATCGAGATATCCGGCTTGGCAAGCCCCGCCGCCGCGAAGATGTCGATCACACCTTCCGGCGCCACGGCGCGCGAGATGATCTGCCGCACCGCGTGCTCGATGTCCTCCTCGGGTCGCGAGGCGCCGGGCTCGCGCTTGGCGAGCTCCGCCTTCACCGCCTGGAAGAAGGATAATTAATCGCGGTTGCGTAGCGCCTAGGCGTGCGGCACCGCCAGCGCGAAGGCCTGCGACAGCTCGCGCACCGAGCCGACGCACCGCTCCTTGCCGCTCTCCTGCGCCAGGATGTGTTCCTGCGCGGCCGGCAGTAGACCCAGCCTCTCCGTCGGTGCACCGGTCGTCCACTTGCCCCAGTCGAAGCCATGGAAGAGCCCGGTGCAGACCTCGTGCTTCTCCAGCATCACGGCCACCGCCTCGTCCTGATCCAGCGCCGTGCGCCCCGTGCCGCCGCTCTCGGTGTACGTGGCCAGTGCCTGCTTCAGCTCCTGCGCCAGGCCCAGGTAGTCCACCACCAGCCCGCCCGGCTTGTCCTTGAAGACGCGGTTGACGCGCGCGATGGCCTGCATCAGCCCGTGCCCACGCATCGGCTTGTCGATGTACATCGTGTGCATGCTGGGCGCGTCGAAGCCGGTGAGCCACATGTCGCGCACGAGCACGACCTTGAACGCGTCCTTCGGATCGCGGAAGCGATTGGCCAGTGCCTCGCGCCGCGGCTTGTTGCGGATGTGCGCCTGCCATTCGGGCGGGTCGGAGGCCGAGCCCGTCATCACCACCTTAAGCGCGCCGTGCTCGTCGTCAGCACCATCCCATTGTGGCCGCAGCTTCACGATCTCGCGGTACAGCTCCACGCAGATGCGCCGGCTCATGCAGACGATCATCGCCTTCCCAATCATCGCCTCGAGCCGCCTCTCGAAGTGCTCGACAATGTCCCTGGCCACCAGCTCCAGCCGCTTCTCGGCACCGACCACGGCTTCGAGCTGTGCCCACTTGGTCTTGAGCTTCTCCTTGC
>JANNKM010000017.1:0-2539 GCA_031396305.1 Rhizobacter sp.
GTGACCGGCGCCGCCGACATGGTCAGCATCGTCGTGCGCCAGTCCCTCGTGCAACTGGAAACGCCCGACGCGATGCGCGGGCGCGTCAGCGCCGTCAACTCCGTCTTCATCGGTGCGTCGAACCAGCTCGGCGAATTCGAATCGGGTGCCACCGCGGCCCTGCTCGGGCCGGTGGGTTCGGTGGTGCTCGGCGGCGCGGGGTCGATCGTCATCGCGCTGCTGTGGTGGCGGCTCTTCCCCGCGCTGGCGCAGCGGGATGCGCTGGTGAAGGCGGGCCCGGAAGGGGCATGAAACCTGCATAGGCCCGCAAGCCCCATCACCCTGCATGAAGCCATGACCGATACCGCCGCCGCCGCCACCCCCTCCGCCATCGATCTCATCGGCGGCGAGAAAGGCGGCGTCGGCAAGTCGCTCGTCGCGCGCCTGCTGGCCCAACATTTCATCGACCGCGGCATCCCCTTCACCGGTTTCGACACCGACCGCTCGCACGGCGCGCTGATGCGCTTCTACGCCGGCTATGCGTCACCGGTGCTGGTCGACCGCTACGAGAACCTCGACGCCATCGTCGAAAGCGCCGTGGCCACCCCCGGCCAGCGCGTGCTGGTCGATCTGGCCGCGCAGACCCACGCGCCGCTGGTGCAGTGGATGGACGATTCCGGCGTACTAGAACTCGCTTCCGAGTCCGGCGTTGCGGTCAATTACTGGCACGTGATGGACGCCGGCCGCGACTCGGTCGATCTGCTCGAGCGCCTGCTCGACCGCTTCGGCGCACGCCTGTCCTACGTGCTGGTGCTGAATCAGTTGCGCGGCGACGATTTCTCGCAGCTCGAACGCTCGGGGCAACTGACGCGCGCGTTGCAGCTGGGCGCGCGCGTGGTGCGGCTCAAGCACCTGCAGGACGCGGTGCTGCGCAAGATCGACGCCACGGATTCGAGTTTCTGGGCGGCGCGCCAGGCACCAGGCAACGAAGGGCCGAAGCTCGGCTTGCTGGAGCGCCAGCGCCTGAAGCTGTGGCTGAACTCAGTGACATCGGAGTTCATGACGGCGGGGGTTTGAGGCCGCCGCGCCTCACTGCGATACGTGAATCACATCCCGCACCAGCGGGTAGATGTGGTTCTGCCAGCGCTTGCCGCTGAACACACCGTAGTGCCCGACGTTGGGCTGCACGTAGTGCGTGCGCAGGTAGGGACGCAGGCTGGAAGCGAGGTCCTGCGCGGCCAAGGTTTGTCCGATCGCGCAGATGTCGTCGCGCTCGCCCTCGATCGTGACCAGTGCGGTACGGCGGATGGCGGCCGGGTCCACCTGGCGGCCGCGGTATTTCAGCTCACCCTTGGCCAGCGCGTGATCCTGGAACACCTGCTGCACGGTCTCGAGGTAGAACTCGGCCGAAAGGTCGAGCACCGCGAGGTACTCCTCGTAGAAGCTGCGCGTGACCTCGGCCTTCGTGAAATCGGCATCGACCACCTGCTGGTAGTAATCGCGGAAGGCGTTCACATGGCGCTCACGGTTCATGCTCATGAAGGCCGAGAGCTGCACGAAGCCCGGATAGACGCGCCGGCCGGCGCCGGCGAAGCGCCACGGCACGCGGCTGATGAGGTTCTTCTTGAACCATTCGATGGGCTTGCTGGTGGCGAGCAGGTTGACGGCCGTCGGGCTGACGCGGCAGTCGATGGGGCCGGCCATCAGGGTCAGGCTGGCCGGCGTGGCCGGGTGCCCGTCTTCCGACATCAGCGCCACCGCCGCCAGTGAGGCCACGCAGGGCTGGCAGACGGCGATGACGTGGCAGTCCGCGCCCATCCAGTCCAGGAAGTCGATGAGGTGCTCGGTGTACTCGTCCAGGCCGAAGCGCCCGGCGGACAAGGGCACTTCGCGCACGTTGTGCCAGTCGGTGACGTAGACCTCGTGGTCCTGCAGCACGGTACGCACCGTGTCGCGCAGCAGGGTCGCGAAGTGGCCCGACATGGGGGCCACCACCAGCACGCGGGGCTGGGACGCTGAACCGGTCTTGCGAAAGCGCCGCAGTGTCGCAAAGGGCGTGCTGAACACCGCGTCCTCGTCCACCGGCACGGACTCGCCTTGGACGCTCACCTGGTCCAGGCGCCAGGCCGGCCGCTGATGCTTGACCTCCGACAGTTCGAGCACCTTGCAGGCTGCCGCCGCATGTCGGTGGACGGTCCGTCCTGCCAGCACCAGGTCGGGGTCCTGCAGCATCTGCGCCGACATCCTGGCCCATGAGCGCAGGGGCCAGCTCAGATCCGCGTGCGCCTGGTAGGCCCGATAGAGCATGCCTGTCTCCAGAGGGTTGTCTTGAACATGTCTAGCAACAAGCGCGCCTGCGCCGTGGCACAAGCCTTGCAACCTTCGCGGCAGACCAGCCCTTGGAAAGAGTGCCATGCCCGTCGCCACCGCCAACAAGCCCAAGCCGAAGGCCAAGACCGCGCCGGTGGCTGAGCGCAAGCCCGGACCCGCGACCCGAAAGGCACCCGGCAAGCCCGCAGCCACGCTCACCCTGAGCAGCAAGAACTACTCCTCATGGTCG
>JANNKM010000026.1:0-2726 GCA_031396305.1 Rhizobacter sp.
CGCTGCAAGACGACCAGTTCATTCCGGTCATCTCGCCGCTGGGCTTCGGCGAGAACAACGAGAACTACAACATCAACGCCGATGTCGTGGCCGGCAAACTCGCCGAGGTGCTGAAGGCCGAAAAACTCATGATGCTGACGAATACGCCGGGCGTGCTCGACAAGGCGGGCAAGCTGTTGACGAACCTGTCGGCTCGCGAAATCGACGCCTTGTTTGCCGACGGCACCATCAGCGGGGGCATGCTGCCCAAGATCTCCTCCGCGCTGGACGCGGCGAAGAACGGCGTCAACACGGTGCACATCATCGACGGCCGCGTGCCGCACGCGATGCTGCTCGAAGTTCTGACCGATCAGGCCTACGGCACCATGATCCGCTCGCATTGAGCGGATCAGGGGGCCGCCGCGTGACCCTTGCATCATGATCCGCTTGCATTGAGCGGAAAACGGGCAGTCGGCGGTGACGGTGCATGCGGGATTTCCCTCGGCAAAAGTTGGTGTTCACCCTTGCCGTGCGCCGCCACGGGTGTGTGCCAGAATCGACTCGCCAAGCACCCTTCCTCTTGTGACGATGCACACCACCGACCCGAATTCCGCCGCTGCCCAGGGTCCCGTGCAGACCGCAGCGGCGGGCGGCACCACGGGGCGCAAGCGCCCCAAGCCCGGCGAACGGCGCATTCAGATCCTGCAAACCTTGGCGACGATGCTCGAGCAGCCCGGGGCCGAGCGAATTACGACGGCGGCACTGGCGGCCAAGCTCGATGTGAGTGAAGCGGCGCTGTATCGGCACTTCGCGAGCAAGGCGCAGATGTTCGAGGGCCTCATCGAGTTCATCGAACAAAGCGTCTTCTCGCTCGTGAACCAGATCAATGAGCGTGAATCCGACTCGCTTACCCAGGTGCACAAGGTATTGACGGTGCTGTTGCAATTCGGTGAAAAGAATCCCGGCATGACACGGGTGATGGTGGGCGACGCACTGGTGTTCGAGCACGACCGGCTCCTGGCCCGCATGAACCAGTTCTTCGATCGCATCGAATCGCAGTTGCGCCAAAGCCTGCGCGCTGCCGCGGAAAGCGCGGGCTCGGCGACGCCGACGGTGCAGGCCAACGCCCAAGCGTCAGTCCTGACGGCGTTTGCGGTGGGCCGCTTGCAGCGTTTCACGCGTTCCGGCTTCAAGCGCAGCCCGACCGAGTTTCTCGACGCGTCGCTGCGCATGCTGATCGCGCCCTGAGCCGAAGCGAAGCAGTGCCTCAGGCGCCAGCCGCGCTGTAGTCGGGATCGCGCCGCGTGAAGTAGCCGAGCAGAATGTCGTAGACCATCAGGTAGTTCTTCTGCTGGAAGCTCGCATGTGAAATCCCCGACATTGCGGTGAACTGCTTGTCGGGATTGGGCAGCAGCTTGAAGAAGTCGATCAGATCGTCGATGCCGGCAATTCCGTCGAATTGGCCACGCAGGATCAGCGTCGGCACCGAAATGTGGCGCGGGTCGACGATTGGCAGGCGCGAACACATGTCGATGTAGGTGCCGTTGGGCATCGAGTCGTCCAGCGCGAGGATGGCTTCGGCAAACGCGTCGATGACACGCTTCTCGGCGCAGTCCGGATGGTCGCGCTCGAAGATCGAATAGACGAACGCGCGGTCGATCGGCCGCCGTTTCGCTTTCATGAAGTCGGGCAACTTCTTGCGCCGCTGCTCCAGCGTGGGGCTGCCCACGCCCGTCCAGACGAAGGCGTCGAGCACGAGCTTCGTTACCCGCGTCGGCTGGCGCTGCGCGAACAACGCCGCGCGCAGCGCGCCTGAAGAAATGCCATAGGTCAAGAAGCTTGTCACCGCCCGGGTGCGAGCGATGTAGTCGGTCGCGGCCAGCAGATCGTCGGCGCCGTTGGCGATGTCGCAGGTGATGTCGCGTTGCTTGTCGGAGCGTCCATAGCCTTCCATGTCGACGCACCAGCAGACAAAACCGCGGCGCGCGAACCAGTCCATCACCGACGAGTCGGCGCGGCCGGGAACGCTGAGGTCGAAGGTCGGCTGCGAAGCCATCGACGAGCCGTGCACGAATAGCACGGCGGGTTTGCCCGCGGGTGTATCAACGAACTTTTCCCAAAGGAACAGGCGCACGTCGCCTTTGTGCGTCCAGTGTTCGACGCCGGTCACGGTGGCGTTCGGCTGAGGAGTCAGGTGCATCTGAAATTCCGCCAAGTCTGAATCAGTCGATCTTCGCGCCGGTTTCCTTGATCACCGCAGCCCAGCGATCGCGTTCTTCGCTGAAGTAGGCCGCGAACTCGGCAGGTGTCGAACCCAGGGCTTCGATCGAGGAGTTGGCCATGTACGACCTGACTTCCGCTGACGCGAGCGCCGCCTGGGTCTCGCGATGCAGGCGCTCGACGATTGGCCCGGGCGTTCCCCGGGGCGCAAGCAGACCGAGCCAGACGTAGGCCACCATGCCGGGGAATCCCGATTCGGCCAAGGTTGGCACATCAGGCAGTTGCGGCGAGCGCTGCGCGCCGGTGACCGCCAGCGCGTGCAGTTTGCCGCCGCGAATATGCCCCAGCATGCCGGCGACGCCGGGCAGCGCCAGCATGACCTGGCCACCGATCAGGTCGGTCGTCGCCTGCGCGCTACCGCGGTACGGCTCCCGCGGCGCAGGCGATGCCCGTCACGGTGAGCCCCGAGCGCGCCCCGACGAACGACCTGGCGAAGTCGGCGTTGGTGAGGGAAATCTCCTCGGACG